>CAVHFE010000030.1:0-22790 GCA_963635145.1 Oscillospiraceae bacterium
ACTCGCGACCTCCGACGTGACAGGCCGGCGCTCTAACCAACTGAGCTAACACCCCATGTGCTGCGACAGCAACGGTAATTATACGGGAATGAGCAATTGACGCAAGAGGTTATTTTGAAGATTTTCCTCTACTTGCGGAACCGGCCATAATCGTGAAGCCCTTCTTCTTACGAGGCTCGGATGCGGGAGCCTTGGCCTTAGCCTTGGCAAAGTTGCGCCCATTGGACAAAGCGGTGCTGAAAACGGCGTTTGCAACAGGACGCGCATTTTTCGCAAGGGTGCGCCCGGCCTTGGCCACAACGGGAGCAGCCGTGGAGACTACGGTCTTGGTTGCCGGCTGGGAGGCGATGTTGGTAGCTGCCGCAACAAGCGCATCGCGCGTATGCCCGACGACGGAGGCCAAACCAGCCGCATCGCCGCCGTGCTCAAAGTAGTCGAGCGCACAACGTCCGATTGCCTGAGTGCCGGCAAAGCCCATGGCGCCCTTGGCAATCCATCCGCCCACCGGCATCAAACCGACCACACCGCGCGCAACGCCGCGGCAAACGAAGCCTCCTGCCAAAACCGCAGCAAGTTCCTTAACGCGGTCGGCATCCAGGGGCTCGCCGTAGGCGGCGGCAATCTGCAAAACCATCTTCATCTGATTGGCGCTCATCAAAGGCATATCGGCACCGGGGACGAAGGCGACGACGCCGATGCCTGCGTTCTGAACGGCCGTGGCATTGATTGCCGCGTAAGCCAGGGGGCGGCGCATGAAGGGATAGGCAATGCTGAAAGCAAGGTGCTTTTCCTTGGGAAGGCGCTCGGCCATCCAACGGCCGATGCGATCGGCAAGCTCGCCTTTGATCTCGTCGTCTAGGGCCTCGCCGTTCGCGGGCGCGATAATGTCGGCGGAATCGATTGCATGGCCCTTTTCGTCTGCGATGCGCTGTACCACGGGAGCGGATTCCGCAACCACCAGAACAGGGGTGTCGGAAGCGCGGAAAGATTCCACAACCTCGGCGACCTTTTCGCCCTCGCCCGCCGCCACGACCACCAGATCGACCTGGACCTCAGGCGAGACCGTCATCGTTGGGAAATAGCCCACCATAAGCTTCGAGTTGATGGACTCGGAGCTGAAACCGGAGCGCACGAAGACCTGAAAATCAGGGTGCGCTTCCTCATCTATCATCACCAAAACGGAGACGGGCGTGTCCTTGGCCTTCTCGATATCGATAGCGGCGGTAAGGACGTCCTTGATGTTGCTTACGGGAACCTTCATACCCTCCCCTTTCCTAGGCTCGCGTGCACGAAAACGCCTGAGCAGCGAGCGTTTGGCGCCTAGTGGCCATTATGAACCCAAATGGAATTGATCAGCCCCACGAGGCAGAAATTCATGATCATGAACGAGGTACCGTAGCTCATGAAGGGCAACGGGATGCCGGTAACGGGCATAAGCCCGATGTCCATGCCGATGTTCTCGAAGATCTGGAAAGTCCACAGGCCGACGCAGGCCATGACGATGAGCATGCCGAAAAGGTCGTTCGAGCGTCGGGCGATAATGATGCTCGCCAAGATCAAAGCTGCATAAAGGACAATCAGAACAACCGCGCCGACGAACCCGAACTCCTCGGCAAGGACGCAGAACACGAAGTCGGTGGGAGCCTCGGGCAAGAAGCCCAGGGTGGACTGTGTTGCGTTCATGAAGCCCTTGCCCGTAAAGCCGCCGGAACCGATAGCGATCATCGCCTGCTGAACGTTGTAGGCATCGCCCGAGGTGTCGGTGGTGGAGCCGTTCCACACCATCAAGCGTGCGCGCTGGTAATCCTTCAAACCGACGTCGGTGCCGGCGATACTGTCCAAAATGGGGTCGGTCACGAAGACAAGAACGCAGAACGCCAAGCCCGCAACAACGGTACCAACCATAAAGCGCCAATTAGCACCGCCCGCGATAAGGGTGAAGGTTGCGATGACCAGGTACACCAAGCCCGTGCCGAAGTCGGGCTGAGTCATGATGGCGATGAAGGGCACCGCCAAAATAGCCACGGTTTTAAGGTATTCACGCAGGTCGTCGAGCCTACCGCCGTAGCGAGAAACCACGGAAGCGCAAAGAAGGACTACCAAGACCTTGGCAAACTCGCCCGGCTGGAGCTGAGGCAAGGGGCCCAGCTTGATCCACGAGGTAGCGCCCTTGTTCGAAACGCCGATGAAGGGCAGGTGCGGCGATATGAGCAGCACCACTATCAAAACAAGGAACAAGGTGGTGTAGCCGCCAAGCGCATGGTAGTCGAAGCGCGAGATGCCCACGGCCAGTATAAGGCCGATTGCCACGCCGCTCAGCTGACGCGCGAAGCTGTAGTCGGCGTCCGCCGAGGTGGCCGAGAACTGGACAATCAGGCCATAGACCACCAGCACGGCGACGATGACGACGAAGGGAACGTTCATGAAGCCGAAGCGCTTGGGCTTGGCGGCCTTTAGAAGCTGAGGGTCGCGTGGTTGGACCGAGCTGATCTCGTTGAATTGCTGTGCCATTCGCTACCCCCTATTCCTGCGAACTCGAACCGTCGCCGTCAGACGAGCTGAAGCTAGAACTGCTTGAGCCAGAGCTGCTCGTCGACGAGGAGCTTTTCTTGCTCGACTTCTTCTTTTTCTTGGCGGCCTTGGCGTAAGAAGAATCCACGATGCCGGCCTCGAAATCGTAGCCCATGTCCTTTAGGGCGGAGTCGTCGAGCTTGCCATTCTCGTATTTCATCACGGCGTCCATGACGGCCGCAGCGACGGGTGCAGCCACGCTGGCGCCAGCGCCGCCTTCCTCGATGCAGACCGAAAGAGCATAGCGCGGGTTTTTGTAAGGCGCGTACATTGAAAACCAGGCGAAGTCGTTCTTGCCGGAAACCTGGGCGGTACCGGTTTTACCTGCCGCCGACCAGCTGTAACCCGAGAACAGGGGAACGACCGCGTCTTCCTCGGTGATGACGCCGTGCAGGGCCTCGCGCATGGCCTTGAGGTTGGCCTCGGAGACCTCGGGGCGCGAAACCTCCTCGGTGGTCTCGGTTAGAACCGCGTCGCCGATGGAGTTGCGCACCTCATGCAAGAAGTGAGGCTTCATGAGCTTGCCCGAGGCGATGGCAGCGTAGGCACGCGCCTCCTGCAAGGGGGTAACCAAAACGTAGCCCTGACCGATGACCATGTTGGAAATATCGCCAGGAAGCCATTGCGCCTGTTCGGGAGCGTCTTTGAAATACTCGGCCTTCCATTCGGGCGTTGGCACACGCCCCTCGGACTCGCCGGAAATCTCGATGTTTGTTTTGGAGCCGAAACCGAATTCCTTGATGAAGTCCTGCATAGCATCGGTGCCGATGGAGTCGCGCTGGCGATAGAAACTGCGGGCGATCTCGTAGAAGTAGACGTCGCAGGAATCAACGATGGCCTGATGGAGCGCCACATTGCCATGACCCCAGGAAACCCAGCACTTCTGCGGGTAATCGTCGCCGAAGCCCGTCCACGTGCCCGTGCAGTTGACGGTGGTGGAGGTGGTGACGAAGCCGTAAGTTAAGCCCGCCATGCCGGTGAAGGCCTTGAAGCAGGAAGCCGCCGGGTAGGTGCCCGAGATTGCTCGATTGAGCATGGGATAGCGGGAAGCCTCGGTTTGATACTCGTCCCATACATCCTGGGAAACGCCGCCGACGAAGGTCTCGGGCTCGTAGGTGGGATAGCTCGCCATCGCAAGTACGCCGCCGGTCTCAACGTCAACGACGGCGATGGAGCCCGCCTTGCCCGTCGAGCCCTTGACTGCCTTCTTGATTTCCTCCTCGGCAACATGCTGAACGCGCGCGCTCAAGGTGAGATACAGGTCGTTACCCTTGGTGGGGTCGGTCTCACTCACGACCTCCTGGATGGCGCCCTTGGCGTCGGTGACCAGCACGCGCTGGCCATGATCGCCCGCAAGAAGATCGTCATAGGCGGACTCGATGCCGGCCTTGCCCACCGCGTCGCCCATCTCAATATCGCGGCCTTCGGCAGCTTTACTCAGATCGTCGCTTGATGCCGTGCCGGCATAGCCGAGCACATGAGCGGCCAGCGAACCATGAGGATAGGAACGCGTGGTGCGCACCTGAGTCACGACGCCCGGGAAGGCGTCGATGTGCTCGTTGATGTAGGCGATGTCGCGCAGCGAGACGTCGCTTGCGACCACGCGCTGGCTCTGCGCGCCGCTGGTAAGGTCGAGGATACGGTTGCGCACCACGTTGTAAGGAATGCCCAGCACCGCCGACAGGCGCAGCATCACGTCGGGGTTTTCGGCCACGTCCGAGTCGGCCAAGACCGTTTGCACCTGACGATTGGTGATGAGCGCGATGCCCTGGGCATCGTAAACGACGCCACGCGGTGCGGGGGTGGCCACTGTGGTGTAGAGATTCTTTTCGGCCTGGCGCTGATAATCGCTGCCGGAGAGCACCTGCACGCTGAAGAGTTTGCCGGTAAGCGCGGCCAAGGCGGCGCCGGCAATAACGCCAACAGCCAAAAAGCGCATCTTCAAGCTATCGCCGGGCGCAGTGGCAACCGAGCGGCTAGAGGCATCGGGCATACGCGTGGACGTGGTGACCTTGGGTGCCTTAGCGGCGACACCGACGGAGTTGATGTGCTTGACGTTGAGCTTGCCCTTGCGCGCGCCTGAATCGATTGTGCCCTTGCTTCGCAGAAAGACGAAGATGAGGACCGCGGCTACCGCAATAACAAGAACGGTGACTAAAATCGCAGTCAGCATTAGATCACCTTAGTGAAAACGCTGGTTGCCGACGCTTGCCACCCAGGCGTTGCCAGAATTCGTTTGAGCAACACCCAGGCGACCGAAGATGAAGTAGTAGGCCACGCCGATAAGCGAGTTGGCAACAACCCCCGGCAAGGAAGCCTGCAGGAACAGATCGACGGGAGAACCCTGATAGCCAAGCACAAGCAAAACGACGAGTTTGATAAGCTCGATTGCCAAGCAGCTTGAAACGATCGCTATCACGGGCATGACGAAGGTGGACTTATCGAGCACCTCGAACGCGCGCTCGAGCACGGCCACGGCAACAAGCAAAAGCAAGGCCGTCAAACCGACCGGCGTCGATGAGAGCAAATCGGCAAGAAGACCGAGCACGAAGGCGAACACATAGCAGGTGCCGGGATTTCGCAAAATGGCCAAGCAAAGCACCAAGGGCACAAGAAAGCTCGGCACCGCAACGCCTAAAGGCAAGTTGGGGGCAACGATCACCTGAAGAACGAAGGCCACCACGCAGATGATGGGCAAAGTAAAACGCTCGTTCATGCTTACTCCCCCGATCCCGAATCAGTGCTGGCGCTTGAGTCCCCGTCCGAAGACTTGCTGTTGCTTGAAGAATCACTCGAAGAGCTCGAATCCGAGCTGGAGCTTGAGCTGGAGTCGCTCGAACCAGAAGACGAGTCGGACTTCGTCGAATCGGAAGAATCACCTGACGAGGAGGAGCTGGAAGATGCAAGCTTGGAGGGATCAACCTGCTTGACCAAGGACGAATCGGACGTGGCGTCCTTGTCCATGGATATAACAACCAAGGCCTCGGAGATGTTGTCGAAGCTGGCGTTGGGCGTGACCACGATGGTGCGCGTGGCATCACCCTGGCTTTGGGAAATCTTGGAAACGGTGCCGACCACCAGCCCGCGGAAATAACCGCCGCCGATGCCCGAGGTGATCACCGCGTCGCCTTCCTTCACATCGGCCGACTCATCGATTCCCTCAAGCGTGAGAGTACCGTCAACCGAACCGGTGAGGATGCCCTCGGCCTTCGAGTTTTGAAGGACTACCGAAACACCGCTCTGCGCATCGGTGATCAAGCGCACCTGACAGGTGGTGGCGGTAACGGAGACAACCTGGCCGATAACGCCGGTGGAGCCCATGACGGGCAAACCCGCTTTAACGTCATCGTTGGATCCGACGTCAAGCGTAAGGATCTTGTTGTAGGAATCGGAAGAATAGGCAACGACGCGCGCCGCCGCGGACTTGAAGCCGTAGGCGTCGGAAAGGCCGAGCAGCGACTCCAGGCGCTGAGCTTCCTGACGATATTGTTCAAGCTCGACGACCATCTGCGCAAGCGTGGCGTTGTTCTCACGCGTCTGGCTTAACGTAGCGTCCGAGGCCGTTAAATCCTCCACCGAGGTTCCGGCGCTTGCCGCAAGGGACCCAACGGATGCGCCCACCGAAGACAGGGGCGAAGAGACCGCGGACGTGGTGCTTTGCAGGGAATGGAGCGCGCCTTGCTCGCCCTCACGAGCGTATAGCACGACGAGGGCCAATGAAGCCACCAGAAGAAGGGCCAGCAGAGCCCTTCCTCCAAGTTGGCCACCGAACTGAAGCTTTTCTGTTGGGATTTTCAGGGCCACTTGTTTTCTACCAGCTTACTTGGAACGCATTAAAACCTGTTTGAGTGCGGTTGGGGTCTCAAGAACCTTCAGACAACCGGAAACGACGTTGGTAAGAGCGGTCTCGCTCGTCCAGACGGGAATCTCGAGCTGCTGACTTAAGTACTGGTCAAGACCCGAAAGCAAACCGCCGCCACCCGTGAGCAAAATGCCATTGGAGATGATGTCGGAGGCGAGGTCGGGGTTGGTCTTCTTGAAGGTTTCCTTGATGTGAAGGACCATCTCGTCGATGGGAGCCTGCAGAGCCTCACGCACGTCTTCGGACTGAATGGTGACCTCTTTGGGCTGATCGGTGATAAGGTCCTGGCCGGAAATGATCATGTCGCGCTCGCGCCCGTCCTCGAAAGGAAGGATGGAACCGATCTTGATCTTGATGTCCTCGGCCGTGCGCTCGCCGATCTTGATGCCAAGAAGGTCGCGCAGGTGAACCGCGATGGCCTCGTCGAGCTTGTTGCCTGCCAAACGCAGGGAGCTGGAGGTGACGATGCCGCCCAAGGAGATAACGGCAACCTCGGTGGTGCCGCCGCCGATGTCGATGACCATGGAGCCGGTGGGCTCGGTAACGGGAAGATCGGCACCCATGGCAGCGGCCATAGGCTCCTCGATAAGGTAGGCCTGACGTGCGCCCGCCTGAATGGTTGCCTCAAACACGGCGCGCTTCTCAACCGAAGTGGCGCCGCAGGGAATGCAGACGACGATACGGGGCTTGGGCTGCCAAGGGTAGCGCCTTGGAGCGGCCTTGTTGATGAAGGCGGAAAGCATGGCTTCGGTGACGTCGTAATCGGCGATGACGCCATCGTGCAAAGGATGCTCTGCCGTGAAGGTGTCGGGCGTATGGTTGATCATGTTCTTCGCTTCATGACCAACGGCAAGCACACGATTGGTGTTGCGCTCGAGCGCGACGACGGAGGGCTCGTTGATAACGATGCCCTGGCCGGTGATGCCAACCAACGTATTTGCAGTACCAAGGTCGATTGCCATATCGTACGAAGCCGAATTGGTGGCATTGCCTAGGAAATCAAGAAAAGACATGCATAGTCCTAACAAGTATGTTTTGCGAACTTGAATTCTATCATACAGAACAAAGCCTGCAGGAAATCTATGTTCACTTCAAAAATGCAGGTCGCCAAGCGCAAAACAAGGGCTCAGCGCACGCAAAGCCCTTGTTGAAGGATATTTGAAGAATAAGCTAAACGGCTTTAGGCGCCGAAGAAAACGCCGATCTCGCGCTGAGCGGACTCGACGGAGTCGGAGCCGTGGATGACGTTCTCGTCGACGGTCAGGCCGAAATCACCACGGATGGTGCCGGGAGCAGCCTCGGCGCAGTTGGTGGCGCCCATGAGCTTGCGCATGGTGGCGACGGCGTTCTCACCGGAGACGACCATCTTCACAACGGGGCCGGAGGTGATGTAGGAGATAAGGCCGTCGTAGAAAGGCTTGCCCTCGTGCTCGGCATAGTTGGCCTTGGCCTCCTCGGGGGTGACCATGGCGAGCTCCATGCGCTCGATGGTCAGACCGACGCGCTCGATGCGGGCGATGATCTCGCCGATGTGGCCGTTCTTCACACCGTCGGGCTTAATCATGTTGTAAGTCTTCTCGATTGCCATATTCATTCCTTTCGAAATCTTTGTTCACGAGCGCCCAAAGAGGCGCAAATGGCTAAACCTAAAATGCTTGCGAGCCAACTCGCGGTGCCGAGCCGGTTATTGCTGGCTGGCGAAATTGAAGGATGCGCCGCTGACCTTCCAGGAGATGCCGTCGCGCACCAGGTCGATTTCGTAGTTGACCTTGGAGCCGCCCTCGGCCGTGGCCTCGACGTAAACCTTTGCGGTGGTCATGGTGACGGAATCGCCCTTGACCGTTGCCGTGGTGTCGGCAACCAAGGTGTCGGCGATCTGCTGGCGGGCGGTGGCGTCAAGCGAGCTTGCGTAAACGTCCTCGGAAGAGGGGTTGCTCATCAGATCGAGAGCAACATCCTCCTTGGAAGGGAAGCCCAGGCCCTGGGTGATGACCAAGGCCGTGCCGCCGACAGCAAGGATGACCAGCACCAAAAGAACGATGATAGCCTTCAGGCAGCCGCCGCGTCGCTTCTTCTTCATGGCAACCTGGCCCCACTCGGCGAAGTTCTCGGAGTTGGCGCTTGCCTGCTCGAAGAAGCCGCTCTCGGAAGGGTCGACCGCCTGCATGACCGTGGTTGCCTGAGCCGAGTTGTCGACGTCTTGCAAGGGCATGCCGTCGGCGGGAACGTCCAAGCCGGACAGGTCGTTTTCCTGCTCGGGCTCGGCCTCCTCGGCAACACCCGAGGCAACGGCGGCAACAGCACGCTGGTAGTCGACGTTGGCAGCGTCGTTCAAGACGTAGGTCTTGTCGGCTAGCGAGGTTTCGAAGGCGCGGACGGCCTTCTCGTTCTTGCCGGCCGAAACGTATGCCTGGCCCATGTTGGCGAAGAGCTTGTTGCGCGTGGAGGGCGCCATCTCGAACTGGAGGGCGCTTTCGTAAGAGGCCACGGCGTCGAGCGGACGGTTAAGGGCCATGAAGCAGACGCCCAGGTTCAGCAGGGCGCGCGTTGGGTCAGGGTTGCGCTCGTCAAGGGCGGCGGTGCGGAAGGCGGCGCCGGCCTCGGCGGACTTGCCGAGCTTGAGAAGCGCGTTGCCCATGGCCTGATGGGCCTTGAAGGGCGTAGGGTAGGACTTATCGTCGATGGCCTTTTTAAAGTACTCGACGGCATCCTCGTAATCGTGCTGGGAGGCGTAGACCATACCCAGGTTGTAGCTCACGGCGCCCAGGGAGTCGTAATCCTTGTCGAAGCCGGCCTGAGTGTAGGCGCGGATGGCTTCCTCGGGGTCGTGCAGCTTCACCAGGCAGTTGCCGATTTGGTGATACAAAAGGCCCATCTCGCCCGGTTCAAGCGCTATCTCGTGATCTTGCAGGCAATCGGTGAACTGCGCCAAGGCAGACTCGAAATCCTTTGCCACATAGGAACTGCGTGCCTTTTGAAAGAGCTCGTTGTTCATAAATTTGAGATTCCTCTCTTGGTCGGGTGACCGGTTTTCCGAAAGGCGGGGCCGAAACGGGTCCGGCTTACCTTAGGCGGTAGCGGCACTACGCCAACCACCAGGGAAAACTGGTGCCCTCGACAGGATTCGAACCTGCGACTTTCTGCTCCGGAGGCAGACGCTCTATCCCCTGAGCTACGAGGGCTTAACGACTTATTCTATACGTTAAAATACTTTTCGTACAATTCAACACAAAAAGGAATCAAAGCCTTGATGGAAACTTTCACCATAAGCGGCCTGTCCCATGGGCCCCGTGCAATCGCCCATGCCGAATCGGGCAAAGTGGCCTTCGTTTCAGGCGCCCTTCCCGGCGACGTCGTCGAAGCCGAAGTAACGAAGGAAACGAGCTCGCTCATGGAAGCGCGCACCGTGAAAATCCTGGAGCGCTCCCCTTTGCGCGAGAAGCCCGCCTGCCCCCATGCAGGGATATGCGGCGGCTGCCCTTGGATGGGGCTTTCCTACGAGGAGCAGCTTAAGGCCAAGCGTGCTGATGTGGTGAACCAGCTGAGCCGTGTGGGCGGCGTTGCTCGCGACAAAGCCGAGGAGCTGGTGGCGCCCGCCGTCGGGTCGAAGCGTCAGGTGGGATATCGCAACAAACTTGAGCTTGCGGCTTTCTCCGATGCGCGCGGGCATTTCCAACTGGGCTTTCACGAACAAGGGAGCAGCAATCTCGCCGCGCCCAAAAGCTGCCCGGTGGCTGCGCGCGGAATCGAGAAGGCACCGGGCTCGCTGCGCGGCGCGCTCGCCTTCCTTTCCCGCTCCGGTGACCTGGGAGTGTTCCGCGTGGGCGTGCGCCACAGCCTTAGAACCAAGGACACCGAGATAGCCCTGTGGACCAAGCCCGGCCCTTTCCCGCGCGCCGTTGTGGCCAAGACGCTTGGCGACGCGCTCAAGAACACGAGCGTCGTGCGCGTCATGGCCGACCCGGGCAAAGCGCGCAAGGTCAAGGGCGTCGAGCGCCTTTCCGGCAAGGGATGTTGGGAAGAGCAGCTGGGCGATTTCAAGTACTTAATCAGCGCGCCAAGCTTCTTCCAGGTAAACACCGCGCAAGCGGAGAAGATGATCAAACTGGTGATAGAGGGGCTCGATGTTCAGGAAGACGACCGCGTGGCCGACCTGTACTGCGGCGCCGGCACCTTCACGCTGCCCTTGGCCGACTACGCCGACGAGGTGTTTGCGGTGGAGTCCGCCGCGTCCTCGGTGCGCGACCTGCGCCGAAACCTGGAGGCCAACGGCACCTGGGCCGAAGTCATCGGCGGCGACAGCGCCCGTGAGCTTCCTCAGCTGGGGCACTTGGATGCCCTCGTGGTTGACCCGCCACGCGCCGGCCTTGCCAAGGGCGTGGCCGAAAGCATCGCCGAAGCAGGCCCTGAAAAGCTTGCCTACGTAAGCTGCGACCCCGCCACCTGGGCGCGCGACATCGCCCGCCTGCGCGCAGTAGGTTACGAGCTTGTGCAGGCAACCCCAGTCGATTTGTTCCCGCAAACCTACCACATCGAGACGGTATCGATCCTCAAGCGCGTTAAGTAAGTTAGCGGCCGCCTAAGCGCCCTTCGATTGCCTAGGCGGCCGTCGTTTATCTAAGGCCTAACACCGCTCGTTCGCGCGGTTGCCAGCTGCCCCAAGACGCGCACTCCTAGAGCTTCGCCATTTAATGTTTGCTGAAGAGCCCCGCCCGCCTAGACGGAAGTGCCGCCCAAATCCAGAGTCATAAGTTTCGCAATAGCCAAGCAATAGATAAGGAAGGCTTGCTGCAGGCTATCCTCGGACACACCTTCGTTCGGGCCATGCATGCCGCCGACCCAGCTGGGGTTTTCCTGATTCGGGAACTCGGGGCCGAAGCTTGCGGCGTTAGCGAACTCGCGAGCATAGGTGCCGCCGCCCATGGTGAAGGGCTTGGCATCCTCGCCGGTAACCCGGCAATAGGAATCGAGCAAAGCCTGGATTTCAGGCGAAAAGGCATCGATTAAGAACGGCTCCTGTGCATGAGCACCCACCAGCGTGGCCCCATGCTCCCGCGCAAGCTCCGAAAGACGCTCCTCCAGCTTGCTCTTGTTCGTGGAGGTGGGATAGCGGCAATCGATGCTCTGGCGAAGGCGTCCATCGTCGAGGGAAATCAAGCCGGCAACCAAGGTAAGCGCCCCGAAGTCGGCATCGCTTGCCACCAGGCCGACGCCCGCACCCGCCGTGCTCGACATCAGCTTGGACTCAAGTTCCAAAAAGCGGTGCTCCCCTTCCGACAAAGGCGCGAACTTCAGCAGATGCTCAACCAAAAGGCCAATTGCGTTAATGCCGCCTTCGGGGGTCGAGGCATGCGCGCTCAAGCCATGCGCCTCAAGCTCAAACAGGCCATCGCCCAACATGCTTTGCGTGATACACTCCGCTTGCGGAGGCGCGCCCTCTGCGCGAATGACGCACTTCGCCAAACCGGGAACCGCATTCGGGGCGGTACCGCCCTCGAAGGAAACGATGCAGCCATCAAGCTTTTCGGACACCAAGTTTGCGTCAAAGTGGCCCTTCTCGCCATGGCAAACGGGAAACTCCGCATCAGGTGTGAAGAGAAAGGTGGGGTCGGGCTGCGCAGCACGGTAATAAGGAATGTCCCCCATCCCACATTCCTCGTCGGCGCCGAAAATGAAGCGCACGGTATAGGGCAGCTTATCGCCGCCGAACAATTCCCTTGCATGCGTTGCCGCGAAATGAGCGGCGTGCAGGGCGACGACCGAAGGGCCCTTATCGTCCACAACGCCACGCCCGAGCAGATAGCCGTCCTTGCGCGTAAGCTCAAAAGGCTCGAAATCCCACCCGGGGCCAGCGGGCACCACGTCCATGTGCCCGATGACGCCTAACTGCGTTTCGCTTTTGCCTGGCAAATCGGCATAGCCAATGCGCCCGTCGAGATTAATGGGCGCAAAACCGAAGCGCTCGGCCAGGCCAAGACCCGCTTCCAAACCCGCCTTAGGCCCTGGACCCCACGGGGCGCCAGCATCTGCGTCAGCCTTAGATTCCTCCTTGAACGAAGGGATTTTCACCAGGCTCTCGATATCGGCCAGCATTCCTTCCCAGTTTGCAGCCAAGTACTCCTTGGCCAAACGCAAAATCTCCTCGTCGCTCATGCAGACAACCTTCCTTTAGGGCCCGTGAGGCGAGGCCCCTCGAGCTCTCTTGCTGAAAAGAAAGGCCCGAACGAATGCGTCCGGGCCTTATGGCGTTAATGTTTTAGCTCACTGCGCCCTCATGACGCTCCACGAGCTGACCGATGCGGTCGGAATACTCGGGATTCTCGATACCAGCCTGTGCCAAATCGACCACCTTGGCATCGCCCCAAAGGGATTCCAAGCGGTAGTACTCGCGAACCTCGGGCTGGAACACGTCAACCACAACGTCACCGTAGTCGATGAGCTTCCAACCGGGATCGTTGGCGCCCTCGCGATGATTGGGCTTCACGCCCAGCTTGTCGATAAGTTCGTCCTCGACGTTGCTCACGATAGCCTCAACCTGAGGGTTATTGCGCCCCGTGGCGATGACGAAGTAGTCGGTAACATCAACCAGCTCGCGCACGTCCAGAATCATGATATCGAAGGCCTTGCGCTCATCTGCAGCGCGCGCCGCCGCCAAAGCAATATCAAGAGAAGAAATATCTGCCATCAAATACCTTTCATCAATTCAGGGCATCGCCCCAAAACTTAATCAAGCGAAAAGCGCCCAGGTTTCGTCCGGGCACTCGAAATCCATTTTTCGAAGGAAGGCTATCTTACCCGAAACGCCTTTGCCGCACCTATGCTTTTAAATGAGCTTTTCCACGTAGTGATTCCAAACGTCGACCGATTCTTGGCTGAAGGGCTTGGCGGAATCGAGCACGTAGACAAGCCCAAGCTTGAGCACCTGGAAGAAAAGGTCTTCCAAGGGGAGCACACCGATCTGGTCGTACAGCTCGCGATAGGCGGCAACATCGTGTCCGGGCTCGACCTTGTCGGCGATCATGATAACCATATCCAACGCAGACATATCGGGCGCACCGAGCGTGTGCTTCTCAATGGCGCTGAACACCGCGGGCTTAAGCTCAGGGAACTGCTTGCGCAAAACGGCCGCCGCCGTAGGGCCGTGCAGCACATAGGGCATGCCTGCGACGATATGAGCGTTTATGTCCAAGTTGAAATCGGCAATGCGGCGAACCAAATGCTCATGGTCGAGCGCTTTGTCCCAATCGTGAAGCAAGCCGGCGATGCGCGCCTGTTCCACGTTGAGGCCGTAAGCCTGCGCAAGCTTGCCCGCGGTTTCGGATACCGCCAAGGAATGCTCGTAGCGCGAGGCTTTCACACGCTTTCGCAAAAGCGCCGACAGGTAATCGAAATTGCCCTTGGAGTAGGGATTACTTGGATTGGGAAGCGCCCCGCGGGTCGGCCTGTAGGCGAACTCGGAAAGCTCACGGGCAGCTTGCTCCTTTGCGGCCTGGGCAGACGCGGAAGCGGAGTGCTGGGCATCATCGGCCTGCGCATTCTTGGGCGCATCCCCGACGCAAGCTTCCCGCTCAGCACCCTCGGCAGCCTCGATGGAGCGGATAAGCTCTTTGCGATTAGCCTTGGCCTTCTTCTTTGCCAGCTTGAACTCAAGGCGCTCAACGCGGGCGGACAAACGATCGACCTCAACCTGAGCCTTGAAAAGCTTGTGGGCGCGCTTGACCGAGATCTTCTTGTTGGCAAGGATCTTGGCGAGCGTTTTATCTATCTGCTTGTCGGAATAGCGCTCGGCGGCGTCGAATTCGCGGCGGTTCTTCTTGAGCTTCTTTTCGAGCTTCCCCATGATTGGACCCCTCCGATCTTGAAGATGATCAAGTGCGCTTATCGGTATAAGCGCCTTTCACCAGCATAGCGTATCACCGAGTCGGGAACGAGATACCTCACAGAACGACCGCTTTCAAAACGCTGGCGGATGTCGCTTGAAGAAACCTCGAGTGCAGGCGCATCGAGCAGCAAGGCCTTGAAGCCGAGCGTGTGCAGATGCCCCAGGTCCTCCTCGGAAGCGTTGGAATCGCCAGGGCGGTTGACGCCCACGAAAATCGCAAGCTTGGCCAATTGCTCGGAGGCCTTCCAGTGGTCCAGGGTAAGCAAGGTATCCGAGCCCATGATGAAGAAGAGCTCGGCGGCGGGCAGAAGGGCGTGGAGTTCCTGCAAGGTATCGAGCGTGTAGGTGATTCCTTCGCGAATGACCTCCATGTCGCTCACAAGGAAATGCGGATTGCCTTCGATGGCGAGCTCAACCATATGAAGACGGTCGGCAGCGGGGCGCACCAGCTTGTCACGCTTGAACGAGGGGTTGCCCGTTGGAATGAAGAGAACGAAATCAAGCCCGAGCGCATCAAGGGCCTGCTCGGCAAGAATCAGGTGCCCCACATGGATGGGATCGAAAGTCCCGCCCATAATGCCAAGCTTCAAAGGCTCGCCCTTGCACCCGCGCTCGCGCAAGCCTCCGAGCGCTTCAGCCAAGTTCTGGCTACCAGCGAGAGATGCGGCCATCAAGCACGCACCTGACCGGTGCCGCGCATGATGTACTTGTAGGTAACCAAGGCCTCCAGGGCGAAAGGCCCGCGCACATGAAGCTTCTGGGTGCTGATGCCGATTTCGGCGCCCAAGCCGAACTCTCCCCCATCGGTGAAGCGCGTGGAGGCGTTGACGTAAACCGCCGCCGCATCGACCCCACGCGTGAACGCCTGCGACGCCCGAGCATCCTCGGCCACGATGGCCTCGGAATGGCCGGTGCCATATTCGTTGATATGCTCGATGGCCTCGTTCACGCCGCCTTCAAGAACGCAAACGCTGATTTCGAGATCAAGGTATTCCCTGCCCCAGTCCTCGTCGGTGGCCTCAAGCATATGGCCAAGCGTCAAAGCCTTTTCGCCGTCGGGCAAATCGGAACCCGCAATAGCATCGAAGGAAGCCTTATCGGCATGAATGGTCACGCCCGCCTGCGCAAGCCCAAGAAGCATCGCGGGCAGGAACGCCGCTGCAATCGAGGCATCCACGAGCAAGGATTCGCAGGCGTTGCACACGCCGGTGCGCTGGGTCTTGGCGTTCATCACGATGCTGCGCGCCTTGGCGAAGTCGGCCGACTCGTGCACGTACACATGGCAATTGCCCGTTCCCGTCTCGATTACGGGGACCTGCGCCTCCCTCACGCAACGCTCGATCAGACCGGCACCACCACGCGGGATAAGAACGTCAACCAAGCCGCGCAGGCTCAAAAGCTCGCCCGTTTCCGCTCGGTCGGTTGACCTGATGATGGTGATGCAATTTTCAGGGGCACCCGCAGCCACCGCAGCCGCATGCATCACGTCGGCGATGGCAACGCAGGAATCGATGGCAAGCGACCCGCCGCGCAGAACGCAGGCGTTGCCGCTCTTAAGGCAGATGCCCGCTGCGTCGGCGGTGACGTTAGGGCGCGCCTCGTACACCATGGCAACGAGCCCCAGGGGGACCGTCACTCGGCTAAGCTCGATGCCGTTGTAGAGCTTGCGCTCCTCCAAGACCTTGCCCACGGGGTCGGGCAAGGCTGCCAGAGCCTCCAGACCAGCGGCCATGGCATCGATGCGCGCTTCGTCCAAGAACAGGCGGTCCAAGAGCGAGTCCTTGGTGCCTTTCGCGCGCGCACGTTCCATGTCCTGCGCGTTGGCGGCGCAAATGGCCTGCTCGTTGGCGCGCAGGGCCGCAGCCATGGCGAACAAGACCTCATTGCGGGCCTTAGCGCTCATCAAAGCCAACGGACGAGAGGCCGCCTTGGCCTTCAGTGCGGCGTTACGTGCTTCACCCATAAAGCCTCCCAGCAAATCACGGCGAAAATAACGATTTCGTTTGTTCGTCATTCTATATGCAAAAAGCCGCATGGCTCCACCTGGTGAGCCATGCGGCGGTAAATGCCGAAGAAAAGCATTGCGCAAGGGCGTCGGAAAGAACAACCGGACAAAGCCTAGTCGAAAACCACCAGCTCGTCGCGGTGCACCATGGGCCTGCGCGATAGATCGCGCAGCAGGTTGTTGGCGCAAATGCGCTCCTGAGACCAACCGCAAGCCAGCTCCGCCTCGTCGGAGGTGGCACCCGCCAAACCGCGTGCCAGAGTGCGCCCAGCCTCGTCCTTGATGTCGATGACGTCGCCCACCTCGAAATTGCCCTCGACGCGCGTCATGCCGACGGGAAGCAGGGAGGAGCCGCGCTCAAGCAAGGCGTGTGCCGCACCATCGTCGACGAAAACCGCGCCCTTGACCGTGTTGCCAAGAGCAATCCAGAGCTTGCGCGGGGTGATTTCGTGACGCTTGCCCCCCATATCGAACAAGGTGCCCACGGGCTTGCCCGCGGCAATGGCGTCAAGGCTCTCGAGTTTGCGCCCATGACAGATGAGCATCGAAATGCCCGCGACCATCAAAACACGGGCGGCGCGCAACTTGGTTATCATGCCGCCGCTGCCAACCGAGGAACCCACGCCGTCCGCTAGGGCCATAATCTCGGGCGTCACCTTCTCGACGCGCGGAATCAAAGTTGCCGTAGGGTCGTTGTTGGGGTTTGCGGTGTAGAGGCCATCGATATCGCTGAACAAGACGCACAGGTCGGCCTTGATCAAGCACGACACGAGCGCCGCCAAAGTATCGTTATCGCCGAACTTGATCTGGTCAACGGAAATGGTGTCGTTCTCGTTGACCACAGGGACCACGCCCAACTCAAGCAGACGCAGCAAGGTATCACGCGCACGCAGGTACGAATCACGGTTCGACGTGGTGGCACGCGTAAGAAGGACCGTCGAAATGAGCAAGCCCTTGCGCGAGAACTCCTCGTTATACCCGCCGAACAGGATGTTGGTCCCAACGGATGCCGCCGCCTGGAGCGAGGGCATGTCGGCGGGGCGCTTGGAATAACCCAAGATCGGGAGCGCGCAGGCGATTGAGCCGCTCGACACGATGACAGGCGACCAGCCGGCTGCGCGGAGCATGACGACCTTATCGGCAAGTTCGGAGAGGTACCCGCGATCGAGCACCCCTTCGTCGTTCACCAAAGTAGACGAGCCGATTTTAATGACGATAACCTTGCGCTCGGACACTAGATATCCAATCCATCGTAAACATCGTCGTGCATACGGCTCGATTCCATCTCGAAGGTGACCTCCAAAATGGTAATCTCATCGCCGTCGCAAGCGCCCGCACGCTCAAGGGCACTATCGAGCCCCAGGCGTTTGAAGCGATGCTGCAGGAAGGCAACGGCCTCGTCGTTGTCCCAGTCGGTCTGGTAGACCATGCGCTCGATCTGCTTGCCGGTGACGCGGAAGGAACCGGGGGCGATCTGCGTGATGGTGAACTTCTTCTCGCGCTCCTCACGGCGATGCTGCCACACCTGGTCGTAGTGCTCGACGCTCGCCTGCTCGCGGCGGCGCTCCTCGCGCACCTTCTCGACCATGGCGCCGGCGGCCTGCTTGAGCGCCTCGATTCCCTGGCCGGTGACGGCGGAAACCAAAAAGACCTTGGGGTTGATGGGGCTTTTATCGATGTCCCATTCATCGCCGCCCACGGCAGCGATCGCATCGGCACGGACCTCGGCCTGCAAACGCTTGGCCGCATCCTCGGTGCCGGGCATGTCGATCTTGTTGCCCACGACGATGCAGGGCCTATCGGCCAACTCCTTGGCGTAGAGCTCGAGCTCACGCTTGATGATACGGTAATCCTCAACCGGATCACGGCCTTCGTAGCCGCCCGTAAGGTCGACCACGTGCAAAGTCACGGCAGAGCGCTCGATATGGCGCAGGAACTCGTGCCCCAAGCCCTTGCCCTCGTGCGCGCCCTCGATAAGGCCGGGAACGTCCGCGACGACGTAATCGTAATCGCTGGTTTTAACCACGCCCAGATTGGGAACGAGCGTGGTGAAGGGATAGTCGCCGATCTTGGGCTTGGCCGCCGAGATGCGCGAGATGATGGAGCTCTTGCCCGCCGAAGGCACGCCCACCAGGGCGGCGTCGGCCATAAGCTTCATCTCCATCTCGATCCAGCACTCCTCGCCCGGAACGCCGAGCTCGGCGAAGGCAGGTGCGCGGCGCGTCGGGGTGACGAAGTGGCAGTTGCCCCTGCCACCATAGCCGCCGCGGGCGACGATGACTTCCTCGCCATCGTGCGTAAGGTCGGCAACGACCTCGCCAACTTCCTTGGCCTCGTCGTCGTACTCGCGTACGATGGTGCCCACGGGAACCTTAAGAATCAGATCCTCACCGGAGGAACCATGCATCTTGGATCCCTTGCCATGGGTACCGCGCGTGGCCTTGAAATGATGCTTGAAACGGTAATCGATGAGCGACGAGCAGCCCAGGTCGGCACGCACGATGATGTTGCCGCCGCGACCGCCGTCGCCGCCGTCGGGTCCGCCCTTGGGCACATGGGCTTCACGCCTGAAAGACATGCAGCCCGCGCCACCATCGCCGGCCTTGAGGAAGATTCGCACTTTGTCTGTGAACATAGGTGCTCCCATTTCTTGCAAACAGCGCCCCGCCGCACACGGCAAGGCCTCATGAAAACTTTCTCGATTCTAAACGAAAAGCCCCCTGGCAAAGCAGGGGGCTCCAAAAAGTACGGTATGAATCCGCTTTATGCCTCGACGGCAGGACGGACGTGAACCTTGCGCTTAACGCCCTTGGTGTACTCAACGGTACCCTCAGCCAGTGCGAACAGCGTGTCGTCCTTGCCACGGCCGACGTTCTCGCCGGGATGGAAGTGGGTGCCACGCTGGCGAACGAGAATCACGCCAGGGGTGACGTGCTCGCCTGCGAAGCGCTTGCAACCAAGACGCTTGGACTCGGAGTCGCGACCATTGCGGATGGAGCCTTGACCTTTTTTATGTGCCATGTCATTCCCTCCTTAAAATCTACTCTGCGGAATCAGAGCCCACTGCGGTGATCTTGATGCGAGTGAGGTTCTGACGATGACCTTTAGTGCGCTTGTAGTTCTTGCGCTTCTTGAACTTGAAGACGATGACCTTGTCGGAGCGGAACTGCTCGATGATCTCAGCCTCGACCTTGGTCTTAGCTGCCTCGGCAGGATCTGCAACGACCTTTGCGCCGTCAACGGTTGCGATGGCGGTAAGGGCGACCTTGTCGCCGACTTCGCCCTCGAGCTTCTCGACGTTCAGGCAGTCGCCGGCCGAAACCTTGTACTGCTTGCCGCCAGTCTTAACGATTGCGTACATAATTCTCCTTGAATAAACGCATGCGATAGCTTGTTTGCGTGAAAGTAGCAAGGCCACTTGCGCAACATCCGCCCTAGCTGGGCTTTTGCAACGCAGGCTGGAACGTATGCACCGTCTCCGCGTATCATCGCACTTATTCCTTCGTTGCACCCGAACGGTGCAACCTGTTGAATGATACCAGAAGCTCGCACTAAAGCAAGGCTTAGTTGCGCAAATTATGCAAGGGCCGAAAGGCAGCCGCCCTAGTGCGCCTGCGCCCAGTTGTCGCCCGCGCTCACGTCAACCAGCAGGGGAACTTTAAGCTCCACGACGCCCTGCATGGCCTCGGCGACCATCTTACTCAAACGCTCCACCTCGCCCTTGGGGCAGCTGAAGTCGAGTTCGTCGTGCACCTGCAGCATCATCTGAGCCTCGAAGCCGCCCGCTTCCAGCTGCTCGGCAACTTGGACCATCGCCATCTTGATGATGTCGGCGGCGGTGCCCTGCATCGGATGATTCATTGCGGTGCGCTCGCCGAACTTGCGCTTGTTGCCGTTGCTCGAGCGCAGGTCGGGGATGTGCCTTCTGCGCCCGAAGAGCGTCTCGGCGTAACCCTTCTCCTTCGCCTCGGCGACCACTTCCTCAAGGAAGTTTTTGACGCCGGGATGCGCGGCGAAGTAGCGGTTGATCATCTCCTGCGCCTCGTAAACGGGAATCCCCAGGCTCTTTGCCAAGCCGAAGGCCTGCTGGCCGTAGACGATGCCGAAGTTGACCGCCTTGGCACGGCTGCGCATCTGAGAGGTCACCTCGTCCAAGGGGATGCCGAAGACGTTGGCGGCGGTGGCGGCATGGAAGTCGGCGCCCGAGTTGAAGGCCTCGATTAGGGCAGCATCGCCCGACAAGTGAGCCAAAAGCCTCAGCTCAATCTGCGAGTAGTCGGCCGACACGAAGACGTGGTCCGGCTTCAAGGGAATGAAACAGCGGCGGATAGTGCGGCCGAAGTCGGTGCGCACAGGGATGTTCTGCAAGTTGGGATTGCTCGAGGAAAGGCGGCCCGTGGTGGTTACCATCTCGTGAAAGCTGGAATGCACCAGGCCATCGCCGGCGCGCATGCGCGGCAGGGCATCGACGTAGGTGCTCTTGATCTTGGCATATTCGCGGTACTCGAGCACCTTGGCGGGAAGCTCGTGGCTAAGCGCTAATTCTTTAAGCACCTTGGCATCGGTCGAGTAGCCAGTGCGCGTCTTCTTGGCGGGAGGCAGGCCCAGTACCTCGAACAGGATATGCGAGAGTTGCTTGGGTGAGTCGATGTTGAACTCCTCACCCGCGAGCTCGAAAATCTGCGCGCGCAAAGATTCAAGCTCGGCGCCCGTCTCTACCGAGATGGCAGCCAGGGCATCCACGTCGATGGCGGCGCCAACGCGCTCCATGCACGCAAGCACGCCCACCAAAGGCGCGTCGATGGAGTGGTACACGCCATTGGAACCGCAAGCCTCAAGCTCTTTGGCCAATTTGCCGGCCAAAGCCTCGACGATCGCCGCGTCGCGAGCCAAAACGAGGGCGGCATCATCCGTAGAGTCAAGGGGCAAAACACCGAGCTTTCCCTGAGCTAGGTCGGAAAGGCCAAGCTTCCCGTCATCGGAGTTACACACGTAGTTGGCCAAAGCCACGTCGAAGAAGCTGGCGCCCATTACCTCGGAGGCGCTCAAAAGCGCAGGCTCCGACGAATCGCTTGGGAAAGCGTGCTTGATGGTTTCCTTGGCGTCGTGGCAGTTAAAGGTGGCGCCGCGCACGATGTCGGCAATGGCAGCTGAGGCCTCGTCGCCGGTGAAGATGGCGGTACCTGCGTCCTTGGGCAAATGGACCGCGAGCGTCAAGCTCGTCTCGAAAAGCGAGGCCTGCCCCGACTCGGACCAGGCAAGCGAAAGCTCGGAACCTTGAGCAAGCAGGGAATCGAGCACAGCGCGCGCCTCGTCACCGCGAACAAGCGGCTCCCACTTCGGCAGGTCTACCTGAATCGCAGGGGCCGACCCCGTTCCGGCGAAGCTTAAAACCTTGCCCAAGTGCGACATCATGCGGTACTCGCCGAAAGCCTCGGACACACGTGCGGGGTCGAAGCTCGGCCAGGAAATCTGCTCGATGTCGAGGTCGAAATCGGCATCGCGCACGATGGTTGCAACCTGGCGCGAAAGGAAGGCCGCATCCTTGTTGTTGGTAAGGTTCTCGAGCTGCTTGCCCTTAAGGTCGCTCAAGTTGTCATAAATACCCTCGATGCTGCCGTACTTGGCCAACAGCTTGGCTGCGGTTTTCGCACCGATGCCCGGCACGCCGGGGATATTGTCGGAGGAATCGCCCATCAGGCCAAGGAAATCCGGGAACTGCGCGGGCGTGACGCCGTAGCGCTCGAACACCTCGTCGGGGCCGTACACGGCAATGTCGGTGATGCCGCGCTTGGTGGTGACGATGCGCGTAAGATCGCTGGAGAGCTGGTAGGCATCCTTGTCGCCCGTAACCAAAAGGCTCGTGTAGCCCAGCTTCTCGCAACGGGCCGACACCGTACCCAGGATGTCGTCGCCCTCCCAGCCGGGCAGCGCAACCACGGGGATGTTCATGGATCCAAGAAGCTTCTCGATTACCGGGAACTGGGCTTTCAGGTTAGGGTCCATCGGCGGACGCGTTGCCTTGTACTGCTCCAAGGCTTCGGTGCGAAATGCCGGGCGCCCCTTATCGAAGGCGCACACGATGGCGTCGGGGCTCGAAATCTCGATGAACTTTATGAGCATGGAAAGGAATCCGAAGGCCGCGTTCGTGGGAGTTCCGTCCGGCGCCACCATGGAAGGCGGCACGGCATGAAAAGCACGATGCATCAGGGAGTTTCCGTCGATAACGGCGATCTTCTTTGACATGTAAGGCTTCCTCTCGTATTCAAATCAGCCGAAATTATACCGCGCCAAAGCAAGCGAAGCCTCCCCAGAAGCAAGCCCCACCAATATCGAAGAAAAGCACAGGGCTCGCGCCTGAGCAGAATGCAAAAGATCGCACGAGGCTGGCAGACGGAGAAAACAGGGCACCGAAGGTAACGTAAAATTTCTTTCGCAAATTGAAATCCGAATACATCCAGGTGAAAACA
>CAVHFE010000031.1:0-21956 GCA_963635145.1 Oscillospiraceae bacterium
AAGGAATCCGCATAAATTTGCTGAAGCAGTGAGCGCATGAGAAAAGGCAGTCCGTTCGGACTGCCTTTTCGAACAGCGGAACGGGCGACGCCCGCAAGGAACCCCGCCCGCCGCGACTTACAGCCTGTACGTTTAAGCTAAACGAGCTTGGCGAACTTGCGCTTACCTACCTGAAGGACGGCGCCTTCGAGCTTTTCGGGCGCCACGTTGTATTCCTTGGCGGCCAGCGCCTCGCCGTTGACCTTGACGCCGCCCTGGTCGATCATGCGACGAGCCTCGCCGGCCGACTGGCACAAGCCGGCATCTGCCAGAATCTTGGCAACGTAGACCTTACCCTCGTCGTTGGGCGTAAGGTCGGCGGCAAACTCGGCGATATCCTCGGGAATCTCGTGCTGCTTGAACTGGCGATCGAAGGCGGCCTCGGCCTCAACGGCCTCTTCCTCGGAATGGTAGGCGGCCACGATGTTGCGAGCCAAAGCGCGCTTAACCTTGTTGGGATGCAGCGTGTCGTTCTTCAAGCCTTCCTCAACGGCGTCAATCTCGTCGACGGGCAGGGTGGAGGCCAGCCGGTAGTACTTGACCATCATCTCGTCAGGGATGCTCATGACCTTGCCGAACATATCATTGGGAGTGTCAGTCAGGCCAACGTAGTTACCGTAAGACTTGGACATCTTGCGCACACCATCGGTGCCCTCGAGCAGGGGCATGGTCAGGCAAATCTGGGGCTCCTTGCCCATCTTCTCCATAAGCTCGCGGCCGGCAAGAAGGTTGAACAGCTGGTCGGAGCCGCCAAGCTCAACGTCGGCATCGATCACCACGGAGTCGTAAGCTTGCATGACGGGATACAAAAACTCATGCAGGGCGATGGGCTGCTGAGAGTGGTAACGGTTGTTGAAGTCGTCGCGCTCAAGAATGCGGGCAACGGTGAAGTTGGACAACAGGGAGAGCAAATCGCCCAGGTCCATGTTCAAGATCCAATCACGGTTATGGCGAATGGTGGTGCGCTCGGGGTCGAGGATCTTCATCGCCTGAGCCATATAGGTCTCGGCATTCTTATCAACCTGCTCCTTGGTGAGCTGGGGACGCGTGGAGTTGCGACCGGAAGGGTCGCCGATTAGCGCGGTGCCGTCGCCGATGATGAGGGTGACGTTGTGGCCCAGATCCTGGAACTGGCGCAGCTTGCGCAGGGGCACTGCGTGGCCGATGTGCAGGTCGGGGCTGGTAGGGTCAACGCCGAGCTTGATGGTCAGCGGCTTGCCCTTCTCGAGCTTCTTCTTCAGGCCATCGAGGGGCTTGATCTCGAAGGTGCCGGACTGGATGATATGCAATTGCTCGTCAACTGAAAGCATGGAAAGCGTTCCTTTCAAACGTGTAATGGGGCGATTCTAACATGTGCGCTCGCGGCTTGGGCGCGCGCCCCGCCAATGAAGCAGGGTGCACCCACGCAGGGACGGACTAACGATGAGCCTTGCTAGGCTGCACCGCACGCAGCCAACGCAGCAGGCGCGCAGCCTGCACCACGCGAACCGGCGCCCATCTACATCACCCCGCGGAACAGATGGCCCGAAGTGGTGCCCTCCGACTTGCCCACGCGGTTATCGCCGCGCTGCGACAAATCGCGCGCACGGACGGCGCGCTTGATGGCCTTGGTGGTTTCCTCGACGTTCATCATCGTCGTGTCGACCATAACCGATGTGATGCCGGCGCTCACCAAGTCGGGCATCGAGCGCGCGATATCCAGGGACACCGCGTTGTACACGTGGCTTCGACCCGTGCAATCGGTGATAACGGGCATCTCGTAGCCCTTACGGTCCTTCAAATAATGCGGGCTCTTGCGGCGTGGGCAGGTAGCGCATTCCTGGTTGCAAGGCCCCTGGCTCATGAGCAGGCAATGCTCGGTGACCATGAGCTCCTGGCTTCCCATGATGGTAATGCCCAAAGGAACCGCGCTCGCCTGGCCCAGCTCCTCGATCTGAACCTGGGAAAGCTCGGGCGAAAGCCAGATGCGCGACACGCCCTTTTCGGCCATAAGATGCAAATCGGCCAAGTTGGTAACCGGAATGTGCGGGCCGACCTCGGCCTCGGCTCCCATTTCAAGGGCGCGCTCAAGCTGGCCTAGGTTCTCGCACAAAACCGGCTTTTCGGCTTTGACCTTCTTCCACATGTCGTGGCCGCCGCGGCGCTCCTCGTCAATCATGCGATCGACAACGGAAAGAACGGGAATCGCCTGCTTGGGATAACCCGCCTGCTCGGCCGTCGAGTTAAGCTGGCCTGCGATTACCGCCTCTCCCCTGCTGAAGTTGAGCATGGGAACGTAAATAAGGTCGGCGCCGGCGCGCTTGGCGGCACGCGCGCATGCGGGGTTGGTGGCCCAGGCGGCAACCAGGCATTTCCCTCGCTGAGCGCGCTGCAAGTGCGGCAAGGGCTGAGTGCGCTCGAGCTTGCGGCCATGGTAAGGCCTTAAGATCTCGGCCTCCAGTTCGGCCGCGGCCTCGGAGCGAAGCTTGTGCAGAGCCGAAAAGCCCATGCCCGCGCCCTCGTCAAGCTCGACGTCCATCGATGCGATGACGAAATTGGTAGCGCCCATGCGGTCCACGTGATCGCGGACATCCTGCTCGGTTAAAGCCTTGGTGCGCGCGGGCTCAAGCGGGGCGCCCTCCACGCTCACCGAGTAGCCGTCCATCGTGGTAAAGGAAACAAGCGCGGGCTGCCCAATGCGCAAGCGAACGTAGGCGTTCACGGCCACCTTGGGCAGGCGTTCGTCGTCTGTGTAGGCGGCGTCGGCATTGCGAACGCGGAACACGCGATCGCCCTTGCCCACGGCGCGCTGAACCTGCACACGCATGCCTTTGCGCGTTTTTTCCAGCTCGGAAATGGTGTGGACGAAATGCCCGCGGTTGGTCCAAAACTCGATGACGTCGCCTTGATGAAGCTCGGTCTCGGGCTCCAGTTCTACCCAGCCATCGCGCGCAGCAACAACACGGCCAACGAAGACGCCGCGATTGTTGGGGCGCCCGTAACTCATGATCTCGTTGCCGCGATCATTGGTCATGTAAGCGGTGGTGAAGCCACGCGAGAACGCCTCAGAAAGAATCTGCAGCTCGTCTTCGTTTGCGCGGAGCGCTTCATCCAGGGGCGCTTCGGGATTGGCTGCAAGCCATTCGAGCGTGCGATCGATGAGCTTGCGGTACACGCCCACAACGGCGCTCACGTACTCGGGGCTTTTCATGCGGCCCTCAATCTTGAGCGACGAAACGCCCGCCTCAATAAGCTCGGGCAGAATCTCGGCGGTGCACAGATCTTTAGGGCTCAAAAGGTGCTCGCCAGGGGCGGGCAGGGTTTTGTTCTTCAGCGCACGGTTATGCAGGGTATAAGGCAAGCGGCAGGCCTGGGCGCAGCGGCCACGGTTGGCGGAGCGCCCACCGATCATGGACGACATGAAGCATTGGCCCGAATAGCACACGCAAATGGCGCCGTGGCCGAAGGTCTCAACCTCCATGCCCAGCTCGGCGGCGGCCGCCGAAAGAACGGCAATCTCCTCGAGCGAAAGCTCGCGGGCAAGCGTCACGCGCTTGGCGCCCAGCTTAGCAACGGCACGCAGGCCATCCACATCGTGCGTGTTCATCTGCGTTGAGATATGCAGGCGCGCGCCCTTGATCGTGCGAACAATCTCGGAAGCAATGCCCGGGTCCTGCACGATGAAGGCGTCGACTCCGGCGCGGTAAGCCTGGCGTGCAAGCTCCATGGCGTCGGGCAGCTCGGAAGGAAGCACCACGGTGTTGAGCGTCAGGTAAATCTTGACGCCGCGCAAGTGGGCATAGTCGCAGGCCTCGCGCAGTTCGTCCAGGCCGAAGTTGTCGGCGCCGTTGCGCGCGTTGAACTGGCCTGCACCAAGGTAAACCGCATCGGCACCCGCACGCACGGCGGCATGCAGGCAGGTCATGTTGCCCGCGGGGGCAAGCAGCTCGATACCGCGTTTGTCGGGGGTGTTCTCCAAAATCTCCATGTGTGCTCTCTTGCTCTTCATGTGGTCTGTTGGCCTAGCTGCGGCCCGGTTTAAACCCGCCTTAACGAACCAGTGGCCACCCTCGCACAGGATGGCCACCCTCAACGCTAAGATCTCGCGCTTGCTCGCGAAGTGCGGGCAGACTGTTTAAGCGTTCGAAACCGCTTCGTCAGCCTCCTCGAGGGCCTTGATGCCCGCCTCGTAGTGCTCCTTGATCTTGCTCAGACGGCTGGAGTACTTGCTGTAATCGAAGGAGCCGGACTCGGGCACCTTCACGTCCTGATACAGCTCAACGTAGAGCTTCAGGGCCGATTGCAATTCCTCGGCACCCGAAACGTACTTGGAATGAATGTCCTTCATGGCCTCGGGCGCCTCGATGGCCTTCAACTTGTCGACGCAATCGTTGACAGTTGAAAGCTGGCTGCTCAGGGAAAGCACCTCGCCGTCCTTGATGGCGTCGGAGAAGTCGGACATCGAATCGTTCATGTCGGACATGATGGAGTTCACGCTCGACATGTACTGGCGATTCTGCGTCTTGGCGTCGTCCTGCTGATTTGCAGAGCAACCGGCAAGCAGGGCCAGGCAGGCAACGGCCGACATGATCGCGAGGAAAATACGGAACTTGGTTTTCATAAAATCCTTTCGGAGCTTCAGCGCTGAGGTTTAGTGCCCCTAGCGCATCTTCGGTCTAAAGAATAACCAATTGTCGTGGCCCGACACCTTCCCTCAAACAAAACCCAAAACTACAGGCGCGTTTGCTTTATCAGGAAGGAACAAGGCCACTAAACCCTATTCCGGGTCGGGGGTGACGTCGCCACCGGAGTCGCTGCCGCCGGAGCTGGACCCGCCGGACGAAGAACCGCCGTCGGAGCTCGACCCGCCGGACGAGCCACCGGAGCTAGAACCGCCCGAAGACGACCCGCCGGAACTCGACCCGCCGGATGAGGAGCCACCCGAGCTGGACCCGCCGGAGCTCGAGCCGCCGGACGACGAACTGGAGCTGCCGGAAGAGGAGCTCGAGGAAGAACTGGACGAAGAATTAGAAGAGGACTTACGGCTCGAGCTGCTGGAGCTGGAAGAGTTGCTGGAGACGTTGTCGTACTCGTCACCGGAAGAAGCGGAGCTCCTGCCGGTGGAGGCATCGCCCTCGTTTTCGACGCCCTCATCGCCAACGTAGCTGGAACTGGTGCCGTTGCCGATGTCGGTGGTTGTGTACTCGATGGGCGTATCGTCCGTGGGGAATTCCTCAACCTCCCAGCCACAGCTGCTAAAACAGCTGGTCATGAAGTTGTGGTACACGTCGGTCGCGCTGATGGAGGAAGACATGCTCTTCTCGTCGCGGTCGCCGATCCAGATGGCGGTGGACAGCTGGGGCGTGATGCCGCAGAACCACTTGTCGCGCCAATTCTGGGAGGTACCGGTTTTGCCTGCCACCTTCTGGCCGTTGTACAAGGCCGCACCCTTACCGGTGCCGCCCGTGACAACGCCCTCCATCACTTCGGTGGCCGCCTGGGTGATGTTGGTGTCGAGCACCTTTTCGCCCGTGGTGTCGGCCTGGTAGATCACGTTGCCGGCGTTGTCCTGAATCTGCTCGATGCAAATGGCCTCGTGCTTGGTACCGCCGTTGGCGATGGTTGCATAGGCCTGGGCCATATCGCGCACAGTGGTTTCCTGCGCGCCCAGGGTGATGGAAGGATAGGCGTTCAGGCTCTGGCTGATGCCGCAGGTGTTGGCCATGTTGACCACCTTGTCGGCGCCAATCTCGACGCAGAGCTGGGCAAAGCCCGTGTTGGACGAAACCGCGAAAGCGGACGCGATGGAGCGCGTGCCGTAGCTTGCGCCACCGTAGTTGTGCACCGTCCAGTTATCGAAGGTTGCCTCAGATGAGCAATTGACGTTGGTGCTCGGCGAGATGCCTTCCTTAATAGCGGCAAGCAAGGTGAAGGTTTTGAACGCCGAACCGGGCTGTCGCTTTGCCTGGGTTGCCAAGTTGTACTGGTCTTTCTTGTAACTGCGACCACCAACCAAGGCGCGGATGTAGCCCGTTTCGGGGTCAACCGCAACCATGGCAACCTCCTGCGAAGAGGAAAGCGACTGTTCCTTCTTCTTGGCGGCTTCCTCGGCAGCCTTCTGGATGTCGGGGTCGAGCGTGGTGATAACCGTCAGGCCACTGCGATAAACCTCGGCCGCAGAGTATTTGTCGAGCAGCTGATCGCGCACGTAGCTGCTGAAGTACTTGTACTTGTACAGGCCATCGTTGGTGGATGAAGCCTTGGAGGTCTTGAGATTGAGGTCTTCGGCCTGGGCGGCGTCATGCTCTTCTTGGGTGATGTAGCCATTGGAAAGCATGCGGTCCAAAACCAGGTTGCGGCGCTTCTTGCAGTTTTCGGGGTTGTCGATGGGGTTGTTGTAGGTGGGCGCCTGAGGAATGCCGATAAGCGTTGCCGCCTGGGCAAGCGTCAGCTCGCTGGCGTCCTTGGAATAGTACTTCTGCGATGCGGCTTGGATGCCGTAGGCGCCCTTGCCGTAGTTGATGGTGTTCAGGTACATCAGCAGGATTTCGTCCTTGGAGTAGGTTTCCTCCAGGCGAAGGGCGATGTAGGCCTCGCGCACCTTGCGCTTGAGACTCTGCTCCTGCATCTCGTCGGCCAAAACGGTGTTGCGGACGAACTGCTGGGTGATGGTGGAAGCGCCCTCGGAGCCGGAACGGGTCAGGTTGACCATAATCGCGCGCGCAATGCCCACAGGGTCGATGCCGTTGTGCTCGTAGAAGCGCTCGTCCTCGGTTGCAACCGTGCCCTCAAGCACGTAATCGCTGATCTGCTCCATGGTCACCGGGTCTCGGTTCTCCATGTAGAACTCGGCGAGCAAGGTCTTGCCATCGCTGGCGTACACCTTGGTTTTGCCGGAATAGTTGTAGTTGGAGGCGTCCTCGTAATTGGGCAGATCTTGCAACCACGACGAACCGACGGCATACACCGCGCCGGCACTGCCGATAAGCAGCACAAGGCAAGCAACCAGAAGAATAATGCCATTCCTCAGCGGATGCTTTTTGCGGGCCCTATAGGTGTTCTTGTTTTTACGTGCCATCTATCCTCCAAAAATACAGTTCAAGACATTGTACCAATTTGCAAGATGCACGCTTTGATTTTGCAAGGTCTCACCATAAATAAAAGGCAGCCCCGAAGCTCCCCCGCTGGGGTCTCGGAGCTGCCTTTGTTTTGGGCATGATGAATAATGCGCGAAGGATGGGGGGGGACGGCGAGTGCCGCGCCCAAGCGCCAACTCGGGAGCTTGGCCTCACCCGAAAGCTTGGCCTTACCCGGGAGCTTAGCCTTACTCGTGGGCCTCGTCGGCGGCGAGGGTCTTCTTCGCCAGCTCGAGCTGCTCGGCAACAGCAGAGTTGCCCGTACCGCCGTAGGTGGTGCGCGCGGCCACGATGCTCTTCAAGTCGAGGCATTCGGTGATATCGGACTCGAACAAGTCGCTTTCGGCCTTGAAGTCCTCGAGCGTCAGGTCGTCCAAGTCGCAGCCGCGCTTGTCGCACAGAAGCACCAGATGCCCCACAACCTCGTGCGCCTTGCGGAAGGGCAGGCCCTTCTTGGCCAGGTAGTCGGCCACGTCGGTGGCGGCAAGGTAGCCCTTCTTGGCCTGCTCCATCATGGCGTCGGCGTTGAAGGTGGCGGTGGAAATCATGCCCTCCATGCAAATCAGGCAATCGTAGAGGGTTTTGCAGGCATCGATGACGCCTTCCTTGTCCTCCTGAAGGTCCTTGTTGTAGGCCAGGGGCAAAGACTTGCAGGTAACCAGCAGCGCAACAAGGTCGCCCACAACGCGGCCGGACTTGCCGCGGATAAGCTCGGCGAAGTCGGGGTTCTTCTTCTGGGGCATGATGCTCGAGCCCGTGCTGAAGGAATCGGACAGGGTAACGAAGCCGAACTCAGAGGTAGACCACAGGATGATTTCCTCGCACAGGCGCGAAAGATGAATCATGCTCACCGCGCAGGCGTAATCCAGATCAAGAAGGAAGTCGCGGTCTGAAACCGCGTCAAGCGAGTTGGGGATCATACCGGCGAAGCCCAGCTGCTCGGTGGTGAAGGCGCGATCGAGCGGATAGGTGGTGCCTGCCAGGGCGGCGCTGCCCAAGGGGTTGAGGTCGGCGGCCTCCTTGGCAGCGGAGAGGCGTTTGAAGTCGCGGGTCAGCTGCCAGAAGTAGGCAAGGAAGTGATGGCTCAAAAGCACCGGCTGCGCATGCTGCAAGTGGGTGTAGCCGGGCAGGATGGTGTCGAAGTTGTCCTCGGCCACCTTGATGAGCGCGTGACGCAACTTGAGGTTGGCGTCCATCAGCTCGGAGGCAAGCTCCTTGGCGTACAGACGCGTGTCGGTGATTACCTGGTCGTTTCGGCTGCGGCCCGTGTGCAAGCGGGCGCCCGCGTCGCCGATGCGCTCGGTTAGGACCTTCTCGATGGACATATGGATGTCCTCGTTATTGATGTCGAACTCGAAATTGCCCGCATCGATGTCGGCCTTGATCTGGTCGAGCCCCGCAACGATAGCATCGCGGTCGGCCTCGGAGATGACGCCCTGCTTGGCGAGCATCGTGGCATGAGCCTTGGAACCGGCGATGTCCTGCTTGTACATCGCTTTATCCACCATCAGGGAGGCGCCGAATTCCTGGGTGAATTCGCTGACGCCCGTCTCAAATCGTCCCGACCACAAAGCCATAGCTTCTCCTTATCTTCATAGGAACCGATCGGTCGCGCCGCCCAAGCACTGCGCTTGCCCATGCGCCTTGCGCTCGCCCATAGCGGCAATCGACGCACGTCTCTGTTTCAGGCGCAGCGTGCGAATCGCAAAGCCGTAGGTTCCAATCTGCGTAAAGTCCGATGCCCATGATAACAAGAACCGACCCCGCATGAACGAGGTCGGTAGTAAAGCTTGGACTTGAATAGCCAGCACGACGTCACAAGGCCTCCGCAAGTCTTGAGGGCAGCACCCAACTCGCGGTTTGAGATCCTGCCGCAGCCCAGCGCCTGAGGAACCATATTTAGCTTGCCGCGGATGGGAAACTCGCGCGGCAACGCGATTGCCTAGTTAGATTCGGGTCGCTTGCGCGTCTTGCAAACAATCAGGTTCTCGCGCATGTAGGCAATGATGTCGCTTGATTCGTAAAGCGCCTTGCCATCGATAAGCAAGCAAGGAACCTGAGGCTTACCGCCAATCTGCGTAAGTTCCTCGCGAACACCCGGTTCAAGCGTGTTCTTCAGAGGAAGCTCGATGCAGCGCATCTCCATGAACTTCAAGACCTTCTGACAATACGGACAGGTGGGCTTGTAATAAAGAACGTACTCGGACATAACGAACTCCTTTCACTTGGGGAAAAACAAAGCGGGCGAACTCCCGAAGAAGCTGCGCCCGCTTTTGCATGCTTTGGTTGGCCGAAAAGGCTACTTGGTTTTCACGGTTTTGACGGCGGACCACTCGGAATAGTAGGTCTTACCGTTGACCACCTTGTAGGCGCGCGCCTGGACGTAGTATTTGGTCTTCTTCTTGAGCTTCTTCACCGTCTTGGCCTTGGCGGAAGCGCCCTTGGCTTTTACCGTCTTGGCCTTTGCCATGCTCTTCTTGGTGGAGTACTTAAGCTCGACGCCATCACGCTGAACCTTGTCCTTGGCCCACTTAGCCTTGAAGGACTTCTTGGCCTTGCTCACCTTGAACTTGGCAACGCCCTTGGGGTTGATAACGAAATTTGCCGTTGCCGTGCCGGTGTAGGTGCCACCGGTAGCGGTAAGGGTTACCTGATAGCTACCAACCTTAGTGCCCTCAGCGATGGAAGCCGTGTAATCGACGCCCTCCTTGAGGATCTTGTCATTCACCACGACCGATTTGATGCTCGGCTTTTGAGCCTTGCCATTGTAGGTGAACTCGGACTTCGAAAGCTCGATGGCGGCATCAGCGATGCTGCGCGAATTGATGGTGAAGCTGAACTTCTTATGACCGACGAAGTTGGTCTTCTCCTTGGCGGTGATCTGCAGGCTGTGCTCGCCGGCGTCAGTCACCTTGTTGCCGGAAACTAGTAGGGAATCCAGCGGTACCTCGACGGCATCCTCGCCTTCACCCACGGCAACCGAGTCGATGGTCTGGATTTGCTCGTAGTTATTGTAGGTAACCACCTTGCCCAGGGTAATGGCGGCCTCATCCAAGCTCAGGCGCTTGATAGTGAAGCTCTTGGTGGTTTCGCCCGTGAAGCTTGCGTTGTCTTTGATCGCGATGGTCATGATGTAGCGATCGGCATCGGTGCCGGTATTGCCGGTAAGACTCAGGGATTCCGCAGGCACAGCAACCTTGTTTTCGCCCTTGCCAGCCACCACCTTAACCTGCTGGGTCTGCTTTTTGCCGTTGTAAGTGAGCTCGTTTACCAGTGAAACCTCAGCACCTTCGATGCTGCAGGGCTTGATGGTGAACTTCTGAGCAGCAGTTGAACCCGTGAAGTTGGTATCGTCCTTGGCCGTAAGCACCAGGGTTTCATAATCGCGGGCATTAATACCCGTGTTACCGGAGATTTCCAGGGAATCAAGGTCAACGTCGACAGCGTTGTCGCCCTCGCCCACGGTGACGGACTTAACGGTTTGAGCTTGGGTCTTGCCGTTGTAAGTAAGCGCATCGTCCAGCTCCACCGTGGCGCCCTCGATACTCAAAGGCTCGATGTTGAAGCCTGCTGCCCATTCACCGGTGAAATTCCCCTTGCCGGTAATGAGCAGGGAATACGCGCCGATTTTGTAATCCTTAGCAGTGTTGTTACTTACCTCTATGGAGCTAGCCAGCTCATCGCCCTCAAGCGTAACCTCGTGCTCGCTGTCGCCATCGCCGATGGTAACGCTCACAGACTTAACGGTTTGAGTTTGGACCTTGCCGTTGTAAGTAAGCGCATCGCCCAGCTCCACCGAAGCGCCCTCGATGCTTGCAGGATTGATGGTGAACTCGGCGATAGCGGTCTCACCGAAATCGCCGATGCCGGTAACAACAGCCGTGACAGTACCTGCGCTGATGAAGTCATCGGTTGCCTTGCCGTCGCGACGCTCGTAGCTCACGGTGTAATCGGTGCCTTCAACCAAGGTCTCGCCGTTCCACGCAACGGAAGCAACAGTAGGCTTGTGCTCGCTCCCATCGTAGGTCGCGCTGTCAGTGTCCAGCGTTACCTTGGCATCTCCAATGTTCGCAGGGGCGATCTTGAAAACATCGTTGGGGTTCACCCCACCAGAGGTCCTAAGCTCGTACTTCTTTTCAACCTCTTCGGCTGCTTCCCCATCCACGCCCTCGGCGCTAAAGCCAGTAAGTTCCACGCTGTACCAGCCAGGCGTCTTGGGAGCATCAACGAATTCCAAATTGCTTTTATAAACAAGATTGCCAACCAAGGCGTCGCTTGAGTCTACACCGCTGAAGCTGACCTTTGCGAGCTTGGCATTGCCGTCGTAGGTGTAAACCTTATAAGTCTTGCCCGACTGCGTGATTTCCTTATAACCCTTAGCCAAAGTGAGCGTTGCGGTGATGAATTTCTTCTGCCATACGCCCTCAGAGCTGTGCTCCTCGGCATAAGCGGCAGCTTCGGACTCGCTTTCGAAATAGAGTTTATAGATGGTGCCGCCCACGGGGACCGCAACCAACGAAGCAGCCTTATTGATTGCGTCATTCGCGCTGATGACTTCGAAACGACCGGTGGTCTCATCGGAATCGGCACGCTTAATCATGGCCATGTCTTTGTTAGTGGCGACGCAGCTGAGGTAATCGGCATTCGCGAAACTGCCACCCGCCAGAGAAAGGTTGCCCGATTCGTCCTCAATCTTGCCCTCGATGGTGCCGCTTTCAATGGTGAAAGAAGTGACGCCAGAGGCAATAGAGGCTGCAACGCTGGGAATCTTATTGGCTGAACCTTCAGCCTCCGGCTTCGTGCTGCTTATATCAACGTTCGAAGTGAGCCTGCCCTTATTAATTTCCAAAGCGGGGATATCGAAGGAGGCGTCCGAAGAATCGACGCTAACCTTGCCATTTCGCAAATCGAGGCTGCAATTAGCGACAATCGGAGTCACGTTCGTTGAGCTTAAGGTAAAGCCCCCAAGATCAAGCGCGGCAGAAGTGTAGCCAGATTCGTCGCCGCCAAAGGTGATGCTCGAATCAAGCTCCACGTTTTTCAACAGCGTGATAACGCCCTCACCGTAATAGGCATCAACCGCCGCCTGCAAAGTCTCATATTCATCACCGTTGTATTTGGCCTCGTTGCTCGTGTCCGCATAGGCGGAACCTGCGGAAAACGCGAGCAGGGCCGCAAGGAGCATCGCAAGAAGCGCGCACTTGAGCGCCGTGGCCGATTCGAGCCAAGCAGAACGCCTTTCGTTCACGGCCGCGCCACCTGCCTTCATTCCGTAATCATTGTTCATAACAGCAAACCTCTCATTTGCGCGAGTTTCATTTTGACTAACCCCGGGCCCTTGAATAAGGCCCGAGCCTACGCGGAACTACTTCGTTTTCACGACCTTTTTGGTAGACCAATCGGAGTAGTAAGTCTTGCCGTCAACTACCTTGTAGGCACGCGCCTGAACGTAGTACTTGGTCTTCTTCTTGAGCTTTTTGACGGTCTTGGCCTTGGCGGAGGCGCCCTTGACCTTTACCGTCTTAGCCTTGGCCATGCTCTTTTTGGTGGAGTACTTAAGCTCGACGCCATCGCGCTCGGCCTTGAACTTGGACCAGCTAGCCTTGAAGGACTTCTTGGCTGTTTCGACCTTGAACTTGCTTACTGCCAAAGGCTTGATGGTGAAGGTAGCGGTCGCGGTGCCGGTGTAGCCGTAGCCATTGCCCGCAATGCTTACCTGGTAGGTGCCCACGTTCTTACCGTCCGGCACGGTAGTGGTGAACTCGACGCCGTCCTTAAGGTAAGTGTTATTAAGCACCACCGACTTGATGCCCGGCCTTTGAACCTTGCCGTTGTAGATGAAGTCGGTCTTGGTGAGCGTCAGCTTGGCCTTGGAAAGATCAAGCGCGTTAACCACGAAGCTCAGCTTTTTGTGGCCAGTGAAATTGGTGTTGTCCTTGGCCGCGATGGTGATCATGTGCGAACCCGCATCGGTAACCTTGTTGCCGGTGACGTCAACGGAATCAAGGTCAACCTCAACGGCGCGATCGCCCTTGCCAACGAAGATGGACTCGATGTCCTGGGTTTGCTCCTTGCCGTTGTAGGTGAGCTCGGAGCCAAAGGTGACGATGGCGCTATCGATGTTGAGCTTTTTAATGGTGAAGTCCGCCGTGCAGGAATCCTTGAAATTGGTGTTTTCCTTGGCGGTGAGGGTCATGGTGTGCGTGCCGGCGTCGGTTGCTTTGCCCGTGATTTCCAGGGAATCCAGATCGACCTTAACGGCGTTATCGCCCGAGCCGACGGTCACGAACTTAACGGTCTGAAGCTGAGGCTTGCCATTGTAAACAGGCTCGTCGCCCAGCTCCACCGTAGCGTCCTTGATGCTCAAAGGATTAATGGTGAACTTGGCCGTGCAGGAACCGGAGAAGTTGCTGTTTTTCTTGGCGGTGAGGGTTATGGCATGCGTGCCGGCGTCGGTTGCCTCACCCGTGACGTCCAGACTATCGAGGGGAACCTCAAGATCGATGGAACCAGCAGCCACCTGAACGGAAGAAACCTTCTGGATTTGAGGCTTGCCGTTGTAGGTAAGCTCCGCGTCATCCAAAGTAACCTTGGCGTCACTGATGGGGCGCTTGGAGATCCAGAAGTCTTCCTTGGTCTTGCCAGTGTAGTTGCCCTTGCCCGTAATCACCACGGTGCCCCAGCCGGCGTTAACGTTGTCCTCGTAAGAGACATCGAACCTACTTTCAACAAACTTAATCGATCCAACGGATTCGACCTGAGGCTCCTTCTCGGTACCGTCGTAAACCAAATCGTCCGAGTCGATCAACTTGACCTTAAATTCGTTAATGGACGCTGGCGAAATGGTGTACTCCAGCGTTGCTGGCTTATGGAGCTCGTAACGATAATCCTTGTCTTGAAGCTCATAATTAGGGGCGACCTCAAGCCCATTGAGTGTAGCAGTGTAGGTGCCTGCGTCACGAGGAGCGTTGGGGTCTTCCGTAGTGCCGCTTCCGGAATAAACAATCGTCTGGGCAACATAATGTGCAGATGCTTCGTCGGGAAGAGTCGGCGTCACTGCCTTGGGGTTGCCGTCGTAGGTCAAGTTCTCAGGGGCGGCAAGAGTGGCGTCAATGAAGATAGTCAGAAGATGATGCGTCGACTCTTCACGCACAACATTTTTTGCCTCTTCAAGGCTCTCGTAATATGCATAGCTACCGCTAGGGGTCTGATACCTAGCAGCTGCAGCTTCCTTGGCGGCCGCCTCGGCCAGCACCTGGAAACCATAATCAAGGTCTGAAGCGTTAGTGCGAATGAAAGGATAGTAACCTTCAGCGATATTAGCAAACGCAGGGAGGTTGGAATACTCGCCGCCCTCAAGCGTATAACCCGAGCCCTTCAAGTCGCCAGAGAAGGAGCCGTCCTTGATGTTCACAGATCCGCTGTCGAGCTTGATGGCGGAAGCGTCCTTCACGCCCTTCGTGCCAACGGTGCCACCGTTGATGGTGACGTTGCCGTTGCGCACATAGAGAGGAAACGCATCAGCGGAGCCAACGGAAATGGAAGTGTCTCCGTTAACCGTGAGGGTGCCGGCACCTACAGAGTCACCCAGCTGAACCGCGTAATTGTTGTTCGAGGTAACGTCGACGTCGGTGAGAATAACGCTAGCGTCACGTTTCACGTAAACGGCAGCGCGATCTTTGTAGCTCGAAGCTCCGCGATAGATCGAGCCGTTGAGAATCTCGAGGGTGCCGCTTTCAACGTGGATTGTCGGAACGCCGTCTGCAATGGTGCCGGAGCCGTTCTTCAGCTGATAACCCTTAAGGTCGAGCTTGCAGCTTTTGCCTTCAATCCCGTTGAAAACAACGCAGTCCGATACGTTCTTTTGGAGCTCGATGGTTTCGCCATCTTGAACTGCGTCTAAAGCTCCCCCAAGGGTTGCGTAACCCTGGTTGCCGATTTTGGCAACGGGATCTTGCACATCATCAGCGAAAGCAAAACCCGGAACCAGGCAAAACGCCATCATTGCGGCAAACACGCCAAGCGCGAAGATCTTCTTCGTTAGCTTCATGCCCTTCCCCTCTTCTTGTAATTACGGTGAGTCAATCTTAATCGTCTAATTGTACGATGAACCAATCCTGCAAATAGCCAGACTTGGGCATATTTTTGAAGGACGAGGCTTTTAGACTGACTCGCGACCAGAACCCCGGCGACGGACGGAACTCCTGTAGGGTTCGCTCTGAAAACCAAAAAGAGGATTTCGAAGAAATCCGCATAAAAATGCTGAAGCAGTGAGCGCATGAGAAGGGCGCAGGCCATGAGGTCTGCGCCCTTCGAACAGCGGAACGGGCGACACCCGTAAGGGGTTTCGTCCGTCGCCGGGACTTCCAGTTTCAGGGCAAACACCAGGTGCTTAATCCCAAGGACCCTCAGCACTTAGCCCGAGCACCCTAGAGCCAGGCTCCTTTGCGGCGGCGAAGTGCGAGCACGGTAGTCAAGGAGCCAAGAGCAAAGGCGCCGACTGCGGCAAAGCCGGCATCACCGGTTTCGGGGCTTGCGTCGCCGGAGTCGGACTCGGCGGAGCTGCTATCCGCGCTCGAACCATCGCTGGAATCATCGGCACCCTTTGAGCTGGTGGCGTCACTGGAATGCTCCTTGGTTCCACCGTCGGACGCATCGGCCGAATCCTTATCGCGATTCTTATCGGCATCGTCTTCCTTTGCCGAGTCTTTAGCCCAGGAAGCCTTCAGCACGATATCCTCGGTGACCGCGGAGTCGAAATCGTAGTCCTTATCGCCAAGCTTCCAACCCTTGAAAACGTAGCCTTCCTTCGTGGGGTCGGCGGGCTTTTGGGCGGTATTGCCATATTCCACCGTTTGGTCCTCAACCGAACTTCCCCCGTCCGTGCCGAAGGTCACCGTGCAAGGTTTTGCTTTATAGGTGGCCTTAAGCGAAACGCCCTCGGCCGGCATCGTGAAGGTGAAAATTTCCTTGCCTTCAAGCTTGTCGAAATCGGCGATGCTGCCGCTCACAAGTTCCCACTTGTCGAAGACTTTGCCCTCGGGGGCGTCGCTCGCCTGGACCTTCACCTCGTCCCCGACGAACGCGGCCGAAAGCTCATGGTCGTCAGCATCGCGCGCAAGGCCATCCGAAACGCTGATTTCATACTGATCTTTGATTGAATACTTGTACTCAGCGATATCCGTTTCACGGTTGCCGACCTTGCCATAAACGTACAGCGTTGAAGACTCGTTGATCGCAATGGGGTCGGTGTATTTGGTAAAGCTACCGCGCGGAATCGAGGATGCCAAAGCCGCAGAATCGTCCGAGGCCGAGCCGTCGCCCACCGTGCCTGTGTCCGCCGTGCCAGCCTGCGAAGAATCCGGCTGCACGTAGTAATAAATCTCAGCCGAAGCGAAGCTTGCCCAGCCGTCACCGGCAAAAAGCTTCACATCCTTGATTGCATCCGAGCCGGTTGCGTAGGTTCCGGACTCAAGGCTTGCCGGCGGCGTTCCCAAGCCGGCCAACACGAAGGTCTTGCTCACCTCGTGCGAAGCCTGGCTCGAATCGACGAAGGTCCCCTTCACGGTGAAGGAGCCTGATGTCTTGCTTTCATCGATGCTTGAGGTGTCCCAGGTAATTTCCGCGCTCCGCACGGTGCCGTCGAAAAGGTACTCGGCTTTTTGAGGCAGCTTGCTAGCGTAGTCTGCAACACAGGCAATACTCTCGTCGGTAAGATCGGTCAGAACCTCGCCGAAGCCGGCGTCGCTTCCGGTACTAAGCAGATAAGTGAAAGTTTGCGTGCCCTCTTTTTCATTGATGGTCACGGACGCCGCGTCTTTGCCATTGATTCTTGCCACAAGGTTGTCCGCAAAGCCGTAGCGATAACTCTCGCTATCTTCCAACTTGGTCGTGATGGTCGCCTTGTACTCAGTGTCGCTCTGCGCTTGTTTGCCGGCGCTATCGCCATCTTCCTTCGCCCAGCTGATGGAAACGCCGCTGTTTGCTGCTTCGGTAAGGTCCTTGTCGTTTGCCTCAAGGAGGGTGAAGCTCTTCAGCGACGAAGGGAAAGCGCTGCCCGCAGAAACAGTGGGGACCTCGATTTCGACGGCGCTTACCAGCGGCTCGTAATAGGCGGTAAGCTCGACATCGTCCGTCATGTTGCTGAAGCTAAGCTCGTGGGTTTTCGCGTCTTCCGTAACGCCATCGGGCAGGCTGCCCCACTTCACGAAGCGCATGCCTGCCGCGTCGGGAGTCGGAACGGTAACGCTGCCCTCCTCCACTTGCTGCGCGTAGTAGGCGATTTGCGAGTCGTCGTTTATGTTCAGCTGGTTGATTTTCAACTCATGCTTTTCGCCCTGCGGCCAATAACTAAGACCGCCGGTAACGCTAACCACGGTGGCGCCTTCCTCGGTTTTCTCGACCTTGGCGGTGCACTTCTCGTCTTCGGCCGTGCCGTTTTTGAAGGTGCCGTTGATGGTAACTTTTGCCTGGTCAAGATACTCTTCGAGCAAAGATAGGCCAAAGGATTTAACCACCTCGTCGCTCAGGCTCAGATCAAACCTAACAAGCTTGCGCTCCGTAAGACCCTGCACCGTGAACTTTGTGATCTTCATCAACTCCGCAGCCTTGGCGCTGGAAAGCTCGTAAACCTCGCCGGTGGCGCTGGTGACCTTCAGGCCGCTAGCCGTCACCTTCTTTATGTCGAAGTCGCCGTCCCAAGCATTTTTATCGCTCAGCTGTATGTCCAGGCCCGTTACGGGCGCCGCATAGTGTGCGTACAGGCGGACGTTGCATGAGGGCATGGTGAAGGTAACGCTGCCCGAGCTTGCATCGAGCTTGGTGGTTTCGCCCAGACCATCGACGGTCCAGTAATCAAGGGTGTACTTGGTCGAGGTGCCTTCGACGTACTTGACGTAATCGTCGGAGTTCAGGGTGACCTCCTCGCCGGGGCGCAGGTATTTAAGCGCCTGATCCTTGGGGGTGCCCTTGATGGAAACGTAGTGCTCATCGGTCACGTAAAGATGATCAAGGTCGCAGGTGATCGCATACGAGCCGTTGTCGGAGGAAACAACGGTCTGGCCGATTTCCTCTTTCCAAGCGTCGGTGAATTCCTTGCTGGTGCACAGTGCCCTGTCGCCGCCGCTGTAGCTCAGCAGGCTAACACCGATACGGCTTTCGTGCGTAGGCGGGTTGGAGGAATCGACGTTGATGGTTTGGTTGCCGCGCAGGGTCAGATTCTTCTGCTCGTGTTTGACGTAGTTGTCCTTGACGATGCATTTGCCCTTCAAAGTGAGGGTCTTCTCCTCGCAAGGCCAGGTGCCCGCAGACCTCCAGTACGACTTGTTGTCGCTGATGTCCACATTTTCAAGCTCCAGACTTCCGTAGTAGAAAATGCCGCCTGCGTTCATCTTGGCCTCGTTGTTTTTAATGGTGATGCCCTTAACGCGCGTGCTCAAGCTGCCCTGCGTGTAGTAATCGACATCTCCACTCGAATAAAATGCGGCTATTGCTCCACCGTCCGAGGCAAGGTTGTTGCAAATTTTTCCGGAATTGTCATCCGAGACGATGTTGAAAGTACCAGCGCCTTGGATGAACACGCCCGCGCCGCGGCTGTAATAAGTAATTCCCTGCGGGGTCGTTTTCGTTGATTTGTTGTTGCAGATGTTCGACGAATTGTTGAGCTTGACGGTGCAGCTGATGGAAGTGAACTTCTCGTTCAGGATGTAGACTCCCGAGCCGTCGGAGGCGGCATGGTTGGAATCGATCGTCGAATCGTCAAGGGTCAGGGTCGCCGAATCGGCAAGAACGATCGCGCCGCCGTTGCTGTCGCCTTCGTTTTCCTTGAGCGTGGACTTGTCGGACAGGCTAACCGTTGTTCCGTCATCGTCGACGTAAACGCCACCGCCGTTTTTGGCCTTGTTCTTGCTGATGCTCGAGCCGTTATCCAGGCTCAGGCTCGCCTCGTCGTTCAGGTAGATGCCGCCACCGTTAGAGGAGCTGCCGGCACTGTTGCCGGACACCTCGGAGGCGTCGAAGGAGAACTTGGTGCCGTTGTAGTAGTCGTAGATACCGCCACCGTCTTTGGAGGAGGTGTTGCCGGAAATAGCGGAGCCATCCTTGACCTTGACCTCGCCGTTTTTACCGTTGTGGTAGATGCCGCCGCCCTCGTTGGCAGCGGTGTTGTTGGAGACCTTCGACTTCGAATCGATGAGCAGGCTCGTATTGTTTCCGTCGATGTAGATGCCGCCGCCGCACTTTGCGGAGTAGTTGTTGCTTACCTCGCTGCCGTCTTTGATTTTGATCTTGCAGTCGGCCTTCCTAACGTAAATACCGCCGCCGCTCGACTCGGCGTGATTGTAGATGACCTTGGTGTTAGAAAGCTCAACGACGGAATCGGAGCCGTGAACTGCGATTCCGGCGCCGTAGCCGTAGTTGTTGAACCAGCTATAGGTGTCGGTGACGTTACCGGCGATGGTCGTGTCGTTCACGTAGAGCTTGGCTTTGCTGCTCTTGAGCGCGATGCCGCCGGAGCCGTACTGGTCGTCGCAGGCACCGCCGGTGATCAGACCGCCCTTGATGATGCTATTGCCCTTGCCGTCGGATTTCCAGAACCTGTTACTGTCGTACAGGGTGCCTTTGTGCTCAAGCTTCTTTTCGGCGTCCGAGCTTGCGCCGTTCACGGTGAGCGTGGCCCCTTCGTTGACGACGATGACGTCTTGGTCGCCTGAGCCGTACCAGTTGGTGCTCGCCTTGCCGCGGTTGATCATATGGCCATGCAAGTTAATAGTGTAATCCCTGTTGGAGGGGACCTCTATGCGGTAGTTGCTAGTGTCCCAGTCGTCGGCAAGGTCGACGACGATTTTGCCGCCCTCGCTTTTGGCGCGGTTGAACAAACCGGCGATGTCGTTGTTGAAGTTGACGGTTTTCGCGCTGCCGTCGGACGTGTAGTAGGTCACCGTTCCCGAGTTGGCGTAGGCGGGCGCCGGGCTTGCAAGGCAGACACCTTGCGCAAGCGCGAAGAAGGCGATGAGCAGGGCTGCGAAACCAAGGCTTCGTTTCATGATTGGGTTGAGGAAAGCGAGCTTCATGCGGATTCCTTAGCGTTATCTATTTTGAGCTTGAGGTGCGGATTTCTCTGCATCTTTTAAGCTTAACGCTTACCGGACAGCTTAAGAGCGGCATCGCTTTTCTTTATTTTTCTTTATTTATACTGGTAGATGCATAAATAACCTAAGGAAGGGAGCGTGGCCATGCGTGACCACTCCAAGCATATCGTGTTCAAACGCGAGGAATGCATCGCCAAGCTTATCGAGGTGGGCAAATTCAAGCTCGAAACCGAAACCGTCAGCCTGCACGATGCGCTTGGCCGCGTTACCGCGCACGACCTTGCCTCGCTCTACGACCTGCCGAATTCCCTGTGCGCCGGGCCCGACGGCATTGCCGTGCATTTCGAGGATTTTGCCGATGGCATCCCGGACGTGAGCAAATGGGTGTTCGGCCGCGATTATGACTGGGCCAACACCGGCACCGCCATCCCGGACGGTTTTGACACGGATATCGCGATCGAGCAGTGCGAGGTTACTGAAGATGGCGTGCTGGCGGAAATCAAAGCCGCCCCGCGCGAGAAAGGCCAAGGCTGCAACCAGCCCGGCAGTAACTTCAAGAAAGGGCAGGTCATCGTAGGGGCGCGTACCAAGCTCACCCCCGCCAAGATTTCGGCGCTGGGGATGTGCGGCCACACAAGCGTTGAGGTGGTGCGCAAGCCCAAGGTCATCTTCATCCCCACCGGCGACGAGCTTGTGGAAATAGGTAACGAGCTACCACGCGGCAAGGCCTACGAGACCAACGGCATTTTGCTTGAGATGAAGCTTAAGACTTGGGGTGCCGAACCGGTGATTTACCCCTGCCTGCCCGACGATTGGGCTCAGATAAAAGCCGCCATCGTTAAGGCGTCCCAGGAGGCCGACATCGTGGCCATCAACGCCGGCAGCTCCAAGGGCTCCAAGGATTTCACCATGGAGATCTTGGAGGAAATCGGAACGGTTTACTGCCATGAGACCAACCACGGGCCCGGGCGCCACACCAGCGCATCCGAGGTCAACGGCACGCCGGTGTTAGGTATTTCCGGCCCGCCGGCTGGTTGCGAGATAACGGCCGATTGGTACTTAAAGCCGCTCGTCGACAGCTTCCTTTACGGCCGGGCGGTAGAGTTCGGCACGGTTACGGCAAGCTTGGCCGAGGACCTGCCGAAGCGCGCGCCCAAGGGCGGCGCTGGTCGCGTTGGCGGGCACGGCGGCTCCGGTGGTCCGGGCGTGGGTGAGCCCGGCAAACGCGGCAGCACTGGTGGTCACGGCGGTGCGGGCGGACCGGGCGAGCGCGACGGTGCCGGTGGCACTGGTAGCCGCGGCGGTTCCGGCGGGCTGGGCGCGAGCGGCGACGCTGGTAGGCATGGCAGCCGCGACGGCTCGGACAAACCCGACCTTGGCGAGGACTTCTTCACCATCAGGCCCGTACGCCTGGAACAAACGCCGGAAGGTACCGTAGTGCGATTCGTGGAGGGCGGGCGCCGTCGAACCCTCATCGATCTCGACCAAGCCGACGGCTACATCGTAAAGCCCTCCAGTGAGCTAAAAGATTGCAGGAAGGGCTCCAAAATCGAGGTCGAGTTGCGCTACCCCTACACCGCAGAATAGCCGGGACGCTTACGGCAAGGCTGCATCTCCCCTAACCCCGCTCAACCAAAACGCGAGTCGAAAAATCAGCTAGAAATGGCGCGCTACGGCCTCCGTGCGGTGAAATAAGCCCTTTGAGCAAGGGAAT
>CAVHFE010000032.1:0-17458 GCA_963635145.1 Oscillospiraceae bacterium
GAGCTTGTCGTGGATGCTATGGAGAGCATGTTGGCCTCTCTGCGTGAAAAGCAGACCGACCTAGAGAATGCTGTACGAGCGGTGGGTCGGAAGATCTGCGTTCAGGAAGAAGATGCTGGCCTATGGCGCGTGGCGTTAATTTTGGCGCAGGCCGCGCTGTTCTCAGAAAACGGCGTAACCACCGAAGAACTGTGTGCGGCAGCCGAGATGTCCGAGCCCACTATGGCAAAGCATCGCAAGCACATCAAAGAGCTGGGCTTCCTGCGCGAGACACGCAAGGGCAGGCAGCGCTTCTATTCGCTGGATTTGGCGAAGATGGGGTAGTGGCTAGGCGCGATGTTTATGAGGCGTTATCGCGACACCGTTGCGACAACGCCGCGAGCCGCGCTTGCCTTGTGCATCAGGCAAGGGGCTCCGGCAAGACATCTTTTATGGATCAGGGGCAATGAGCATATACCCGATGCGTAAGGTGTACCCAACCGTAGGGCCGTTAGCCGGTTATTGCGTAAAAATAGGGACATCGCGTAATCGGGACGCCCAGGGACGCGGGCCCCTAACCGGATGCAGATGGTCTAACTGTTTGTTTGCGCACCCACCCTTAGCTGCTGCAATCGCCTTCATTTCTTGCCATGTATTTGCCGTAAAATATAACAATCCGCTTGAAAGGCGGAAGAAAACCAATTACGCATTCATGCCGAAGGCAAAGCTGCATTGAGTCAATGCAAAGAAGACTTGGTGCAGCGCTGTTTTAGGGGCTTAAAATGACTGGTAAAACGATCACGATCAACAATCTGAAAAACATCGATAACCTTACTTTCCCGATACCTGACACCCCAGGTGTGTATCTTCTCGTAGGCGAAAACGGCTGCGGCAAGACGACGCTGCTAACATGCCTTAATCGCATCGGCAATAAGCTGGCTTTTGCGAACGGGTTTCCTGCCTCTAAGGTAAAAGGTATTGATACGTACCATGGGGCAAAGATTGCCTACGAACAAGACGGTAAAAGGCTTGTCTTCAGAAAGGCGGAGCAAAGATGGGCGGCAACCCCAAGAGGCAACACTCAGGGGTTTTTAGACTCATTCGGTTTCGAGAGCGTCATTTATGCACGTGCCGACTCAAGCAGGCTGAAGGTGGAACAAGATGAAATTAAGCCTGGCGATACAATCAGCGCTTCAGATGAGCTGAAGACTCATCTGAAGGAGATTTTCTGCGATGATCGCTTCGATAATCTCAAGTTGCTCAAGAACAAAAACGGGCGCCGCTGGTACAAATACTTTCACGTGCTTGAAGATGGCCGCGGGGGCTTTTACTCGGAAAAAAGATTCAGTACCGGAGAACTCGCTGTGCTTCGTCTTGTAAGCACGCTCGTTGATGCCAAGGAAAATAGTTTAGTTTTGCTTGATGAGGCGGAACTTGCCCTCCATCCTAAAGTGCAAATAAGGCTCTACAACCTGCTAGGCGAGCTCTCCTCGAAAAAACACTTAACTACTATCGTCTCTACTCATTCAACTACATTAGTTAGGTCGTGCGATCGAGACCATATCATCCTTGTTCAGGATGGCCAGGTCATAACTCCTTGCTATCCTGCGCTCGCTCTTCAAACGATAGATGAATACAGTGAGGTGACTGCGGACTACATACTCTTCTTCGAAGACGAAATGGCAATAGAGTGCTTTCGGGCCATGCACGACCATCTTAAAAACAAGAAACAGTTTAGATGCCAAGCCTCATTCTCAACAACTCCTGTAGGGGGTTACAATCAAACAGCAAAGTTGGCCATTAATATAGAAAATAAGCTGCCGCGACACAGCGTAGTGAAAGCCATATTGGATCACGACTTCATTGAGGCAAAGAATGGGCCGGAGTTTGTGTCGCTTTGCGAAAAATACAAGAAATCGATCAACGACCTCGGGTTCACGCCGGAAGTACACCTTATCGAAACGATTGCCGCACACTCAAATGAGCTTGAGTGCAGCTTCCAAGAAGAATTCGAAGCAAGTCTCCACGATATTTTGAAAAGTGAGGGCTACAACGAATTAAACAGTGAGAAGCCACGAAAGCGTGCAAAAGACCAGTTCAACTATATCGTTGAGAAAGTCAAAAGGGCTTCTCAGGGCTCGGATGCCGTTTGCAGCAAGCTAATAGATTTGACAGTAAGCTTTTTCGATGAAGGATTAATGAAAAGCTCAGTGAGCGCCGCTCTCTCGCCCGGCGGCCTCAGCAACGATGATATCGAAACGCTTAAAATGAATATGAGGCGCTGAGTAGCCCGAAGCTCTCGCGCTCAATAATAGGGGCCATAGGGGCCAAAACTGGACTGTTAGCTGCATGGCAAGCGGTTAGAAATCAGCACCTATACAAGAGGCCGCCGGCTTTGCCCTGGTTTGTTATGGTGATTTTCTTTCTGGCTGCATGGCAGTCAGAAAGGTACTGAAAGCGGAAACGACCGGGAAGAACGGTAGTAACCTTGACGGAAAAATCGGTTATCCGGAGATGATAGCCAACGGCAACAACCGTGGCAGCTAAGTGGTCAAATTCTCGCTTTCAATTGTTGACCGTGATGTGCTTGAGGTGTCTGCGAGCTTGATGGCTGCGGCGGGAGTAACCGCGAGAACCGCGCAGCGATATATCGAGAAACTTGTAGCTGACGACTCGCTGGAGCTCGGTGATGAGATGCCTCGCGGATACGTAAAGGGGCTTTGACGGTACCATGCTCCCGCATCTGTTGAAACGAGTCAGCTGTAGGCCGAAGTTGGAGATCTTTGGGGTTTGTGGGAGGCAAAGATGTATCGAGTAGATTGCCAAGTGGAAAGGAGCCTGGAACATGGGTGGCTGCGTGACGATGGAAAGGCTGAATGAGATTAGGGCAGTGAAGGACGAGCGTCAATTCTTCCGTCAGTTTTTTGATGTCTTGTTTGAGTCGGACCTGTCGTTGGCGATGGATGATGAGATCGAAAACAGCGTATGTGAATTGCTGGAACGATGCGCCAGCCCGGAATGCGAATCATTCGGTGAGCTTGAGTTTTACGGATGTGCGTTAGATGTTAAAAACGAAGATAATCGTGCTTCTGGTGGCTTCGATTGTCGCTTCCGAATTATTGAATGAAATATCGCGTTGGAGGCCTGCCCGGTTGGAGTCGTGGGGAGCTGTTGGGCACGGTTGAAAATTTGAACCGTTGGTTAAAAAAGGCAGAGTATCTATACGGGATTCTGGAAGTCAATTCATCAAAGACGGCTTCTCTTGAGCGTCGGGTTGCGTCACTTGAGAAGAGCACCGACTCTTCAAAGCGAGAGCACATCACCATCCTTGGCATATTCGCTGCTATTGTTGTGGCGTTTACTGCAGGTGTGTCCTTTTCTGGGTCTGCGCTGCAGAACATAGGCAATGCGACACCATATAAACTTGGTTTGGTGTTGATGCCAATGGCTTTGTTCTTGCTAGACCTAGTCGGTCTCTTGATCGTTTTCTTGATCGAAATGGTAGGAAACGTTAAAAAGAAACCTTTTTATATAACGCTTTGCGTTGGCAATGCGCTGTTTGTGGCGCTGTTTTGGTTAGACATTGCGTTTGGCCGGGAGCTGGGTCTTTGAAGCTCATTCACTGGACGTTTCTGCCAGGTTTGTTTGAGAATTAGCTATCGATTCGCACTGCGGGGGTTCTGGGCTTTACGGGATACGGAGTAGTTGAACGGACACCGCCGACATCGTGAGCACCACGATTTGACGCCTAAGAAGATGCTGATCTATGGCACGTGCCTTTCTTTCAGACACAGATTGCGTTGGTCTTGGAGAATGGTGCGGCCGCCAAAGGCTCGTGTGCGTTTTTCCGCGATGGCTAAATTCATCATGACCAAGTAATGTGATCGTAGTGAAGGTTGACTCCGCCGCATAATGCCCATAAAAGCAAGTAAAGGATCTGTCTTGTTGGCTCGAGGAGGGGAAGGGCTATGCTGGGTGATCGTTTCCTGAAAAGGCTGCGGGCGGCAAAACGAAAGACGAAGGAGAGCGAAAATGGGGAAGGTGAAGCCCCTCGTTCGTGCAGTGCAGAAGAGCTGCCTACGGTAAAAGAGCTGCGATGCCAAATTGCCTTCCTAAAGCCGTTTGCTTTCATTTTCGGGGGATTGCGGGGTATGCGAGAGGTTAAGGCTTTGGAGGATAAGCTCGATAGACAGACCTCTGTGATAGATGGCTTTTATTCCCTATTGGGTGACAGGGGGTGGGTTTTCTCTGATGCGCTAAGCGTTGAGCAAATGCAGCTAATCGTTGAGAAGAACAACGACCCAAGCATCGCAGAAAAGGATTTGATCTCGTACCTTAAGGAAGGAAAGGCGATCGATGTTGCCCTGAACAAACTCAACCGGTACGAAGACATGCGGCCAAGGCTACCATTGCTGAGGAAGGCTTCCAAAGATTACCTTGAGGGTAGGTATTACAGTGTCGTTCTGGTCTTGATCGCGGTGATGGACGGCTTTGTAAATGATTTCGATAAAACGGTTAGGCGAGGGCTGCATGCACGAAGCCCGGAGGAGATGCATGCGGAGGATTGCGTTGCAGCCATGTGGGCTGGCTTGCCCGCCGTGCAGAGGACTTTTGTGAAATCGTTCCATGCTAGAGAAGACGCTGAAGTATATAGCGTGTTCAGGCACGGAATGATGCACGGCATGGTAACGAATTTCGATAACGAAGTAGTTGCATCGAAAGCATGGTGCATGCTCTTTGGTGTTTGCGATTGGGCTGATTCCATTGCGCTGGATAAAGAGAAGGAACGGGAACGCCAAGGAAAAGAGCCCCTTCGGACCTCCATGAAAAGACATGGGGAATCTAGCAAAAAACTCGTAGAGGATGAAAAGCGTCTAGGCCAGTGGTCTTCTCGTCCTGTTGACTTGTCCAACCCCCTCGCTGAAGACAGAGAATTGGTAAATGCCTGCGCCAACTATTTCGGCTATTGGCAAAAGGGGAACTATGGAAGACTTGCTGGTTGTCTGGCTAATCCCGCAAAGAAACCGATAGGCAAGATGGCAGGTGAGGCGCGAGAAGCTTATTCTTCTTGCGCTATAGATCAGTACAAAATCGAATCAATCGAGAGGAGCGCCGCCGCTGTTGCTGATGTACATGTTTCGCTAAAGTCGAAGAAAAGGAACTGGAACTCTTGCATTCGGTTTGTTCGCATGGACGACAATGAGACCCCTTGCTGTGATTGGAGGCCTGGCGAATGGAAAGTTGTACGCTGGGCGGTTGATCCGTTCCATGATGAATGCGATTGACGTTTGTACTGATGTCTGCCCACTCCTTCGATGAGCTTCACCGACTTGTCTGTTGATTGGCCTAGGGCTATTTACTCGCTGAACCATTTTGCGCATAACGATTCATCTTATTAGCGGCGGAACGCCTTTGGATCATTGACGGGATTGCTTTCGCTGTCTGCCTGGCTTGACGTATTGCTGTCGTTGAAATGGCCCTTTGGTGCGGGGAATCCCTAGTGGCCTTGTATAATCAAGCGGATAACCGCTTGAAAGGCCGTAGCATGTCGCTTGCGAAAAAATTCTCCAGTACTTTTCTTTCCGTCGTGTTGGTGGCTGGGCTGCTGCCCTGTTCCGCGTATGCGGATCCCGTCTCTGGCAACGAAGCAGACGGTTCGGCGGCGCAAAACAATGAAGCTGCTCGGTATGACGACGATGGGATCGCTGCCTATCCGGGTGATGATGATTTCGCCGTTGATTCTGGCGCCGCCGACGAAGGCGAAGGCACCGAGGTCGTGTATTGGGGTGATGACTCCACCAACTCCGATTCGGGTCAGGAAGACATGGGCCAAAATTCGGCAGACGAAGCAACGGACGGTCAGTCTGCTTATAGCGAGGGCAAGCTGGCCATTTGGGCGGCTGGCCTGGATGGCACGCTTGCCGAAGAGGTTTACCCTACCGATGCAAACCAAGTTGAGTCGTATGCGGATGATTCTGGTCTAACCCGCATGAAGTTCAGCGAGGAAATGACCTATTTCTGCAAGTATGAAAGTAGCTGCAACTACGATCAGGGTTTGAGCTCTGGCGATGGCTATCACGCCATGGGCTATTTCCAATTCGACAACCGTTATGGCCTGGGCAGCTTCCTTAAGGCCGTATATAACTACAACCCCAGCAAGTATTCGGCGCTGAAGCAGATCGGGGATATCTACAACTGGGATGTTTACGGGAACGATGGAAGCACCAACTATTACAAGGATGGACGCTCGTCCAGTTTGCGCGAAGACCTTAATCGGTCTTGGCATCAGGCCTACGCCGCCGATCCCACGGAGTTTTCCGAGTTGCAAAACGGTTGGGCCTATACCGAGTACTACAGCGGCTCCCTTGGGGCGAAAGGCATCCTAGGTGCACTGGGCATCAACTTGGACAATCGCCCCGATTGCATTAAGGGCCTTTGCTGGGGCATGGTGAACCTGTTTGGCGCTGGTGGTGGTGCTAGCTACATTAACGAGGGAAAGTATTACGGCGCTAGTTGGTTCTTTAAGAACTCCGGCATCAACGATTCCATGACCAACAAGGAAATGGTAACTATCCTTTGTGATTTTGTAGTAAACAATGTCGCCGAGCGCTATTCCTCGCAGCCGCAGTACCACCAGGGCTGGCAGAACCGCTATAAGAGCGAGAAGGCTGACTGCCTGAATTATCTTGCTAAGAGCACCTATACGATCGATGCAAAGCCCTACCATGGCGATGCGTCCGCGGTAACTAGCGGCGAATACGTTATCAAGTCGAAACTGGCAGATCGCTTGGTGTTGCAGGCGAGCGGCAACGAATCGTCATCGAGCTCTGCTCTTTCCGTTCACTCATCTGATATGGGTTGGAATCAGATCTTCCAATTCGAAAAAGATTCGGCAACCGGCCTGACCCGAATCAAGGATAAAGATTCAGGAAAGTACCTCTCGCTGAATTCTTCGGAATCTAGGTATAGCCCGAATGTGGCGCAGCGAGAGTACTCCGCATCCGACAGCTCGCAGCTTTGGGTTGTTGAGGATGCGGGAAGCGGAACGGTGGCCATCTATGCTTCTGTGAATAGCGACTACTGTCTGGATGTTTCCGGCGCCTCTACGGCCGATGGTACCGCCGTTAAGCTTTATCAAAACAATGGTACCGATGCGCAAAAGTGGCAGCTTTACAGCACGTCTGCCAGCGTAGAGGGCGGCAAGACCGTCGACGACGGCATCTACACCGTCTCCCTGAAGGGCTCGTCCGACAAGGTCCTCGACGTCGACGGCGGCTCCACCTCGAACGGCGCGAACGTGCAGGTGTGGGACTCCAACGGCACGGCAGCCCAGAAGTTCCGTTTCGAATGCGGCTCCGACGGCTTCTACACCATCACGAACTTGAAGTCCGGCAAAGTGCTTGACGTTTCCTGCGGCAGCGTGCTTCCCGGCACCAACGTGCAGCAGTACTCATCGAACAAGACCGATGCGCAGAAGTGGGCGGTGTACGCCAACTCCGACGGCTCGTACAGCCTTATATGCAAGGCGAACGGCTTGGCGCTTGATGTCGATGGGAAGACCTCTGGCTCCAATGTTCGCGCTTGGGAGCTTACGAAAGCTGACTCTCAGTCATTTGAGTTCAATTCGGCAGAAACAGAGCGCGTTCTTGCGGATGGAACCTATTTGATCTCCAGCTCGCTGAACAGGTTTAGGGTGTTGGACGTTGCTTCTGGTTCGTCTTCGAACGGAGCAAGAATCCAGCTGTACGACTCCAATATGACTGCTGCTCAGAAATTCACTTTTTCCTACGATGAAGCTACGGGCTTCTACAAGATAGCGAATGCCGGTTCCGGCAAAGCCCTCGATGCGACCGACGGCAAAGTTGACCGCGGCGTGAAGGTGCAGCAATGGGAGTCCAACGACACCTTGGCGCAGCGCTGGCAGGTGGAGCCGAGCGGCGATGGGATAATCATCCGCTCTGCGTTGGACCAATCGTATGTGTTTGACGCAACAAACGGAAGCTCATCGAACGGTACGGGGATTCAGCTCTGGGAGTCCAACGGCTCTAACGCGCAAAAGTTCTACGCTATTAACGCGTCTACCAGCGTAGAGGGCGGCAAGACCATCGACGACGGCATCTACACCGTCTCCCTGAAGGGCTCGTCCGACAAGGTCCTCGACGTCGACGGCGGCTCCACCTCGAACGGCGCGAACGTGCAGGTGTGGGACTCCAACGGCACGGCAGCCCAGAAGTTCCGCTTCGAATGCGACTCCGACGGCTTCTACGCCATCACGAACTTGAAGTCCGGTAAGGTGCTGGACGCTGCCGATGGCAATTTGGTTCCCGGCACCAACGTGCAGCAATATTCATCGAACAAGACCGATGCGCAGAAGTGGGCGGTGCGCGTTAACTCCGATGGAACGTATTCCATTGTGTGCAAGGCGAACGGGCTTACTCTTGACGCCTCTGGTTCTTCGAAGGGAAGCAATGTCCAGCTTTGGACGGCGGATGATGCCAGGGTTCAATCCTTCAACCTGTCTTCAGCGAAGGCTGAGCGTACGGTAGAGGACGGCACTTACATCGTGTCTTCTGCTATCGATCGCTCCAAGACCCTCGATGTGGCAGGCGGTTCGAAGGCCAATGGTGCGCGCATTCAGATTTACGAGTCGAATATGACCTCAGCTCAATCGTTCAGGTTTGTCTATGACGAAATCACTGGGTACTACGCCATCACCAATATTGGCTCGGGCAAGGTACTCGATGCCACTGATGGAAAAGTGTCTAACGGCGTGAAGGTTCAACAATGGGAATCCAATGGGACTTTGGCGCAGCGCTGGGAGATAGTGACCGATGGCGAGGGCTATCGAATCCGATCTGCGGTTGATCCGAGCAAGGTCTTCGATGTTACCAGCGGTAATTCGTCGAACAGTACGGGAATTCAGCTCTGGGAATCCAACGGCACAAATGCTCAGAAGTTCTATATGGTCTCTTCTGAACATGAGGATGTTGCCCAGTGCGAGGATCTTGGCCTCAACGACTGGTATGAGATTGTTCCCACGGCCTCGAGCTCCGTTTGTTTGGATGTATCGAGCGCCTCCAAGTCGGACGGTGCCAAGATCCAGCTTTATAACAACAATCAAACAATCGCGCAGCTCTTCAAGCTTCAGTATTCGGATGGTTATTACCGGATTGTGTCTCTGAACTCGAACAAGGCTATCGAACTGAAGAACGGCAGTATTGTTCCAGGCGTAAAAGCAGAACAAACTTCATTGGTCGAAAGTGGCGCCCAGCAGTTCCGTATCGACAAGAACGTTGATGGCTCCTACACGTTCACCTGTGCTGCGAACGCTCTGCGGTTGAGCGCGACGGCGCTTAGCAGTGGTTCTCTGGTCACGGGCGAAAGCGCTGATAACACGTCTGCTTGCGAGACCTTCAAACTCGTTAAAAGGGATTATGCGATTCCTGAGGGATTGGTCGAGATATCAACTTCTCTCGATGACGGTAAAGACGTAGATGTTGCGGATGCTTCCGATACAGATGGCGGCAACATCCAGCTATACGCTTCCAACGGAACCGCTGCTCAAAAATGGCAGATAAGTCATGTTTCCGGAAAACAGAACGTATACCGTTTTGAGTCTGCTAATTCCGGTAAGTATATGGCGGTTTCTGGAACCAATGTGTGCCAGTGCTCTTACAACGAAAACTCCGCTGGCCAGATGTGGATGCTGGTTGGCATAGATGCCGGCTCTTATTCTTTCATGAACCTCGAGAACAATAAGGTGCTGGATGTAGAGTCTGCTGGAACTGCGAACGGCACCAATATCCAAACCTATTCTTACAACGGCACTTCTGCTCAGAAGTTCAACCTAAAGAACACCGACTGCGTGAAGACGGGCATGTACGTTTTCCATTCCCGAGCAAACTACGGCCAGGTGCTTGATGTTTCGGGTGGCTCTTCTGCCGATGGGGCTAATGTTCAGTCGTACGCATTCAACGATTCGGGCGCCCAAAAATGGAGCGTTGTCGGCAATGGCGATGGGACGTACCGCATCGTGAACGCGGCTAATGGCAAAGTGTTCGATGTGGCGAACGGCAACGCATACAACGGTGCCAACGTTCAACAGTATTCCTGGAATGGCTCTAACGCTCAAAGGTGGTACGCAACGTACCAAGGTGGTGGCGGAATGTCGTTCGAATCCGCCATCAATAGGAATTTGGTTCTTTCCCTTGCCAGTTCTTCCCCTTCGAATGGTACGAACCTGCAGCTAGCAAAGAAGGATGGTTCTGCTGCGCAGAGATTCTTGTTTGAGGAGACCTCTTATACGCCGCCTATGCCCTCCGACAGACAGGCAATGCTCGACAGGATCTATTGGGAAAGCAGCGGTACTCAGTGGCTGATCGGTGTAGATAGGTCGCAGCATAGGGTTGGCGTATTCCGCGGTAACTCCGGCAATTGGTCGCTTCAGTATTGGTGGAGCTGCGTAACCGGTGCCCCCAGTACGCCTACCATTACTGGTACATACCGAACCACTGGATACAAGAGGGATTCCTTGAGTACGGACAGCCGCGCCATCTACTGCACCCAGATCTACGGTGGGTACTTCTTCCATAGCGTTCTGAATTCCGAAAACGAGTTGGGGCAAAGCTTGTCTCATGGCTGCATTAGGATGGCATGGTCCAGCGCATCGTGGATCCACGACAACATTTATGCAGGAACAACGGTAGTGATTTACAACTAGGGTTCTTGGCTAGCTAGCTGGTTAGGAGTAATCATGCTTCTTGGTGAGTTGAAATATCCGTTTTACGCCGCTTTGCTGGTTGGGGTTGTTGCTTTGCCTGGCTTGGCGTATGGCGACGATTCTCCTCAGAGTGAGTTAATGGAACAGCCAATCGTTGAGCAAGTGGTTGCTTTAGAGGATGAAGCGGGTTCGCCAGACCAGAGCCCTGTAATTCAGGCAGATGGCTCTGATGCAGGCCAGTCTATCGAGAAGGGGCAATCTCGGGACGATGGGGACGGCCTTATTGCGCCAAGCGCCGAGGCCTCTTCGGTAAAAGAAGACAGCACGGAAGAAAAGAAAGCTGAAGCCGAGGATTCTTCTGAACAGATTCCTGATGGAACGTACGCAATTGAATCTTCGGCCGCAGACGGAAAAGTCGTCGACGCGAAAGATGGTTCAACCTCTAGCGGTACAAGGGTGCAAAGCTACGAATCCAACAAAACGGACGCTCAGGTTTGGCGTTTGAACACGTCCAGCGCTGGCGTAACTACCATCTACCATGCGGCATCAGGAAAAGTTCTTGATGTGGCCAACGGGGAAGCGTATGAAGGCGCCATCGTTCAGTTGTGGGAATCCAATGGTACCAACGCTCAGAAGTGGCGTCTCGTGCGCGACGGGGATACGTACAAAATAGTTTCCCTGCTTGATGAAAGCTATGTCCTCGATTTGTCTGGTGCGGGCAAAGCTAATGGCACCCCAATTCAGCTGTGGCGTGACAACGGCACGCTTGCCCAGCGTTGGCGGTTCGCGGAAGCCGAGACGGTCCGGCAGCGGGCGAACAGGCTTGCTGCCGAGAACTCAGGTGTCATTGCGGACGGAACGTACGCGTTTTCCACGTTGCTGAGCGGCGCAAAGGTGATAGACGTTCCTAATGCGGATTACTTCTCTGGTAATGCTCTTTGGCTGTACTCGAGTAATGGCACCGATGCCCAAGTCTGGTCGGTAATGCATGACTCTGCCGGCTATCTCACCATCACCAACACAGTATCGGGAAAAGCGCTGGATGTTCGTGACGGCAATGCATCCCAAGGTGCGTTGGTTCAGCTTTGGGCAGGCAATGGGACCTGGGCTCAGAAATGGATTGCCGTAAGCACCTCGAAAGGCTTCAAGCTTCTTTCTGCTTTGAACACTGCACTTGCGCTGGACGTTAAGTCGGCCTCTACAGCGAACAAGACTCCGCTGCAGTTGTGGGCCGATAACGGCACGCTAGCCCAACGCTGGTCGGTAAAAGAGGCAAGCACAGCGCGTATGCGCTTGGATAAGCTCGCAGCCGACAACAAGGGTCTGGTTAAGGATGGAAACTATGCCCTTAGGTCCGATTTGCTGCTAACCCTTGTTCTTGATGCGCGGGGTGGCGGTACGAGCGATGGAACGGTTGTCCAAACCTATACGGCTAACGACACATATGCCCAATGGTGGAACATTTCGCATGACAGCAAAGGGTACCTGACTCTTATCAATACTAAGTCCGGGAAAGCCCTTGATGTTGCCAACGGGAAGGCATTCAATGGCGCAGCTGTTCAGCTTTATACCCCCAATGGCACATGGGCACAGAAGTGGATTGCCGTATTGCGCGATGGCTCTTATGTTCTGGTTTCGGGGATCAACGAGAACTACGTTCTCGATGTTGCCAGCGCTTCAAAAGTGAACTCAACAGCTGTTCAGCTGTATGCAAGCAATGGAACGGCGGCTCAAGGCTGGCTCTTTACAAAAGCCGGAAAAGAAGGCGTTTCCTTTTCTGCGGCAGCGGGAGGCAACTCGATTATTCCGATCAATATAGGGTTTGGCGATTACGCGGTTGCCCTTCCCTCGTATGCGGGAGTTCAGGATACCTATATTGCGTTCGGACAAGACGTTGCGCTCGGGGAAAATGCCTACGCTGTTTCCAAAGACACGGCGGCATCGTTGCCGGATGCGCAGATTATGTCTTTGGAATCGGCTGTGGAGCTATCTGTTTCAGATCTGCAGGGGCTGCTTCTCTCTAAGGTATGGTTCTTGAAGTCGAGCGGGGTAACCGCAGTTTTCTTGAGCAGCGATGATCCCGTTTCGCATGGCCGTAAATGGGTGGAATCTAGCGCCGATCACTCCAACTCAGCGACCGGAACTGCTTCTGTTGTCGCTGCAGACGGCACTTCTATTTACGAAGGGAAGCTTAACCAGATTAAGGGGCGTGGAAATACATCGTGGGATTTAGCTAAGAAGCCTTACCAGATAAAGCTAGATAAGAAGGCCGATCTGGTGCGGACCGGTAATGCGGAGAATAAATCGAAGACCTGGCTTTTGATATCAGATGGCTACGACTCGTCTGCTTTGCGTAACGTGATTGCGTACTCTTATGCGCAGTTGTTAGGCGTAAGTAAGGCGATAGACTTTGACATTGTTGACCTGTACTACGACGGTGAATACCGAGGGACCTATCTTCTCTGCGAAAAGGTGCAGATCGCTAAAGGCCGTGTAGATATCGAAGACCTGGAGGAAAAGAACGAGGACCTCAATCCCGGCATTGACGATGCAACGATCGTTGACGGCGTTAACTCCTACGGGATGGAAATTCGCTATGCGCAGAGTATCGCGAACCCGAGCAATATAACGGGCGGCTATCTGATCGAGCATGAAGTTAGTTGGGAGCGCTACACGACGGAAAGTGCCTATTTTGCTGTAATGATAGGCGGAGAGCTTCAGCATTTTGTTTGTAAATCGCCTGAGATTTGGTCTTATGAAGAAGCTGATTATATGAGCTGTCTTTTGCAGGATGTGTTCGATGCTGCAGCGAATGACGGAATTGTTCCTACATGGAGGGGTAGCTCAAGGGCTGGCATGAAGTTGAGTGATTTTATCGATGTGGATTCATTTGCGAGGGCTTACTGGGTTAACGAGATCCTGAAAAATCCCGATGGCTACGTTTGGTCTTCGGGCTATTTATTCAAAGATATTGATTCAAATGGCTCCTCAAAAATAGCGTTTGGCCCGGTTTGGGATTTTGATTTATCTTGCGGAAACGAGACCAATGGCGACTGGGGCAATCCCGTTCTGGAGTCGACAGGCTGGTATACGAGGAACGCCGCCCTGGTTTCGTCTCTTATGAAGAGTCAGGATATCGAAAACGCAGTTGCGAACACGAAAAGTGCAGCCATTTCAGGGCTTCGTGCATTCCTTAACGGTGGGTCTTTCGATACGACAGCCGATCGCGTAACTGCCTCACTGGAGATGAACGAACTTGTGTGGGGCGGCAGAGACGAAGACCGAAATGATGTTCGAGATTGGCTTAACAATCGTTTGGATTGGGTTGCGAACAATTAAAGAGCTATAACGGAGGCTATGGCTGAGGTGAAAATAGGAGTCAACGTGGCAATTTGATCGCAGGCCTCGGCGAGCAGAATGCGGAGTGGGCATGCGTTCCGGTGCCGCACAGTATGAGACGGGTCTTAAGCGCCTTCTTTTGGGAGACAGAATCGAACCTTCGGCACCAGGTGGAGGTGAGCCTTGCCCTGGGCCATTTCGTGGCTTGCCGAGCAAGGCGTTTCTGCTGGCTGGACGGAATCCGACGGTAGCAAGGCCTTCCGTCCGTACAGCAACGTGGCCCGCGCCGACATGGCCGCTTTTCTCCATCGCATGAGAGACAAGGGTCTTGTTTAATTGCGGGCATTTGAAGAAATTTCGTTATAAACTCTTTCACCGTAAGCAAAAGCGTAATCGGAGTCTTGGTATGCGGAAAATATCCCCTGTACGTAAGGTGACCAGCTCGTTTCTGGCGGCATCACTTTCGTTTTTATTGGCTATTGGCTATTGGCATGGCCCCAGTCGGTCAGGCTAGGGCGGCATATGCCGATCCTGCCGCAATCTCGGAATCGATCTCAACCGTCGACGATACCTCCGAGATTTCTGGGCTGACGGCAACTGCTGAAGCGGCCGACAGCAATTCAGCGGTTGCTGTCGAGGGCGGCGTAGCACTGTAGGACGAGCCTGAGGCTGTTGCGAACATGGGCGAATTTGAGTTTGTGTATATAGACCAAAAGAGCATCGGTGTTGGTGGCTCTCAGAACATCGCCATCTCTTTTGTGGGGCAAGAGCATGCCGAAACAGCCGTTCTGTACTACCAGAAGGAAGAGGAGGGGCTGCAAAGCATAGAGGCTTCTAAAACCGTAGACGGCGCTGCTCTTTTTAGCCTTTCTTTCGACAACGCCTCTGATTGTGGAAAATATAGCTTGGTTAAAGTGTCTTGGTCTACTCCTGAGGTAGGGGAGGCTTGCATTTCCGTTGATGAGCAGCTTGGCTATTCGTTTATGGTTGAAGATGAGATCGCTGCCGTAGACGATGATCTTGTGTCTGCCTTCTATCTCGACGACTCAGGCAATCTTTCCGAAGAGGATGATCTCAGCGATGCCATTGCCGAAAAGGTGGACATGCAGGCTGGATCGGAGCAAACCGAGCTCAGCTCTTTGTCGACGAGCGCTTCTGGTGGCGAAGCTTCGTCCTCATCCGGTGAAGAGTTGGCGCTATCGTCTTCGGGCGAAATGGTTATAGCTCTTGATGCTGGACACGGAGGAAGCGATCCTGGCGCTGAAAGCAACGGACTAGTGGAGAGCAGCCTGGCCCTTTCGATTGCTAAGTATTGCCGTGATGAACTTAGCAAATATCAAAATGTAAAAATATATATGGTTCGAGATGGCGATGAATACGTGGGGCTATCTGAGCGAGTGGAAAGAGCCGTCAGCGCGGACGCTAACCTGTTTGTTAGCTTTCACATTAACGCCACCGAGGGCGCAACGGGTTTTGAGGTATGGGTTCAGAATGATAGCGGCTGGAGGTATTATCTGCATCAGGAGAGCGTTGACCTGGGGAATAAGATCCTGGACAAGCTCTGCTCGCTCGGCTTAAGGAATCGCGGTAATAAGGAAAGCGATTCTGACTCTTATACCAACCCTGACGGTAGCGCTTCCGACCGGCTTGCTGTCCTGCGCTGTAGCCGTAATAGTAATTTGCCCGCAGTGCATATCGAGCATGGGCTTATCGATGGGGCGTCGGGCGATCGTTCTCTTCTTTCTAGCGAAGAAGAGCTGAGGGCTATGGGCGTGGCGGATGCTCAGGCGATAGCCGAAAAATATAATCTTAAGGTTAACGAGCCGATGTATGGATTCACCGATGTGTACGACGATTCCGATCATTCGTCTGAGATAGGATGGCTGTCGGCATCGGGCATTTCGTCTGGATTTCCTGATGGTTCATTCGGGGGAATCAGAGATGTAGCACGAGCAGATATGGCGGCTTTCCTGTATCGCCTGGCAGGATCTCCAGAATATTCACCTAGCGCAGATGACAAATCTAGATTTTGCGATGTGAATGAATCAACTTCGCATGCGAAAGAGATATGGTGGATGGCGTCATTGGGCATCACTTCGGGTTTCAGCGACGGGACGTTTCGCGGCTATGACTCGGTAACCCGACAGGATGCCGCCGCTTTTCTTAGAAGGTTTGTTGCGAGTGAGTTTGATAAGTCTGCCCTAAATTGGACTGCCGCACTTTCAACAGTGAGCTTTTCGGATGTAGATGCGTCAACCCCGCATCGTGAGGATATTCTCTGGTTGGCATCAATGGGTGTGACGACCGGCTTTTCTGACGGAACATATCGCGGGGAAAACGGTGTGGTTCGTCAAGATATGACCGCATTTCTTTACCGGCTCAACAATTTGCCTTGCTATTTTGCCGGAGACGATCAAAAAACCGCATTCAGCGATGTAACCGAAAGCACTCCGCATGCCAATGCGATTTGGTGGATGTCGGGTGGTGGCATTTCCAAGGGATTCCCTGACGGCACTTTTGGTGCTGGGCTCAATGTGACCCGTCAAGACGCTGCCGCGTTTCTTTACCGTCTGGCCGGTTCGCCGGAATACACTCCAAGCGCTGCTGATAAAGCTAAGTTTTCTGACGTGAGCGATTCCGCTGATCACTCGAAGGAGATTTGGTGGTTAGCTTCTGTCGGGATCGCTGGTGGCTTTAACGATGGCACCTTTAGGGGCATGAGTCAGATTACGCGCGCCGATATGGCCGCGTTCCTTCAGCGTTTCTATGATGCCTATAGTGAAAATTCTGCCTATAGAGACTGGACAGCAACCAGCAATTCGAAATTGCGCTTCAAGGACGTTGCTGATAGCACCTCGCATTGCGACAGTGTCTGGTGGCTCGGTGCCACCGGGATCTCGAACGGCTTTTCCGATGGGTGCTATCAGCCTGATTCGTATGTGACAAGGCAGGATCTTGCGGAGTTCCTGTTTCGTTTATATGTTCGTTGCTATAGAAGTGCAGACGATCAGCTTTTTAATCTGCCTGTTTTGACCTCGGGGTACAAGATCATGGGGGCTTCCTCTTATAGCGCATCCCAATTTGTATCTCTTTACAATTCGACGGGCAAAACCTATCCTTCCTGGGTTTATGGCGACAAAGGCGCTGCAACGATTGCTGCATTTGCTGAAATTGTGGTCGATGAAGCTAATCTTGAGGGGGTAAAGCCTGAAGTTGTTTTTTGTCAGGCTATGTGGGAAACGGGATGGCTTCAATTTGGTGGCGATGTAAAGGCTGATCAATGTAATTTTGCAGGATTAGGCGCCACGGTCGGTGGCGCTGCAGGAGCGACTTTTCCAGCGTCCGCGAGGGTGTTCGTGCCCAGGTTCAGCATTTGAAGGCCTATGCCTCAACCACCCCCCCCTTTTTTTTGTTGGCAAG
>CAVHFE010000032.1:17520-21551 GCA_963635145.1 Oscillospiraceae bacterium
TGCCCAGGTTCAGCATTTGAAGGCCTATGCCTCAACCACCCCCCCCTTTTTTTTTGTTGGCAAGTGTGTGGATCCTCGTTTCGGCTATGTAACTCGCGGTTGCGCCCCAACCTTGGAAGACCTGGATGGGAAATGGGCTGTTCCCGGCGATGGGTACGGCCGGAGCATACGCGCTCTGATCAATAGGCTATAACAGGGTTGAGGCTTGCCGAAATGTTGTGCTACCTATGGCTGAAGATACAACGAGGCTTTTAGGTAGATGGTCGTATCCCGTATTTGCGCTATGAGCTGCTGGTCGTTTCGCGGTTATGCAGATTCGTGCGCTAACGCCGTTTGCGGACGAACGGTGTTTTGCGCAAAAAGTTATGTTTTCTAGAAGGTAGACTTTGCGTTAAGGCCGGACTGCGCCGAGAATATTTTGCCTTCTGGCGCTGTATATGCTGATATAGCGGTCCCTCTGCGTCGCATAGGGAGTAAAACCTTCGGTGCTCGCTGACGCATCATTGAAGATAGGGGTTGCAATGTTCGATAGGGTCTCGTTCTCGCTCAAGAGGCTTCTTATTTTTCTTCTGTGTGTGCTCTTTGCTACCTCTACCTTCCCGGCGAGCTCTAGCATGGCTTATGCCGAGGACGGTTTAAGCTTAAATACCGGTTCTGTTGCCGATGCAAACGTAGGCGGTGTTGTTGGGGGATGCTTGGATGATACGGCTGGTGCCGCTGACGCACCGATGTCTGAAGATTGCGACAGTAGTCCTTCAGGGGATGCAGATGCTGGGGGTGGCTCATGCAAGGAGACAGAAACCTCCGAATTTTCCGATGGGCAATTGGCGTTTTCTGCCAACGACTTTGGCGTGTTGCCGGTTGATTCTTCGCGACAGCTTGACTTATCCCAATGCTCCATTACGGTCGCAGAATACGTAGAATATTCCGGCTCCGCTGCCGAACCTCCCGTCTCTGTTGTTTACGGTGGTTCGGAGCTGAAGAACGGTTGTGACTATACGGTCGAATATCAAAACAATAATGCGGTTGGGGTCGCAACTGTAACCGTGCGCGGCATAGGCGATTGCTATGGTGAGGAAGCACGGAACTTTACGATCGTCAAAGAAGGTCATCTTCCCTCTTCTGGTGACCTTCTTGTAACAACTGAGGACGGCTCCGTTCTTAAATGGAAAAAGGACGGAACGGCTAGTGCAAAGATTGTCGGCTATGTCTCGCTTACGGAGAACCTCCTTGTCCCATCTGAGATCGAAGGCCTTAGTGTAATAGCTTTAGCTGACATGGCGGTTGGGAGCGCCATAATCCCAAACAGTACGTTTGCGGAGGCTGATATGCTCAGAAGCGTTGTTCTTCCGGATTCAATAAAGGTGCTTTCAGGCCTCGACTTTCAAGGCTGTACTTCGCTTGAAAGCATTCGGATGTCGCCCAATATTGTGTATATCGGAATGGGCGCATTTGAAGGCTGTTCCTCTCTCGAGTCGATCGAGTTGCCAGCTGGCTTGACGAAGGTCGATCAGGTTTTATTCGAATCTTGCACATCCCTGAGGAGTGTTGTTTTGCCGTCGGGCCTTACCTCGATAGGCTCTGGCGCATTTGCCGGCTGCTTGGCTCTCAAGGAAATTTCGTTCCCTTCGAAACTCACATCTATTGGCGGCGGAGCTTTTGAAGGCTCAGGACTAACCTTCATCGAGCTTCCTAGTTCTCTGAAGACCATCGGGTCTACTGCTTTTCGCAGCGAGCAATTAGTCAAAGTTTATATCCCAAAATCGGTAACGAGCATCGGGGACGCTGCTTTTTCTTCTTCAACATTGATTCTTACTGATTGCGTGAGCAATTGTACCGCCAGGACGTATGCTCAAAACAGTGGAAATATGTATATTGCGGGCGATTTGGGCGATTACTATAAAAGCTCCGTGGCGGCAGGGGTGGTGTTCACTGGTGCGGAGGTTAGGCCTGAGATTACTCTTATGACGTACTACGGAGACGTCTTTCCGATGGAGTATGCGGAGCTTGGCTATACAGACAATGTAAATTGTGGGCGAGCTACATGTGTTATCACGTCTGATGTCGTGCAGGGATCTCAGAGCGTTAAGTTCTCGATTGCTGCGGTTGCGATTGGCAATGAGAGCGTCTCGTCTGCTGATATCCCGACCCAGAAGTATGCGGGTACCCCATTGGAGCCATCTGTAACGTTGATGCTGGGAGACTATGTGCTTCAAGAAGGAATTGACTACACTTGCGCATACGTGGACAATTCGGGCCTATCCAGCGAGGGTAAAGTCATCGTTACGGGAAGGGGCAATTTTAAAGGTAGTCGGATCGTTGAATTTGATGTGATTGACGAGGGCGATACATCGCCAGTTTTGGCCGAAAGGCAAACAACGAGCTTCTGCTTTCCGGAACAGACTTCCATCAATGCTAGGGCTCGTATTGATGTCTCGGAGAACTCAGAGATCGGTTTGGCTCTTCGTCTCTACGACGTTTCGGGTAAAACAACCATAGCCCTGAAGGATCAGGATGGCAAAGAGCAACCTCTTGGTGTTTTCGAAGAAGGCGAGTCTGCGAGTGGCGGCAGCTATTGCCCCATAATGCTCCCAAAAGGCTCCTATGTTTTGACGGTAAGTGGAGGCATCTCCGAAAGCTCCACTTCTCGCTCGAATATCACGATGTACTATTGGGTAAAGGATGAGTACGAGAACTACGCCATGGAGTTCGAGCCAAACGATACAGCGTCTTCCTCAACGGTGATTGGTGCTCTTGGCTACGATGAGCCCAGGCAGAATGCGCAGTTTGTCGGTTCTCTTTATAAGCCGGCTGCGAGCGGTACATCAGAGCAGGGTGAGGATATAGATATCTTTAAATTTACGCTGGAAGATAGTTCCGATACTTCAATTGCTCTTAAGGCTTCGAATGTCTTGGATTATTGCGTCTGCGATGCACAGGGTGGGTATGTTAGGGATTCTTCTGGACGGGAGATATTTGGGACAACTGATCCAGGTAGTACCATGGACTTAATTGATTGCGGCAGACTGGAGCCTGGCGACTATTATCTGCACATTTCTGGTAATTCTAGCCATAAGGATGTGACTCAGGTATATCAGGGAGCTGTTCGCATTGATCCCTATGGCGGATTTACGGACGTGGACGCTGGCACTGCTCATTACACGGATATTGCTTGGCTTGCAGGCAAAGGCATCTCCCAGGGCTGGAGCGCTCCGGGCGGCAAGGAGTTCCGCCCTTACTCCACCGTCGCCCGCGCCGACATGGCCGCCTTCCTGTACCGACTTGCCGGCTCGCCCGGGTACACCGCTCCCAGCACATCGCCCTTCAAGGACTGCGACGCCGAGACCCCGCACTACAAGGAGATCTGCTGGCTGGCCGAGAAGGGCGTCTCCGAGGGCTGGAGCGTGGCTGGCGGCAAGGAGTTCCGTCCCTACGCCACGGTGACCCGCTGCGACATGGCGGCCTTCCTCTACCGCATGGCCGGCTCGCCCAGCTACACCGCGCCCAGCAAGTCTCCCTTCAAGGACTGTGACGCCAGCACCCCGCACTACAAGGAGGTCTGCTGGCTGGCCGAGAAGGGCGTCTCCGAGGGCTGGAGCGTGGCTGGCGGCAAGGAGTTCCGCTCCTACAACAACGTGGCCCGCGCCGACATGGCCGCCTTCCTGCACCGCATGAGGAGCAAGGGCCTCGCGTAGAGAGCGGTCTTCCAGCAAACGGGCTACCGCCGAGACCGCCCCCATCCTTTCGAGAGAACGGGTGGGGGCTTATCTGTTCGCTTTGGGCCGCGGGCGAACGGGTGCCTTGCGTTCCGTTTTCAATGGAGGCTCGCCGTGCAATAATCGCTTTCCTGGTGAAGGGGAACCCAGGTTTCAGCTTCTATTTGCCTGAGGTTTTAAGCTGAGTATTTGACCACTTAGCTACCACGGTTATTGCCGTTGGTTACCATCTCCGGATAACCGAATATTCGTCATGGTTGCCACCGTTCTTCCCGGTCGTTTCCGCTTCCAGTACCTTTCTGACTGCCATGCATC
>CAVHFE010000033.1:0-20351 GCA_963635145.1 Oscillospiraceae bacterium
GGCCCTCTCGCGGTCGGGCCCCTGCACGCTGAACCAGGTGCCGTCGGCCTCCACGCACAGCGAGCCGCACTCCCTGCCCCCGCCGGGCAGCACGCCGTCGCCGAAGAGCGCGGCGCTGAGCCCGGCGTCCTGCTCGGCGCAGCGGGCCCCGGCGGCGCGCACGAGCGACATCACGCAGGTCGCGCTCACGGCCGAGCCGCCCATGTCGGCCAGCGTCGAGGCGGCGCGCGCGTAGGAGCAGTGCGTCGCCAGCGACACCAGCGTCGTGGCCGCGGCGGGCGACACCCTGGCCGAGCGGGGCACGTCCAGCTCGTCGAGCAGCGGGCAGAAGGGCAGGCCGAGCCGGTCCAGGCAGCGCGTCGCGCGGAACGTGACGTCGCCCAGCCTGGTCGGGCGTGCGCGCCCTGCGGTCGTGGGCGCGGGCGCCCTCGGGCAGGGACGCGCGCAGCTCCTCGTCGCGCCTCTCGAGCGCGGCCCCGTAGGCCCTGGCGCCCAGGCGGTGGAGCATCTCCACCGCGCCCCGCTCGAAGTCCTCGAGCGTCGTGGGGCCGCCCTCGGCGAGCATCCTGTAGTAGGCCTCGGCCAGGTGTTCCGAAATCACGTCCGGCAGGCTATAGTTGTCGTCCACGGGGTCTCCTCCGTCTCCTTGCGGTTTGGTCGCCATCAAGGATACGGGGAGGCCCCTGTGTTATCTCTGACTAATTCCCAAAAAACTTTACGCCGTGTCCAACTTAAGCGGGCCACTTTAGCCCGACAATAGGCAATGGTTACTTACGAGCTAACCGATGCTTAATATCCCAGAAAGCATTCATGTAGGCCAAGGGAAACCTCCATTTAGCCCATTCGATAAAACGGTGCTTCACCCCCGCGCCCTTGTGGTAAGGGTTCCGAAGAATATCTGGCACCCTCTCCCCACAGTGACGCTTCAGCCAAGGGATGCGCTCCGCCCGCTCCTCTTTAGGGATGAGAGGAACCGTATTAAAGTAGGCAACATGCATAAAGTAGTAGTCGAGTGCGTCACGGTAGTCCTCGTAGACACCCATTTCCTTCGGACCGTCTATGAGTAAATCCGACGATCTTATCCTATCAGCGAGTGACTTGGGATTCGTGGTCACCGTGTGCGTAATGGATGCCGAGTTCATACGGTAGTAGTAACAGGCTTCTTTTGCTCTACCGATGCTACCAATCTGGAAAACCCAGTGAATGAAAGCGGGGGCGTCCTCATATTTCATGTGTTCGAGGTAGCGGTTCCGCGGATCATCAAAGAGTGCTCGCCTGTACATCCCGAACTGACCATGTTTGAGAATGAAGCTCGTTCTTTTCTCCACAGTGAGTTCACCGATTACCGAGGCATCAGGAAGATTAGATCGAACACTACCTAAAGCACCTCCGCTCGAATCAACATACTGAATAAACTCGCTAAAGATGCAGTCCGCGCCGGATCGCACCGCCTCAGCGCACATGGAGTTGCAGTACCCAGCCGAGACGTAATCGTCGGAATCGAGCACAGAGACATAGGTGCCATGGGCTAGCCCTATCGCAACGTTGCGGGCGGTACCAGGCCCAGAGTTCTCTGCAAGCTTAGCGACAGTCGTGTCCGAGCGCTTGGAGGCAAAATCCACGGCGATGGCGAGAGTATCATCATCACTGCAGTCGTCGACCAGAACGTACTCGGCCTTGTTGCAATCCTGCATCTCAATTGATTCCAGGCACTTGCGCAGATAACCGTTCTCGCCATTGTTGTACATAGCGACAATGACGCTTACAACAGGGCTCTTTAGCTCGGAACGGGCCAATACCGTGAATCCTACAGTGTCATTTCCAGTAACCAATGTAACGCCTCTCCACCGTGATCCAGTCCATTAGAACCCAGCCAGGGATATCACCGGCAACCGTAGTTAAACCAACTCCGCCTCGGTATCGGCGTGGCCCCTAAGTTTAATGACCTTGGCAGGGCACCCGACCGCAATGGCAAAATCCGGCATGTCTTCGTCACGACGCGATGGAAGCCCGCTGGTACTTGATGAGGTTCTCCCTCTTCATGGAGTGGTTCGAGTCCTGAATCTGGGCGTTCGGGCCAATGAGCACGTAGGGGCCGATGGTGCAGATTGTCCACTGGCGCATAAGCTACCTCAACAAGCAGTGGTTCGCCTACGACCAGGAAACGGTGGCCCTCTTCGCCGGCAGCACGGAAGCCCTCGAGACCCAGAACACGGACGATTTCGCTTGGTGGCGCACCAGCAGGCAGCTTGACAACCCCATAACCCAAAGGGGCCTTGGGCAAAAGCCCAAGGCCCAGAAAGCACTCGCTCACGGTAGCCAACCAGTCGCCGGGCGGGGATGGTCCCACCTAGCCTAGAACGAGAAGGCTCGGCACCCAATCCATTCCGTAACCTTCCGCTGCAGCAATTTGCCTACGGCAACATAGAGCATTCACGAATGCTCAAGCCCCCATAATCCCATCACGCTTACGAGATCCCCTCGCCCTCGGTGTTCTTCCGTGATATGTACGCCTTGTACCTGCTGATGCCGTAGACGTCACGCGACCACTGGACGCCCATGTTTCCTGGGAGGGTGTTGATCTCCATGATCATCGGCCCTTTCTCAGTGATGCCGAAATCGAAGCCGATAAACTCATTGCCCACCAGATAGCAAGAAAGTTCCTTAGCTATACGAACAACCTCATCCCAGCCTTCAATCTGGAAACCGTCGCTCAAATCGTATCCAGTGTCGGGATGAAGGGGCATCGGCTCGGCACGGTTGCCGTACACGGCGCAGGGCTTGCTAAGGAATCCGGTATTGAAATCGACTTGCATGTAGAAGGCGAAGTCGTCAACGCCCCTATCGATGCGGTAGTTCCCCATACCCAGCGCATCGACAGGGAACCTCATGTACCCACCGACGATTTCAGGGCTTTGGCCATCCTCGTTCACAACGACCACACGCAAGGTATGAATCTTCTCCTGAACCGATTCAAGACCCTTGCCAGAAGAGATGTACTCCGTATACAGGTAGTTAGGATTGCCTAGAACGAAAACGTCAATCTTCTCCTCGTCAACGGACTCGCCATCAAGCGAGTACCCCCCGAGGCTATCGAAGCCCAGGCAGTGGAAGCCGTTGCTTGCGGTTCCGTTGTTGGGCTTACAGGCAAACGAACCCACCTCGCGCAGCATCTGCTTGAAGGAATCCAGGCTTGAGTCATGGGCATTGTCGCAAAGCGACCGCAGGCCCTTTCCGGGCAGGGAATAATAGTAGTACCTAGGCATAAGAGCTTCCCATTCGGTGCCCTGGAGTATGTATTTGAGCGTCAGCTTATCGTTTACCCACATCTTGGTCCAGCTGTTGTGCGGCCAGGACTTATGGGCATCCTGGTCAGAAACGAAATCACGATAGTTCGATTCGTCTATCCCCAATGCAGCGGCATGGCCGGCAATAAACCCATGCTCATGAGCCCATTCCATGAAGCCAGGCGCAAAATCTTCAGCCTTCTCCTTGCCGATCAATTCTTCGTATCCGTAAATCATTCCCTATCAGCCCTTTCCTGACACAACAACGAGCCGCACTGCTGCAGGCTCCGGCCATAAAAAACGCTCTCCAGCGTCACACCGCATACAGACCTAATCCGTCTTAAAACCCAAACCTAGTCCCTAAATTTAATGACCTTGGCAGGGCACCCGACCGCAATGGCAAAGTCCGGTATGTCCTTGGTTACCACTGCGTTGGCGCCGATGACGGCGCCGTCCCCGATGGTGACCCCAGCCAGAACCTTAGCCCCCGCGCCGATCCACACGTCGTTACCAATCGTAATCGGCTCAATGGAAGCCCGCTGGTACTTGATGAGGTTCTCCCTCTTCATGGAGTGATTCGAGTCCTGAATCTGGACGTTCGGGCCAATGAGCACGTAGGAGCCGATGGTGCAGGTTGTCTTGACGGAAATGATTGTCCCGCGCCCCACGGTCACGTAGTCGCCGATGGAAAGCGATGGGTTAGGCTTGGTGAGCAGAAGGACCGCCCCTTCATCGAAGACGCAGTTCTCTCCTGCGGACAATCTCGCGCCATCGGTCTTGTTTATCTCAAAGCCCTTGCGAAATGAGCATCCCCCCCCCGATGCTGTCGAAATATCTCGCAAAGTGCCACGACCTGAAAGAGAACCTCTTTTTCTTCCTGTTGGAGGTCCCTGCCTTATCTACCAGGCCGGCGTTCTCGTTGTGAATGTCGCTGTACTTTTCCTCGAATCCCATGGCAAACGCTACCTAAATCATGCCCCACGTCAGAATCGTGTCCTCGGCAAGGTCAGCCTTGACCGCGCGGCCGATCACCACGTCGGCGTACGCGGGGGCGATGCCGGTGCCGGGGCGCTTGGGCATCAGGTCCTCCTTGGCAATCACCTCGCCCGCCTTCATGTCACGGGTCAGCACCAGCGAACGCCTGGCCTCGCGGCGCGGGGTCTCCTCGCAGGCAAGCACCGTCTTCTCGGCGCTGCCAAGGATGCGGTCGATGAAGCGGAAGTTCTCGACCGCGCGCTTGAAGTCCTCGACGTCGCCGGAGTGGTAATGGTCATTGCCAGGCAGGCTCTTATCAAGCGTGAAGTGCTTCTCGATAACCTGCGCGCCCAGAAGGTAGGCGGTCGAGAGCGTCTGCATCGAGGGGTCGGGCGCCACGTGGTCGGAGTAGCCCACCTTCAGGTCCGGGAAGGTGCGCGCCAGCGTCTCGATAACGCGCAGGTTGGCGTCATCGGGGCTCGTGGGGTAGCTCAGCACGCAGTGCAGCACCGTGATGTCGGGGCAGCCGGAGCGCTTGAGCGCCCGCACGGCCTCATCGGCCTCGGAAAGGTAGCTCGCGCCCACACTGATCACCACGGGCTTGCCCTTGGCGCCGATATGCTCGATGAAGGGGATGTTGGAAGCGTCCGAGGACGATATCTTGTAGAAGTCTACGTACTTCGCCAGGTAATCGGCACTCGCGTAGTCGAACGGCGTCGAGGTGAAGTCCATCCCCTTCCCATGGGTGTAGTCGCACAGCTCGGCGAACTCGGCCTCGCCGAAGGAATCATGCTTCTTGAACAGGTCGTACTGGGTCTTGGTGGGCTCCTTGGTCAGGTCCCAGTAGGCAGGCGAGTTCTTGGAAACGATGGTGCCCGCCTTGTAGGACTGGAATTTGGCGCAGTCACAGCCCGCCTCGGCGGCACCGTCGATATAGCGCTTGGCAGCCTCCATGGGCGTGATGCCCTCGAGCTTGGCGGTGTCATAGAAGTTAACGCCCATCTCGGCGATCAGGTAGGGTACGGTCTTCCTCATTGTTGCTCGGCCCCTTTCTTAAAGGCTGTTAATAAGGCTCATAACGCGCCTGCGGCCATTACGCAGGTCGTGGGAGAGGAGCATGTCCTGGAAGCGCTGGCGCGCCTCGCGCGAAAGCCCCAGATACATGTCCAGGTTCGACTTGATTATCTCGTCGGGCGGGTTCAGGCCCAGGTAGGTGAAGCCGTTCTCGTTGCAAACGAAGCCGTGCTTCTCCTCACGGCGGTTCTGCGCCATGGCGATGGAGGGCACGCCCAGGATGGCCAGCTCGTAGCCCGTGCGCCCGCGCGAGGTCACGGCCACGTCGCAGGAGCTCATGATCTCGGGCATGTTCGCCACGTCGTAGAGCACCTCAACGTTAGGCAGCATCTCGTTGTACTTGAGCAGCTCGTCGACGTTCATCTTCGCCCGTCCTAGCACCACGGTGAAATGGTATTTAGAGTAGCGCTCCGGGTCGGCGGCCACGATGGCCAGCAGGCGGTCGGAGTAGTTCTGCGGGTCGGCGCCGCCGAACGACACGAACACCCGCTCGACTTGCTCCTTCACCTCGATGGGCTGGTAGAACAAGAACGTCTTGGACGAGATGTAGTAGCGCTCCCCCGCCTTGACCTGAGGCAGCTCGTCGTCGTGGTACAGGGCGTTGAACACCAGGTCGGCCTTCATGATGCCCTCGCCGTCGTCCTCGAAGTTCACAATCTTGGCATCGGGAACCACGGAGCGCAAACCAATCATGTAGTCGATGGAGGTGGTAAGGATGTCGTTGATGAACAGCGTATAGCGGTTCTCCCGGCAGCGCTGGAATAGGTCAGCGATGCCGTCCACACCGATAAGCCGGTGGGTGGTCTTGCCGAATACCTTAGGGTCGGTCTGGTTCACGTCGTAGTAGATGTCGGGCTTGGTGTAGAACTCGTCGGCCATCTCCAGGGCGCGGTAGATGTGACCGATGCCGCGCTTGTTGTTGCCGTTCACGTAGATGGCCACGCGCTCACGTTCCAGATGGGCGGCGACACAGCGCAGGTCGTCGAACGTGTCCACGTCGATGCCCTCGTCGGAGGGAACCTCGAAGACGCCGACCTTCTCGCCGATGCGTGTCTGAGGCGTCACCACGGAGGCGCGGGAAACCACGAAGGCCCCGGTCTCGGCGTAGTCGGCGGGAAGCCACTGGCGGTTCAGGCGCGCCGTGTAGTTAGGTCGGACCTCGCCGCCCTCGCCGACGCCCCAGGAAAGGCGCGGCTCGTTCACCACGGAGATGAGCGTGTCCAGCCCTTCGCCCATCGCGCGGGCGATGGCGGCGTCCAGCGTCTCGCGGCGCAGCGTGGGCGACGTGGGCTGCATGGTAACCACATAGTCGAGCTCCTCGTCGCCGGGAACCGCGTCGGCGATCACGGCATCGAGCGTCACGTCGTCGGCGCACAGCGCAGCGTCGCGCCAGCGAACCTCCGCGCCCATCTGCTTGGCGATGATGCGCACCTGGTCTGAGTCCGTGGTCACGACAACACGGTCGATATACTCCGATTCGAGCGCATTCCTGATGGCGTAGTAAACCAGCGGATGCCCGCCCACCAGGCGGATGTTCTTGTTAGGTATCCCTTTGGATCCCGCGCGGGCAGGGATGATTGCGACAGCATGCTTTTGGCTCATGAACACCCTCCTAGAAAATACTTCTGGTCTTGTAAACTCTCAGGGCTACAAAAAACAAGGCGATGAACGCGACTGCCCATCTCACGAGAACGAGGTCGTTCAAGGGATAGCAAGCAGAGCTGGCCGCAAGAACAAAAGCCAGCCCACCGGCGTAATACCGTGCGGGGTAATTCCGATCACCAAGAGCAAACCTCGCGATGCAAAAATGGAAGATGAACAATGCAAGATACGACACCATGGTGGAGAAAGCGGCTCCCATCATGCCGAACGCCGGAACCAGCGTCACGGTAAGGGCAATGTTCAAAATAGCCGCCAACATAGTGCCGATTGCGATAGATCGCGTCTTCATGCTATAGAACTCGAAGTTGACGGGGAAGCTGTAGAGGAAAACGCAGTACTGCCCGATGGTTAGCAAGGGTAGCAGTGGGATGGCGCTCCAATACGCCTCTGTCGACATTAGCTTCAAAATCTCAGGCGCGATCAAGACGAACGCCACTGTGCCCAGCGTGAAAGAGGCGAAGTAGTTGCGGAAATGCGATTGCTTGACATCTTGTCCGGTCTTTCCGGCCAGATCATCGTACATGAAGGGAACAAATGCATTGTTGAGGGCGCTGTAGATAGAGCCGAGCAACCCAACGATGACAACCGCAATCGAATAGATGCCAGCAAGGGAGTCGCCGTTGGTTTGCTGAATCACGATCTTTCCGGTTTGGCCCAGCACGAGCTGAGAAAGGCCGTGAAAAATCAAGGGCACTGTTAGCACGAGGCAAAAGCGCCAGTACTTAAGCTTTATCCTGCCGCGCTGCTTAATGGCAAGCCCCAGCGCCAAAGCAGTACCGAGCACGGCATTCGGGACGCACAGGCCGAGGGCGCGCCCCATGTAAGCGTCCTCCCCCGTAAAAACAAAGAAGATAAGAAGCACAGACAGGAGAGTGGTAACAAGGCACACGCCAACAGATATGGCGAAGTTGAGCTGTGCTTGCTTCCTGAAAATGAACCTCATGCTAAAGAGATTGATGACAAAGGTTCCGAAGCTTTGGATGCACATGCAAACAACCAGAAGCGGCTCAAGGCTCAACAACTCTGCCAAAGGCTGCAATAGCAAATTGACGAAACCAAGGACGACAAAAAATGCAACCGTCGAAAGCGCCAAGATGCTCAGCTGGTAAGAATCTTGCTCGTCTTCTGCAAGATTTGCCTTCGCGCTCCCTATCGACCCGTCCGCCTTTAAGCCTATGAAGACAACGAAAATCGAGACCCAAGCCGTATACACATTTACGATGCCGTAGCCACTGGTGTCCAGCATTCGGGTAAAGATAGGAATGGTGAAAAAATTTACGCCTGCAATGATGACAGTGCTCATAATGTTGAACAATGCCATCTTGTTCTCAGACAAAGATTTACTAAGCATTTCCCCTGCAATCAACCAAAAATAGGAAGAGCCATTATCTAAATGAACGCAGCCCGTCAACGCGCCAATGCATCATACTTGCTCACCAGCACCTAGAAGAATCGATGCTTTTCAGTGTATAACCCACATGTACTGGCTTTTCTTCGCCTCTTGATTCGATACCGTGATCCCGGGCGGCCAAATGCTATGTAACCCACAACAACGCAGGCAACAGCCCACCAAATAATCATCGCGAACAGGTCCATCTTCACATTGCCAAGCACTTTAACGAGATCCATTCGATGAATGTAGTACGCGAAATAAGAGACAAGCGGCAAAATAAAGGAAGCCGTCCAAGCGCTTTTTGTTATCATACGGTTTCCCATAGCCACAAGCCAGAGCCAAAAACAATACATGAGGGCAACAAGCGGATAGGATCCGATTACATAAAATTCCCCCCAAATATTACTTGCCAAACCATACGACGAGTTGAGATCACCTATAACCACAGTAGACAGCAACAGATTTCGTTCGCTAATCGACGTGAAATTATTTAGAAAAGGAATAACCGAGATGATTCTACCCACTATCTCTTCGGTCGAAAGAGTCAAACCCGAGGTTACAACATAGTTAAAGTTAGCTAATACGATACGGGGCTCACCCCAGCGCAAAATCCAATTGTATGTATCCGGATCTTGCAGGATAGAGGCGATAGCAGCTATATCCCCCGCTTTCACCTCCTCGTAAATCTGCTTGTAAAGCATGATGCCCATCATCCCAAAAAAGGCAACAACAATAATGAGCGTATTTCGTTTGAGCGTAAAGGGTTTATCGGATGCCCAGCAGACAAGGGCAACGATAACAATAACCGCAAAGTAGGCCCTCGAGCCGATAAAAAGGTGGACAAGAATCTGAGGAAGACTTAGCCAGAGGTACTTCTTCTGCTTCGTTTTCATTGCATAAGCAAACACAGCCATAGCAAGCCATAGGCCAGTGATATAAAGAACGTTGGTTTGCGCCCATACCTCGGATTTTGACGCAGACAACCCTTTCAATCCAATCGACATGACATTCGACAACATAATGACCAGGGAAATGACCCCGGTCAAAAAAAAGATTTTGTCAATCTGAAATCTGGAGTACTTTCCCTTTCCCCTTCTATCGGCATCCAGGACAGACGCAGAATTCTGACCCTTTCTGTCATGCCAAAGAATCACCAGAATCATCAGCAGCATCTGGCAAATGATGATCAAAAAAACACGAGTATCTACTGTTCCCTGGTAGTAATTAACACCAGCCTTCTCATGTGACGCAATCCATACATAGCCCGTCGCACAATAGCAGTTGTAGACAATAAGACATACTGCAGCCACACTAAACAAATCCAGGCGCCTTGTTAAGACAATTACGAGCAAAATGGCACTTAATGCCGTAAACAGAACAGTCATTGTCACGCATCCCTATTGAAAAAGGAGGAGAGTCGGTCGCAACCCTCGGAAATCAGCCTGAATTTTCTTGCGCCAAGATTTTCATAAGCAGCTGGATTGGAGACATCGTCAAGGATGATTTCCCGCCCTTCAGCGCGTGCCTCGAAAAGAACTGTCGAATTAATCCCGCAAGCATACTGGGCGGCACCCAGAGACTGCTCCAATTGCACGGCCTTCGGATCCTCAATGCGACCATGAAAATAGCGCTCGATCAAATCTGTATGCGAATAGCGGGGATGAGGCCTTACGAGGCATTTCATACCATGTGCCTCTAATTGTTCCAGTGCAACAGAAAGCCTCGCTAGAGACTCAGCACTCTCGCCGCTGAAATAGTAAGTGAGAAAATGATCGGGTTTAACATCTTCCAAATGCCATTTTTTGGCAAGCTTTGCAGGCTGATATGTCACGCATGAGCCGAAGTCGCACCGTAGCGTATTCTCGAACATATCCTTATAGGAATCGTCCCATACATAGAAATTCGAGAACGACATGTAACCCTGAATAAGCTGCAGCAAGTACTCGCCGTGCATAAAGGAGTCGAATTCGCGACCACCATCCTCATAGGCACATCTCAAGATAGGCCCGGCAAAATTTCTCTCGTTCACGTAGACAGCAACAGCACGCGGATTTTTGGAGCGAACGAGCGAGCTGTGCAGCGACAGTTCCTTAAGTACGTAATATAGGTAATAGAAGCTAAAAGGATGCGCCTTCACGCATTTGGCGAACATGCTTCTTCCGCGCTCTGTTAGGTCACCCGCCTTGTAGGTAGGACTATCGCAGAAGTCCTTCTCCTCGAAGCGGGAAACGAGCTCAGCGGGAATCACATCCTCATAAGGGACATCCTTGCTCTTGATGACAACAAGGCGGTCGGCATCCGCTACAGGAGCGGTCTGCCCACTTTTTACGAGTCTGGGGCAAGCTGCCAGAAGCGCCAGAAACGCGACAGCGTTAAGCAGCACCTGTTTAGGTTTCGGAACATACCAAACACGACAAAGGTATTTGCAATACGACATCGCGACGGGTTCGGAGGCCATTGGCATCGAATCTAGATATGCCATCCATGCATTAACGTCCGGCACATCTTCCGTGTTCTTGAGGTCGCCAATCACAAAGTCCTTGTATATTTTTTTTAGGAAGCCCATCAGCATTCACTCCAGATGGAATCGACAATCTTCGCAACACTAGCCTGAATCGTCCTGCTAGATTTCCATGAAAACGCATGGCTGAAGAGAGAAGCATCAAGCGATGTGTTTAAGGGGGTTCCTTGCTGGGATTCGCTATAAGCAATGCCGACCTCACGCCCACGCCTAGAGAAAGCCCGCACAACCTCAGATGCAAGGTCTGACAACGCAAAAGCCCCGTCGGTTCCCAGGTTATAAACGGGCTCCAACAAGCTTACGCTCATCTGGCTGCACATCTTCGTCAAACCATCTGCCGCATCGTCAACGTCCAGGAAGCCAAATCGGCTACCGTTGTCCATGACCTCGATTAATCCGCATGTCAGCGCATGGTCGGCCATCTTGTTCACCACACGCTGATCGAACCCGGGACCGATAAGCGATGCCAGTCGGATGTTCGTATGCGGCACTTCCTTGCAGTACGCGTCGAGCAACTGCTCGGAAGCGTACTTTGCTACGGCGTATTTGCTCTCCAGACAAACAGGGGCATCCTCCCGTGCGGGCTCAGTCCTCGTCTGGCTGTAAACGCTCTGAGAGGAAATGTTCACAACGGCGCCAACGCGCGACTTTCCGGCAATCTCAAACAACCTTTGCAGGTAGTCCATGCCCTCTGCTAGCTGGTATCCGTCAACGTTGCGCGGGAAAGCGCAGTTGAAAAGCACATCTGTGCCATCGAGCAGCGCACCGATGGCCTCAAAGTCCCGATTGCCCACAACGGCCGAAAGACCGCTAACGCCCAGCTCAGCCTCACCCTTCGACGTCACCGCATATACGGAATGCCCGCAGCTCATGAGCTTGGTCACCAGGTTTCTGCCCAGGAAGCCCCCAGCGCCGGTCACCATAACGGTTTTGCCCATGTTACCAGTCCCTATCCACGAGAACGTTCCCTTGGAAATCGGAAGCCTCCAGGCCAGGGAGCATAAGGTTCTCCCCATCGGGCGAAACGATCCTGACGGCATCCTGCACGCGCATCATCGCGGGCTCAAGGTCGCGGGCATCGTCAACGGCACCAAGGACGCGCAAGGTAATCTGCCTCAGCTCGCCACGAGCCTCGGGCGGCAAGGTCTCCCCCTCAACATGAGCCTTCACATACTTGATAACGGTCGAATCCTCGTCCAGGGCCTCAAGCCCCTCGAAATGGTCAAGAGTGCCGGGTGTCATAAGGCAAGAGACGTTGTAGGCGTAAGACCTAAGCCCCATATCAACCTTTTTCCAAATCGCGGGGTCTTCGGTCATCTTCCCGGTCACCGCATAGCGAAGCAACATGTCCATAGGGCTGTAGCCCGCAACGTGCCGCGTGATATGCTGCTCAAGGCTGCCGGTAAAGCGGTAGCCAATGTCATAGACCAAGGGCACCCCGTCCCGGACGATACATTGCATGAACATCATGCCGTCGCGCACACCCTGGCTTGCCAGCATGGCCTCCACGCGCGGCGCAACATGCTCAACATAGTAAGGGGTGACCGCTGCAGGGAAGCTGTACCCAGCGGGCAGCGGAAGCGCGCCCTCCTGGTTGTGCTTGACAAGCCGGTTGCCCAGCAGGAACACGCGATACTCGCCGTCGATGAACAGCCAGAATACGGTGACCTCGGGCCCCTCAAGGTAATCCTCGGCAAGCACGCTGCCGCCTTTGAGGAACTTTGCCGCATAATCAAGTGCAGGCCTCAGCTCATCAGCCTTGCGCACGACCGATACGCCGCGCGATCCGCTACCATCCGCCGGTTTTACGAACAGCGGCAAGGGCAGCTCATCGTCTTCCATGCCAAGGAGGTCGTCGACCTTGTACTCGATGGCCGTGGGAACACCATACTCGCGGCAGAGCTTCTTCCATTTCGACTTGTCGGTAAAGGTCTCGAACTGGGCGCGGGTACCATAGCAAGGTAGCCCCGCAGCCTCGCACACATCCGCGTAAAACCCGAGGATGGAATCAGTGTAGCCAGTGATGACGCCGTCGAATCCGTTGCACTTCAGGAACGCGGCCACCTCGTCTATGTCTGCCACGCTGATCTGGGCGTGCTCATCGGCAATCTGTTTTGCCGGTGACTTCTCCGGCGGGTAGTAGTCAATGACGCAGGTGCGCATCCCCATGGCCTTCGCAGCCCGCACAATCTCACAAGAGATGCGGGTGCCGCCAAGAATCGCTATCTTCTTCCCGGCCAGCTCCATGGGAACGATGCCTTCCTCTCTCATCGCATCGACGATGGCCACCATCTCACCGGCGCCGTAGCGCTGGTCGACGGGCAACGGCAGGATGTTCTTCGCATAACGGTAGGCAACGCTGCCCTGATCCGCCTCATCTAACACGTTGGGCCAAAGCGTCGGAATGAAGATTCCGCGCTTGGCGAGCGCTGCACGAGCCTTCGGCCCGTCCTGCGCCAAAAAGGGGTACATGAACGGGGATAATGGCTCGGACAGCTCAAGCTGGTTGAAAGAGCCCAACATACCGTAAAGGGTGTTCCAATTGTCCTTGCGCTTTTCGTTGATAAGGCAGATATCCTCTTTGGCGATAAGCGTGCGCGTCAGCTTGGACATGGCCTTCATGCCCTCGCTCGCGAATCGCTTGTTGTTCTCCTTCGACTCGGCAAAATAGGCGCCCGCACCAGCCTCGACGCGTCCAAGCACGAAGCCCATATGATCCCGAGATGAGTCCTCGGGGATAGGCTTGGACATCCTGGCATCGGTGTAGAGGAAGCCGCCGTCCGGAATCCCCAGGTACTTGCGCGCGGAGTACAGAGTATCGATCCCTTGGCGCGGTTCGCTCAAAAGGCTTTGCGACTCATCGACGATGAGCCGGCCACGCGAAACCTCCAGCGCCCTGTCCACAACGGCATCGTCGAGCTGTCCATAGTAATCGCAGAGATAAAGGTACTGCCCGTCTTCAATGGCGAAGTCCCAGACCGGCGCGAAGCCCTCGTCCACCGCGTAGGTCGCAACTTCCACGCCGAGCTTGCGGCACAGGTCAGAAACCGAAGAGCACATGAGGTCAGGGAGCCATATGAAACGGATGCCTCGGGCACGAATCAGATACTCAAGGCAACTCCTTCCGCTGTTCAAAGCCATAGCTCCGCCATGCAGCTTCTTGCCGCCGGGGGCACACAGCTCTATGTAGCCGCCGATCTCCCTACGCATCGCACTCCTCCGCAACAGTCCGGCAAAGCTCCGGGTACTTCTCGAGCGTCATGTCCAGGTTCATCGCACGCCCATCGCTTCCATAGCCCATGAACATCCCACGGCTCGAGGTTGACCGCGCAGCGGCGCTCTTCCTGTCGAAGGTGAAGCGCACAAGATTCCAGAACATCATGCAGTCGGTCTTGAAGCTGAGGTTCTCCACGTACCAGACGTCGTTATCCAACTGCTCCTGCCAGGTCCATACGTGCCCGTCAAGGCTCCTCGGCGGGCATTCAAGCCCGGGACGCACGGCCAGGCGCATCCTGTGCCGTTTGTTGTAGCGATGTGTGTACTCGGGAACCAGGGGGCGTGGGCCGATGATGCTCATATCGCCCTTAAGGATGCTCCAGAAGTTCCAAAGCTCGTCGAGGGATGTCTTACGAACGAACTTGCCGAACTTTGTGACGCGCTGCGCCGGCGGCAGAAGCTCCCCGTGCTCGTCGGTCGTGTTGCGCATGTTGCGGAACTTGATGATGGTGAACATCTCGCCGTTGCGGCCAACACGCTGCTGCTTGAAGAAGATGGGGCTGCCGACGTCGAAGAATGTGATGACGCCGACGACCAGGTTGACGGGAATGCAGACGACCATGGCGCATGCTGAGATGGCTACGTCAAGGGCGCGCTTGCCGTAACGTGCGTAGAGCGTGTTGCTTGGCACGACATCCTCAAGCTTTGCGTTTATTGCCGGCAGGTTCTCGGCCGCCAGCCTGTCCGCGATCTCCCATCGCTGGGCTTTTGTCAAATCCTGTTTTCTCATACGGCTTCACTCACAAGGGCGCGGATATGCGTGCCACTGTTCCTGCAGAAATCGTCCAACGATTTCCCGTTTTCGAACTTAAGGAACTCAATCCCAAGCGCCTTGTTGGCTCCGTCGAATGCCTCCACGACGTCGCCGGGCTCCTTGTAGATAACCTCGCGGTACACGTGCGGGGCGATCGCCTCCGACTTCTCGACGCCCTGGAACGTCCCGTCAACGCCCGAGTGCAGCACGTAGGTGGCGAAAGCCCCATCGCACTCCGCCGAGTCCCACGCTATGTCGCCGGGATCCTCCCCCATGGCGCACAGGACGTTCGCGGCCACCAGGTCAACGCCGCTCGCGTCGGAAAGCTGCACTGGAATCATGTTTCCGCCCGCGCGGCTGCCCAGCTCCAGCATGTAGGGCACGCCGCCCTCGCCCAGTATCACCTCGACGTTCAGCTCGCCGAAACGCACGCCGAGCGCTGTCACCAGCCGCTGCAGAACGTCCTTAACAGCGGCGTTTTGGCTGGCAGAAAGCCCAGAAGGGGTTTTTTTCCCGACCGGGACGAGCCCTCCCAGACCCTCGTCGCGCAGGCACGACATCAGACCCCAGAACCTCACCTCGCCGTCAACGACGAAGATGTCGCCGCCGATGACGTAGGGGAAGCCCTTGCGTATGTACTCCTCGCAGATCAGAACGCCGTTGCGGGAGAACTCGCCGGCGTGCGCGATGGCCGCGTCCAGACCGGAAAGGCCTTCCAGAACCGTCACGCCCTTGGAGCCCGAAGAATCGGTGGGCTTCACGACCACCGGGAAGCGGAAGCCCTTCGCCAGCTCCGCCACCTCGTCGGCGGAGGCGCCCTTCGCAAACGCGGCGGCCTGCGGGCAGGGTAGCCCCGCCTCCTTCAGGAAGGCGCGGAACAGGTGCTTCTCGGACATGGTCTCGATGGCCGAGAGCGGGTTGGTGGGAAGCCCCATTGCCTCGGCCACATAGCCCGCCGTAGGCGAAGCCGGGTCGCTCGAGTAGGCCAGCACGCCCGACACGTTTTCCTTGCGTGCAATATCCAGCATCAGCTCGCGGTCGGTCGTGCTCTCCTGGTAGAACACGTCGGCAACATATTGGCCTGGATTATCGGGCAGGTAGTCACACAAAACCGTACGGAAGCCCAGTTCCTTGGCCTTCTCGATGGCTATCACCTGCTGTCGGGATCCACCCAACATGAGAATCGACTTCTGCTCCCCGCTCATCGCGCGCACCTCAGGACAACATCGCAGATGCGGCCTACATCCTCGATGGCCAGGTCGGCGTACATCGGGACGGTCAGCACCTGCGCCGCGGCCTTCCTCGCCACCGGAGTGCGGTCGCTCGAGTACACGCTGCGGTAGCAGGCATAGTCGGAGACGAGCGGGTAGAAGTACTTGCGAGCGCCAACGCCAGCGGCCGCCAAAGCGTCGAACACGTCGTCGCGCGTGGCACCAAAAGCCTCGGGGTCAAACAACGCCGGCAGGTAGGCGTAGTTGCTCTTGACACCCTCGGCCGGGCGGAACACCGTCACGCCGGGCGCGCCGTCCAAGCGCTCCCAGTAATGCTCGGCAACGGCCTTGCGCTTCGCGATCTCGGCGTCGAAGTGGCGCAGGTTGCACACGCCCATGGCGGCGCAGAACTCGTTCATCTTGGCGTTGCCGCCCACGAACTCAACGCTCTCAGGCCCGGTGATGCCGAAGTTCTTCCACTGGTTGAGTACGGGGTAGAGCTCAGCATCCTTAAAACACACACAGCCGCCCTCGATGGTGTTGAAGGCCTTGGTGGCATGGAAGCTGAACATGCTCGCGTCGCCGAAGGCTGCGGCGGAAACCCCGTCGCGCTCAACGCCAAAGGCGTGCGCAGCATCGTAGACAACCTTCAAGCCATGCCTATCGGCAATCACCTGGATGGCATCAACGTCGCACAAGTTGCCGTACACGTGCACTGGCACGATCGCACAGGTACGCGGGGTGATGAGAGCCTCGATAGAAGCCGGATCGATGGTGAGATCGCTCTCGCGTACGTCGGCAAATACGGGTGTGAGCCCCTTGCGCTTGATGGCATGCGTGGTGGATGCGAACGTGAACGGCGTGGTGATCACCTCGCCGCCAACAGGCAGCGCCATGGCCTCAAGGATGCACTCCAGCGCATTGTGGCCGTTGGTGAAGAGGGCGAGGTTCTCAACGCCCAGCTTTTCTTTGAGGGCGGCCTCGAGCTTATTATGCTCCACGCCCATGTTGGTGAGCCAGTGAGACTCCCACAACGGGGCAATTTCCTCGCAGTACTCCTCGAAGGAGGGCATGGACGACCTGGTCACAAGGATACGGTTATCAGCCATCAGCGAATTCCCATCTTCAAAACGATCTCTTCGTGAATGTCCTCAATCGAGCGCAGCACACCGCCGTGGCAGCACTCCACGCGCTCCCATTCCAAGCGTTTGCAACACCACTCGGCCGCGTTGTGGCTGCGCCTCAGGTACAGGTCGTCGCGCTCGTGAATGTCCTTACCCGCCTCGTCGCCGTGGTAGCGGGCGGAAACAAGCTCCTCGCTCTTCTCCACGGGCATTGCCAGGTAAATCACCTTGGCGGGCTCGGGCAGCCCCAGCTTGCCGAACTCATAGTCGAACAGCCAAGAAACGAAATCCTCCCACTCGTCGCGTGGTAGCTTGCTGCACTGGTGGATGGCGTTGCTCGTGACGTAGCGGTCGGCCACCATGTAGTCGCACGCCTCGTAGGGCCCCTTCCACTCGCTCAGGTAGCTGGCGAAGCGGTCCATGGCGAAGAAGCTGCTGGCGGCGTAGGCGTTCACGTCGGCGGCGTTGTCGCCGAACTCGCCGTGCAGGTACGCCTCACACAGGGCGGCGCTCTTCTTCCCGTAGCGCGGGAAGTCGATGGCAGCCACGTCGTGCCCGGCAGCGCGCAAGGATTCCTTCAGTAGGGCAGACTGAGTCTGCTTGCCCGATCCGTCCAGCCCCTCTATGGCGATGAGCTTTCCCATCTCCGCCTCCCCTACTGGCCCTGGGCCTTGTACTTGGCCTCGGTAGCGGCCTTGGCAGGGCGCCACCACTGCTCGTTGGCCACGTACCAGTCGATGGTGGCCTTGAGCCCTTCCGCGAAGTCGGTGTGCTGGGGGCGCCAGCCAAGCTCGCGCTGCAGCTTGGTGGAGTCGATGGCGTAGCGGCGGTCGTGGCCTGGGCGGTCCTTGACCCAGTCGAAGTCGTCGGGCTGCCTGCCCATGGCCTCGAGAATCATGCGGAGCACGGTGATGTTGTCCTTCTCGCCGTCGGCGCCGATGAGGTAGGTCTCCCCCATCTCGCCCTTCGTGAGGATGGTCCAGACGGCCGAGCTGTGGTCCTCGGTGTGGATCCAGTCGCGCACGTTCTCGCCCTTGCCGTAGAGCTTGGGGCGCTCGCCGTCGATGATGTTGGTGATCTGGCGCGGGATGAACTTCTCCACGTGCTGGTAGGGGCCGTAGTTGTTCGAGCAGTTGCTGATCGTGGTGCGCAGGCCGTAGGTGCGGGTCCAGGCGCGGACCAGCATGTCGGAGCTGGCCTTGGTGGAGCTGTACGGGCTCGACGGGTGGTACGGGGTCTCTTCGGTGAATTTGGCCGGGTCGTCCAGGGCCAGGTCGCCGTAGACCTCGTCGGTGCTCACGTGGTGGTAGCGGATGCCGTACTTGCGAGTGGCCTCCAGCAGGCGATAGGTACCCTCCACGTTTGTGCGCAGGAAGGGCTCCGGGTCGGCGATAGAGTTGTCGTTGTGGGACTCGGCCGCGTAGTGCACGATGGCGTCGTGGCCAGGGACGATCTTGTCCAGCAGCTCAGCGTCGCAGATGTCGCCGACAACCAGCTCCACGCGGTCGGCGGGCAGCCCGGCGATGTTCTCGGGGTTGCCAGCGTAGGTCAGCTTGTCCAGCACGGTCACGTGGACATCCGGGTGCTCGCGCAGCACGTAGTGCACGAAGTTGCTGCCGATAAAGCCGCAGCCGCCCGTAACGATGATGTTTTTGGGGGTGAAGAGTTCAGCCATGTTAGAGCTCCTGGGGCGCGGCAGCGCTGTTTCGAACACGGCCCTCAGCAACCATCTTCAAGTACCGACCGTAAGACGATTTGCCGTACTTGTCGGCGGCATGCTTAAGGGTCTCAAGTGAAATCCATCCGTTGTTGAAGGCTATCTCCTCCAGTGAGCCCACTTGGATGCCCTGGTTCTCCTCCACCACGCGTACGTACTCTGCGGCTTTGTACAAGCTAGCAACGGTGCCGGTGTCAAACCATGCGCTGCCGCGGTGCAGCAGCTGAACGTTTAAGGAGCCATCCTCCAAATACATCTGGTTAAGCGAGGTAATCTCCAACTCGCCGCGGTCAGAAGGCTTGACCTGCTTGGCCCACTCAACTACACGGTTGTCATAAAAGTACAAACCGGTGACCGCGTAGTTGCTCTTGGGATGCTCGGGCTTTTCCTCAAGGGAAATCGCCTTGCCCTTGGCGTCAAACTCCACCACACCAAACCGCTCGGGATCCTGCACGTAGTAACCGAAGACGGTGGCACCAACCTCGTTGGCAGCAGCAGACTTCAGGCGCTTGGTCAGCCCACCGCCGTAGAAGATGTTGTCCCCCAACGTGAGGGCAACCGAGTCTCCCCCGATGAAATCCTCGCCGATGATGAACGCCTGAGCCAGACCGTCGGGCGAAGGCTGTTCGGCGTAGGAAAGCGACACGCCAAACTGGCTGCCGTCCCCGAGCAGTCGCTCGAAGTTCGGCAGGTCCTTGGGCGTAGATATAATCAGGATCTCGCGGATGCCCGCCAGCATCAGGATACTCAGCGGGTAATAAATCATCGGCTTGTCGTAGACGGGAAGGAGCTGCTTGGAGGTAACGGTGGTGAGCGGATAAAGACGTGTACCACTACCGCCGGCTAATATGATTCCTTTCAAAGCTAACTCCTATCAGAAGTCCACGCACACTCGAAGCCGAAAGCGAGGCCTAGAGAGTTTTCAGTTTGTTTTGTTGAGATGCGGCTCTGCCATTTATCAGCGCGAGCCATGAGATGCTGCGCACCCACATCGACACTGCAGACACTTGCCAAACCAGATATCGGCACATTCCTGGTGCCCATATCTATGCAGCCGCCGAAATGAGATTCGAAACGGAAGAGCTTGAACCAGGGTTAATGAATCGGCTGCGGTCGCTATAAACCGACGTCATGCTGCAAGCTGAAACCCCGATTCGTCCCAAATCAATGTTGAATGCTTCGCCAGCGCAAGAATGAACCTGGCTTGTACTGGCGTTATGAGAAGTGGCAGAAGCAAGGTCGTTCTCGATCTTGCTCAACAACCCCAACCCTTCTCCCTGCATGACAAAACCAGCGCGTCTGGTGCGCTGGTGGAATTGCTTATTGTTGGTAGGTAGGTCTCTCATTCTCATCAGTC
>CAVHFE010000034.1:0-20066 GCA_963635145.1 Oscillospiraceae bacterium
GGTAGTAGATCATCGGCTTGTCGTACACCGGCAGCAGCTGCTTGCTGGTGACGGATGTGAGCGGGTACAGGCGCGTGCCGCTGCCCCCCGCGAGAATGATTCCCTTCATCAAGAACTCCTTATGGCCAGAAGGCCTCGTAACGAGCCTATTCGCCCTTTTCTTTATTGTCTTTGTCGTTGCTGTAGCGCTCGAATTTCTCAATAGCGAGCAGCTGTGTAAGCTCCTTTATTTTCGTGTCTGCTTGCGAAATCCGCATACTCAAGTTGAAGCAGATGATCAGCAGAACAAAAATGAAGAACAGGAATACAAAATTGGTGGTGGAGTAGACGCCGGCAATATCAGAGAGAAAATTAAACACATCAGGGAAAATGCTCAGCAGGAACAAGATCCCAGCGAACAAGAACCAAACGATGGAGTCTTCGAGCCTCACTTTCGAGCTGCGAACCCGCTTCATCACAAACGTAAGGGTAAGCAACGAAACCAAGAACAGAACGATGCGCAGAGTAAGCGTCACTTCGTGTCACCGCCCAAATTTTTACGAAAATACTGAATGAACAGAATAGAAATAGACATGCGGACCATATAGACCGAAGAGCGCCAGGGGTTCAAATAGCTTTCACCTGCGGTGCGCTCGGCCATCTTAACTGGAATCTCAACCACCTTTGCGCTGGCTCGCTTCATCAGGTAAGAAACCGTATCGGGCTCGGGGCCGCAATTGAGGCCATTTGCCATAATGGCAATCATCCTCTTGTTGAATGCGCGCATGCCCGAAGTAGGATCCTTTACTGCTTGACCAGTGGTGAGCTTGATAGCAGCACTGATGAGGTTGCTGCCCAACATACGCATCGAATGCGGCTTCTTAGAGGAAACGAAACGAGAGCCTATAACAATATCAGCACCATTCAGCGCTTCAACCATAGGCTCGATATATTCCGGAAGGTGTTGGCCGTCAGCATCGAACTGGATGGCGCAGTCATAGCCATGCCTATGGGCGTATTTCATGCCAGACTGAAAAGCGCCAGCAAGACCAAGATTGGTAGGCAAGTCCAAAAACGGATAACCGTTTTCACGGCATACGCGCACCGTTCCATCGCTAGACCCGTCATTTACAACCAAAAAATCAACTGAAGCAGCCTTTTCGACGACGGAGTCGACCGTGCTCTTCAGCGATTCCTCCTCGTTATATGCGGGAATAATCAATAACGTTCTCAAATCATTTCCCCAAAAAATCATGGCTTATGGCTGCAAATCATCTAATTATACCCAGCTAGCATAGCCCAGCGGGGCAAACGGCCAACAATGTTTTAGTTGAAATTTTGCGCTTTAACGTAGAAGGCGTTGATGCGCTTCGCTATCGCCCTAGGCCAAAAGCGCTCGAGCATAGCCAGGTCTTCCTTAGTTCTTGTGTCGTCGGCTATGCATGCAGATGTTTCAGAACCTTCATGTACCCTGTGGTACATCCCCACAAAAGGATCGTACAAAAAAGAACCCGGTAACCGGGAATAGCGCTCCCACGCGTCCCAATCAAGATTGCTTTTATACCCAGCGCAAAATAAGGGATCCGAAAGGTTTTCAGGCACATACGTTACCGACGGACAACAGATAGAATTACCGAACGATATCGGCAACCTTTTTACTGTCTTGGCAGAGCACAAGCCCTTAAGGCGATATGGCATCAAAAGCTTGCGTTTCATCCCAGCCAGAGAGGCATCCTTTATCTTCCTTCCATCGCGAAGCTCTCCATAGTCCGTAAAGAAAATCAGTGGTTTCTCGGCCGCAGAGAGAGTCAGCACTGCACGCTCAGCGTAATCCGGACTGTAAACGTCATCCTGATGGGCAATTGTGACATAGGGTGTCTTCGCACACGCTATTGCGTAATTCCAGTCCGGAGCAATGCCCGATTCGCCATCCCTGACGCAAAGACGAAGGCCGTACTCGTCGGAAATTGCTGTTATCAAAGGATTCGGCGTCGACGTAGCTATGACCAAATCGCTTTTTACCGTCTGAGCGGCCAGAGATCTAACGCACTCCTCCAGGAAGGGGCTTTCGCCATACGCACAAACGACGAATGTATGTTTAACGCCTTTCATCTGATCAGCTCATTCCAACGCACCCGAACCACTAACACGACCTACGCCAGCAAGAGCCATCGCCAAAGCGCAGCTCTATAGGCAAATGCGTATGTCTATCCTCCTCAGAAGGAAGCTCTTCCCAAGAACCATAAAGAGAGGTTAAATACTTGTCATAATTTGCCGGAACCGGAACAGAATACCCCTCAAAATCCAAACAACGGCAGGGAAAAAGATCGGCTGTTCCAAAAATCCCCGTATCAGGCCACGGCAAGCAGATCCATCCGTCTCCTTCATCCTTGGCCCCAATAAGTTCAGCGCGCGCAAAACGATCTGCGATGATACGAGGTGAAAGGAGCACTTTGCATATCACATGGCCGATTCGACATGCGACCTTTTCAACATGGCCCAAAACTCCCCCATGTGGAACGTTAATGTTGCTCAGCCAATAAAGGTAAGAAATGCTCTGCCATCTTTTCGCTATTCCGATCTGTTTTCTTCTCTTAGGTGGGTCAATGGCCGCCCTGTCGTACGGAAACACATCAACATAGATCGCCTGATTGCAACCAGCTTCAATGGTCTCACTTGTCGAAAAAAGCGTACCCTCCTTGTAGACCTTGGCAAACATGGAGGTGTAGCCGGGGGTATTAAGGCTTGTTCGGACTGAATAGCCGTCAGGGAACATCCCCCCCGCCGAAAGCTCAAGAAACCTATCGTAGTCTTCCCTCGGCATACCGATGTCTATGTCGTCATCCCAAGGGATAAATCCACGATGACGAACCGCACCCAAAGCAGTTCCAGAATCGCAAAACCACTTAATGTTGTTCTCCTCGCAAAAAGCTTTAATCGCCAAAAGGATATCAAGCTCTTCCCTTTGCAGGGCCTTCAATGCATCAGATTCGTTCATAGAGAGGACTTCCTAGCGCATCGAGTTCTTAATACGTCTTTTATAATAATGCGAAAAGACAGCCCACCAGAAACAGGAACCATGAACATCCTTTTAACCATAGACGATAATTTTGTACCGCAACTTGCTGCCAACATTTGTTCTGTCTGCGAAAACAATGAGAAGATGGACGAGATCTCATTTTTCATATTCGACAATGGCATCAGCCGCAGCAACAAAGATTCGCTAAGCGATTTTGTTGGCACATACAATAGATCGATTACATTCATCTCTATTGCTGGATTCATGGACAGTCTGGGATTCGAATTTGACACCACAGGCTGGAACGAAATAGTCCTTGCCAGACTGCTCATGAGCAGATTTCTCCCGGATAATATAAACAAGGTTCTTTATCTCGACGGAGACACCATTGTAAGAAATGATCTAGGTTCCTTATGGGAAACCAATATTGAAGAATACACGCTCGGCGCAGTAATGGAGCCCACCGCCAACGGACTCCGCCGCAAAGAACTCGGCATAGGCGGGCGCCCCTACTATAATGCCGGCGTGCTGCTCGTCAATCTAGAAAACTGGCGCAAATCCGAAGCTGAAGAGCGGATTCTGCAATACTGTGCCAATAACGCAAAAAAGCTATTCGCCAATGACCAAGATGCTATCAATGTCGTATTGAAGAATGAGATACTTCCGCTTTCTCCCTCATACAACTTTTCAAACGTTTTCATCTACTACCCTTTCAAAACACTGCATTCCCTCATGCCCGAATTTAGCACCAAGGAAGACTTTCACAAGGCGAAGGCCAACCCCTGCATCGTTCATTTTCTAGGCGAGGAAAGACCCTGGCGTAAGGGCAATACGCATGCCTTCAAGGCGGACTATGGACGCTACCTAGAAAAAACGCCTTGGCGTAATGCGCCCCAGGAAGAGGGATGGGCTCTTTATTTTACGGCCTGGAGAATCTTTAACATTGCAACCAGGCCAATGCCCCGAGCAAGACTTGCGATTATCGATTCATTAATACCATTTTTCGTAAACCAAAAATCAAAAAGGAAGAAGTAGCCCCTTGGATAAAATCGCAATAGTGCTTCCAACCTACAATGGCGCAGAATACGTAACCGAAACGCTAAACAGCATAGAGAATCAGTCGCTTTCAGGTTTAACCATTCTTATCAGGGACGACGGCTCAACCGACAACACCGTTGAGAAGCTGGAAGCCTTCATCTCAAAGAGAAGGCTAAAGAACACCTACAAATTGATCAGGGACGACATGGGGAACCTGGGCTGCCCCACGAGCTTCTATCAGATAATCCGGTCGCAACAACAATTTGACTACTATGCTTTCTGCGACCAAGACGATATCTGGGGCTCGGACAAGATCGAGCGCGCCATCAACGCAATTAAGCAAGACAACAGTAATAAGCCAGTTGTCTATTTTTCCTCTTTCGACTACTGCAATGAAGATCTAAGCCTTATTCGACATTCACCTGATCAGTCTTCGAATCTCTCTCTTTCCGAAACGCTGTATTACACTCCAGGACTTGGCTTCACAATAGTTTTCGACAACAGAGCATGCGAAGAGTTCATTCGCTCCGTAGAGCCAGGTAAGCAGATGCACGATAGATGGATTTTGCGATGCGGAACATGCATGGGAACCATCATCTACGACAAAAAAGCAACAGCAAAGCATATACGGCACTCATCTGCAGTAACCGCCGACGACAACAAAAGGTCAGATCTACTAAAACACTTCATCACAAATGAGCTATTCGGAAATGACGCAGAAGATTCAAGGGATAAAATCGCTTATTTTCTAGACACTTTCCAGAGTCGCCTCAAAGAAGAAGACATTGCCGTTCTTACGCTCTTCGGCAAGAGCAAACAAACTTTTCTCAATAGAATAAGAAAGGCTTTCTTCCCACAGAAGCTGAGGGCGTCTCTGCCTAGCGAGCTTGCCATCCGGCTGCTCTTGCTTGCCGGAAAAGCCTAATGCTTATGAGCAATGGCGCTGGCTCTAGCAATGCAAATAAGAGCTCCAAATGACCCTACTGCAAAAGAGATGATGATGCAGTAGCTGATTCCGTTCATATCCCAAATGCCAACAAAACCAGAAACGGTCATCACGCAAACTAGACAAGCTAGCAGTCCCGAAACTACGGCCGCCCCATTCAGCCGAAAAGACACCAAAAGATCTACAAGAAAAATCATAACAGCCGTCATCCCTGTACACAAAAGCACGGGGATCATGCACAAAGTATATTGAGCCACGCCATTACCGTAGATCAGGACAAGAGCATCGTGCCCGAAAAGAAAATATAAGCCTAAGCAAAGCCCCTCCACGGCAAGCAAAGCCATAAAGAAACGAGCCATCATTTTTCTTATTCCATCGTAATTGCCTGCGTGCCACATCTTAGCAATCGGGCCAAGCAGGGGTGAGTATATGTAGCCAGCAAAAGCTTGCACAACTACGGCAGGCGTGGCAATTGCGGCATATATGCCCAAAAGTTCACTGCCAAGAGAGAAGCCATACCATTGACGACTATAGCTCACGACGAAAGCGCACAATAGCGCTGAGGCGAATCCCGGCAAGCAACCCTTGAAGATCGAAAAAGATGCCAAAAGAGAAAACCGAGGCCTGATATCATCGAGCTTCATTGTTTTGCGAGCGTCAAAAAGCAAAACGACAGCGAGGGAGACCAATGCCATGCCAAGGATAGATATCACAAGGCTCCGGAAGACAACCATGCCAATGGAGAATACCGCGACAATCAGCACTCCTCTGATAACCTGCGATTGACCTGCATAATCAAGCCTCGAAGAAAGCTGATCGACTCCGTGCAGAACATCTACAAACGAATCAACGCCCTTGAACAGAGCATATGCGGCAACCACCGCATAGCAGTCAGGGGCAACTGTGAACAGCGAATACGCAATGCAAATCAACATTGCTGAAGCGACGGTTATGAAACGAAATCCCACATAATCCCTGGATTTGAATATGCCGTCAACATCTGTCACCTGAAAAGGGCGAACATTAAACAACGTGATAGTGGCTACCAAATTTCCCACAGCCATCGCAACCGCAAGCGCCCCAGACGCCGAGTAATCTTCAGCCAAAACCACAACCAGAACGGTAATCAGCCAGTTTGAAAACAGGTAGACAAATGACCCTAGAGAATTCCAGGCTATACTTTTCCCTAAACCTAGTTGTTTATCCTGTTGGCGCTCGTCCATATCAAACAACATCCAATCAACTCGCGGCGTACCATTCTGCAGCCATGGCAACAGTAACAGCGCCTACATTGCGCCAGGCTCTTGAGTTCGTTAATGTAAATTATCCAATCAGAAAGACTTACACACAAACCGCACGGTCGCTCAAAACCATCTCCCTGACCCGCCAGCGACCGTCATAGACCTCTTCATCCAGAACAACGGCTCCTATAGCTTCGCCACTCAGCACCACCCACCCGAATCGAAAACCCACACAACAGCCCAACCAATTATCGGAGCAAAGAACGTCAACAAATTCTTGACGGCATAAGTCCCATAATCGCTTTCCGATTCAACCGTAAAATAACAAACCCAAAATGATTTCCTTAGTCGGTTTTGCCAGAACCCTCGGAATCAAGCCCGCATCTAAAAGTCAGCCAGAATAAGGCATCACAAAACGATAGAATAGTGTCATTAGGCCACGTCACTAGTCAGTTAGGGTTTCTTATGGGCACAATAGCAAGACGCTTCACGCTTTGGGCCTCGGCGGCCATCATAGCACTCGCAGTCTTCCCTGCCACCGCTATGGCAACCGATGGGCAAGTAGCCGAGCAAAGCGGGCAATCTACCGTGAATAGCGCCACGGGGCAAAAAACCACGGTCGCCGAAAAGGGCACGCAATCCGAAAAGGCAAATAAAGGCAGCAACACGGCCTCAACCTCAAACCGGTCGGATTCTGCTACTCCAACGGAAGTTAAAGATGGTCTTGTTCTAGAAGACGGCCATCTTGTCAATTACAGCAATGGCGTTGAAAAAGCCATCTCTGGCTGGCAAAGCTATAAGGGCTCCTGGTATTGGTTCGCAAGTTCAGCAAAAGCCAGCGAATCGGCTTGGATCAAAACTGGCGGCAGCCAATACCGTATGGGACAGGACGGCAAAATGCTCACTGGGTCCTTTAAGCTCGATGGAAAGCTTTACTACGCTACATCTTCTGGTGCAATAGTAACCGGCAACAATTGGGTTAAGGCTGATGGCAAGTGGTGGTACCCCACAAGCTCAGGCGCGCTTCATACCGGATGGATAAAGTCGTCCGGACAGTGGTATTGGCTGGATCAAGCCTCTGGCGCTATGGCAACTGGCTGGGCGAAAGCCAACGATGGCAAGTGGTACCTGCTGGACGGCTCGGGCGCAATGCTAACCGGATGGCAGAAACGCGGCTCCTGGTACTGGCTCGACGGCTCCGGCGCGATGACTACTGGTTGGCTTTATGCAGGAGGCTCCTGGTACTGGCTCGATAGAGATTCTGGAGCGATGGCTACCGGCTGGGCCAAAGACGACGCAGGAAAATGGTGGTACACCGATGGCTCAGGGGCTCTGGTAACGTCCGCTTGCTGGGTCAAGGGAAGCGGAGACTCCTGGTATCGCGTCGACGCGAACGGCGCAATGGCAACTGGCTGGCGCAACGTTTCCGGCACTTGGTACTGGATGGATGCATCCCAAGACGGGAAGATGGCGGCCAACAAGCTCGTTAACGACAATGGCACCTACTACTGGTGCAATGGGTCTGGCGCCATGATTCGCAATTCTTGGTGCAAGGACAACGCGTGGCATTGGGCTTCTGACTCGGGAGCCATGGCTTCCGGCTGGATCAATACCGGCGGGGCTTGGTACTGGCTTGACCCATCAACTCCTGAACACCCAATGCTTACTGGCCTTCAGACCATCAGTGGCAGCGATTACTACCTGTACGGGTCTGGCGCCATGGCATCCAGCTGCTGGGTAAATGTAAATTCTGCGGGGGATTGCCGCTTCGCATCCTCATCGGGAGCACTGGGCAACGTAATCAAGGCGGCAGATGGAACCCTGACCCAGAGTGGGAAAAAGTGCTCTGGGTGGGTCTCGCTCGGCAGCGGCTACAAAGTGTACGCAGATCCTACGACCCACAAAGTTAAGACCGGCTGGATCCAGAGCGGAACCGACTACTATTACGTAATTCCTTCCTCCTGCGTCATGGCAACCGGATGGCAGAAAGTCAATGGCACCTGGTACCTGTTCAACGTAAACGGGAAAATGTTAACCGGATGGCAGAAAGTTAGTGGCACTTGGTACTACATGGATTCTTCCGGAGCCATGCAAACCGGTTGGATCAAACCTGGCGGCACGTGGTACTGGCTAGACGGATCGGGCGCCATGGCCACTGGCTGGAGGCAGATTGGCGGAACTTGGTACTACTTCGACGACAGCGGTGCCTGGGTCTCCAATCCGGAACGCGGCCAGATGGCCAATCGCATTAGCGGGTACAGCAGTGGCACAAAATGGCTTATTGCAGTGAACCGCTCCACCCACAAGGTCGGCATATTCAATGGGTGGGCAAATCACTGGTCCCTTTGGTATTACCTTGATTGCGTAACTGGCGCGCCTAGCACCCCGACCATTACCGGAACCTTCCGCACCTCGGGCTACACAAGAACATGTTTGTCCACCGACAGTCGAGCGCGATGGTGCACGCAAATCAGCGGAGGCTATTTCTTCCATACAATCCTTGCGTCCAACGATGAGCTCGGAAAAAGCCTTTCGCACGGATGCATCAGGATGTCTTACCCTGATGCGAAATGGATCTACGACAACATATATGCTGGAACCACCGTTGTGATTTACGGCTAGAAAAAAAGGGAGAGGCAACTCTCCCTTTTTTGTTTGAGGTCGTTCGCGAATTTTCATTCGTCAGATTTTCAGATGAGCTCTATCATATTCACGTCAGTCTACTAACCAACCAAGGAGGAACCGTTGAAAAGGAGAAGCATAACAGCACCCCTGCTTTTCTTCGCTTGCATTCTAACGCTAATGCTTGGTCCCGCTTTTGCTTACGCGGAAGAGGAAAACGGGGAAAACGGCGATTTCGCAAACAGCTGGAGATACGATAATGGCGAGCTAATCAGCAGCGACCAGGGCGCCATTCCGGAAGGCGACGGCGTATCGACGCTAAGCGCGGAAAAGAACGCTGAAGGATATACCGTATTCAATTGGTTTGATCACTTTAGCCGCGGGTATTGCTCTGGCGATGGAGCCAAAAAAGTCATCGATGTCTCCTATCACAATGGAACTATCGACTGGGCGAAAGTTAAAGCAGCTGGCGTTGACTATGCGATTATTCGTTGTGGTTACGGGCAGGACCAACGCGACCAAGACGATAAGCAATGGATCAACAATGTTAAGGGCTGTCAGGCAAATGGCATCCCGTTCGGTGTCTACTTGTATTCATATGCGACCAGCACAAGCCGTGCTGCAGGTGAGGGTCAACACGCACTAACCTGCCTTAAGCAGGCGGGGCTTTCCCCCAGCGATGTCGCGCTTCCCGTTTACTATGACCTAGAAGAAAACTCTTTGAGGGGTAAGGATCAGGCAGCATTTGCGAAGGCCTTCTTTGCACCCCTAGAAAACGCCGGCTACAAAACAGGAACGTATGCGAGCCTAAGCTGGTGGAACGAATACCTTACCGATTCCTGCTTCAACCAACGCGCAAAATGGGTTGCGGCATACAACGCATCGATCGGGTTGACCTATTCGGGCTTCTCTGACTTCAAAAACACTGATGGAATGTGGCAATTCTCTGACTACGGGCTTGTTTCAGGAGTCAGTGGCCGCTGCGACCTCGACTATACTTACATGTCCGTATCGAACGCCCAATGGATACAGAGCGGAAGCCGTTGGTGGTATCGCCACGCAGACGGCTCTTACACCACTAACAATTGGGAATACATCAACGGCGCCTGGTATCATTTCGATTCAGAAGGATGGATGCAGACCGGATGGATTAAAGACGACTCCACTTGGTACTACCTGAACGGCTCGGGCGCGATGGCGACGGGCTGGGTCAAGCTCGGCGGCACGTGGTACTACCTGAATGGCAGCGGGGCCATGCAGACGGGCTGGGTGAAGCTCGGAGGGTCCTGGTACTACCTGAACAGCGACGGCGCCATGCAGACCGGATGGGCGAAGGTGGACAAAGACTGGTATTACCTAAGCTCCTCCGGAGCAATGCAGACCGGCTGGGTAAAGCTAGGCGGTACCTGGTATTACCTGAACGGTAGTGGCACGATGGCGACGGGCTGGTACGCGGTCGGGAACAGCTGGTATCACTCCGCCGAATCGGGCGCAATGCAGACCGGATGGATTAAAGACGACTCCACTTGGTACTACCTGAACGGCTCGGGCGCGATGGCGACGGGCTGGGTCAAGCTCGGCGGCACGTGGTACTACCTGAATGGCAGCGGGGCCATGCAGACGGGCTGGGTGAAGCTCGGAGGGTCCTGGTACTACCTGAACAGCGACGGCGCCATGCAGACCGGATGGTATACGGCTGACGATAAGTGGTATTACTCAAACTCTAATGGCGATATGCGTTATTCAACCTGGATCGGTGACTACTATTTACTCGGCGATGGCCATATGGCCACCAGTCAATGGGTGGGACCCTACTATGTTGGCGCAGATGGAAAATGGCAGCGTTAACCTAGCAGCTTCACCTGAATTGTTCATTTAACTTTTTATATACCCGGATCTTGAACATATGTTCAAGATCCGGGTATACTTATTTAACAATGAACAATTCAACAAAGGGGCTCCCGTTGCTGGCAAAAAATGAATTCCTTGTACTCTGCGCGTACTTAGCGTATCCACATGAGAGTCAGCGCACAATTGCGACCCATATCGATATTTCTCTGGGCAGCGTTAATCAATCCATTAAGACATTGCAGTCAAAGGGGCTCCTGCGCAGCGGCGCCGTCACCGAAGCCGGAATGACCGCACTGGCTCCTTATAAGGTCAAGAACGCAATCATTATGGCGGCTGGGCTCTCTTCCCGCTTTGCTCCTATTTCCTACGAAAAGCCAAAGGGCTTGTTGAGGGTACGCGGCGAAATCCTCATCGAACGACAGATTGAGCAACTTCGCGAAGCTGGGATCTGCGACATAACGGTTGTCGTGGGTTACAAGAAAGAGTTTTTCTTCTACCTCGAAGACAAATACGGCGTAGAGATTGCCATCAATCCCGAATATGCCACGAGGAACAACCACTCTACGCTAATGGTTGTTCGCAATAAGCTAAGCAATACATACATCTGCTCTTCGGACGACTACTTTGCAGAAAACCCCTTCGAGCCCTATGTATACCAAGCCTACTATGCCGCCCAGTATTGCGAAGGGGAAACACCCGAGTGGTGCATCAAGGAAGGTCCGAACAAGAGGATCATGGGCGTGACCATCGGTGGAAAAGATTCACTGATCATGCTTGGTCACGTTTATTTCGATCAAAAGTTTTCTTCACGGTTTGTCAAAATCCTCCAAGATGAATACAACCTTCCCGAAACCGCAGACAAACTTTGGGAACAGCTCTATATCGACCACATCAAAGAACTTGATATGGCAGTTAGGCAATATCCCGATGGCATGATCAACGAATTTGACTCGCTAGACGAGCTTAGGGCCTTTGATCCCAATTTCATGGTGAACGTAGACTCTGAGGTTTTCGACAACATCGTTAAAACCCTTGGCTGCGCCAGGGAAGAAATCCATAACGTTTACCCGCTGAAGCAAGGCCTTACCAATCTGTCATGCCATTTTGCAACCAATGCCGGCGAGTATGTATACCGCCATCCAGGAACGGGAACCGACAAACTCATTGATCGCACCGAGGAGAGCAAAGCGCAATACTGGGCGAAAGAGCTCGAAATAGATGACACCTTTATCTACGAAGATCCAGAAAAGGGCTGGAAGATATCGCGCTTTATCCCCGATTGCAGGCAGCTTGACGCTAAAAGCAAAGACGATCTGAAAGCAGCGGCTAGCCTTATTCGACAACTACACTGTTCCAAAGCTGAACTTACGCTTGAGTTCGACTTTTTCAAAAAATCAGAAGAATACGCAAACCTGATGGCTTCAGAAGAGCTTGATGCCATCCCCTCCTTCAGAAACGTTGAGGCAAGGGTTGTCGAGTTACATGAGCTTTTCGAATCTGACGGCATGGGCTTCACCTGTCTTTGCCACAACGACTTCTTCCCCTTGAATCTGTTGAAAGACAAAAATGGAAGAATATCGTTGATCGACTGGGAATATGCGGGAATGGCAGATTATTCCCAGGATATCGGAACCTTTATCGTTTGCGGTGAGCTCGATGACAGCACGGCGGACGAAATGATCTCTTACTATTGCGGTGAGACCCCCAGCATAGCGAAGCTCAGGCATTTTTATGCTTCCGTAACGTTTGCTGGCTGGTGCTGGTACGTATGGTCACTCTACAAGGAGTCTCAGGGGGAATCGGTTGGCGAGTGGCTCTATATCTATTACCGATACGCAAAGAGGTACCTGAAAAAAGCACTTGGCCTTTACGAAGCAGACGCCGAATAAATACCTAGCCCCTCAACTGTTACGGGAGAAAACATGCAGCAGACTATTTCCGATCTCCAGAGGCAACGCCATCGCAGATATATGGTAAAAGGCGTTTCTTTTGCCGTGGCATCTGGCATTTGCTACGGCTTATATACCGCGTTCTTAACACTGGGAGAGACGCAGGGCGTATGGGGTGCTTGGTTCAACGGTGAAAGTTGGGGTGGGCGCGATGCACTAAATGCCTTTCTGGTAACTTTTGCTTTAGCCGCCCTAGCAGCCGGCATAAACGACTCGTTTAGCGGTATCTGGTCTCTCATCGCATGCGCCAAGAACGGGCAGCTTGGTGACCTATTGAAGACAGTTAAAACAAAACCCGGCTGGATAATGATGCTTTGCGCAGCGATAGGCGGCCCGTTTGCGACTATCGCCTACGTAATTGCGCTCAACTCAGCAACAGCAGCGGGCAACCCGGGAGTTATCGTGCCAATTGCAGCGCTTAACTGCGCCTTAGGCGCCATACTTGGCCGCATTCTTTTTAAACAGCGTCTTGAAGCACATAAGGTGATCGGTATTTTGGTCTGCCTTACTGCAGCGGGCATCATCGGCGGCACAAGCTTTGCCAGCATGGGCTCCGAAACTCTTTTCGGGTGCCTTTTTGCCTTCTTTGCCGCGTTCGGATGGGGGTTTGAAGGCTGCGTCGCTGGCTTTGGCACCTGCTTAATCGATTACCGCATTGGTATTGCGATAAGGCAGGTAACGGCAGGGGTGCTGGAGCTCGTTATCGTTTTCCCCGTGCTCACAATGATAGGAGCGGATATTTTCACCGTGCCCACTATGATGACCGCTGCGGTAACCGATCCTTCCCTTTTGATTTTTGCCGTCTCAGGCCTATTCGCAATGCCAGCCTTTTCATTCTGGTACAAGGGGAACTCCATGTGCGGAACCGCTCTAGGCATGGCATGCAACGGCATGTATGCCTTCTGGGGTCCATTCTTCATCTGGATCGTAATGGGCGTTTTGAATATCGGCGGAATGGGAGCCGACTATCCGCCTCTAACTATGGCGCAGTGGGTTGGCGCACTTATCATGATTGCCGGCATCTTCTGCATAGCGATTAATCCAATTTGCCGCTTCAAGAAAACGCAAGGAGCTTCCGAATGAAGAACAACTTACCGCCTTTGCATTACGCGATTATCAAGTGCTTCAGCGACGGAGACACACTTTGCGCGGAAGATGTGATGAGTGTACTCGGGCAAGACTACTCTAGCTATAAGCTTTTCAACGGCAAGGATATCGAGGAAGCACTTGCTACCGCAAAGGAAAATGGGCTGCTAGAAGAAGCAAAAGCGGACATCGATGGGAAGGGACGACTGCGCATTTTCTACCAGATGACCGATTTCGGAAAAAAGACGATCCAGAGGTATCTTGCCTAAGCAAAAGAGGTCGCTGGCAGGATCGCGCGCCGATCCTGCCAAGCCCGGCACCACCACCGTGACAGCCCTGCCGTTACCATTCCCAACACAAAACGGCCTAGCCGACGATACGCTCGTCGGCGGCTACGCAACCCACAGGCCGTTGTCGCCGACGTAGTACGAGCCTATCCACTGATTTCTAGCCATCTTGCCATTGTCGAGCACATAATAGTTCCCAATCCAGCGGGAGTGTTGCATGCTGCCACTCCCGGACAGGTAATACCAGCTGTCGCCATCAAGCAGCCAACCGGTCTTCATGGCACCACTGGAGGGCTTCAGGTAATACCACTCGCCACCAATGTACTGCCAGCCCGTTTTCATGCGGCCCGAAGAAGCAAGCCAGTACCAAGCCCCTCCCACGTTAAGCCAACCGGTCCTCATGGCTCCGGAGCCGTTAAGCCAATACCAAGAGCCACCCACAAGAACCCAGCCCGTCTTCATAGAGCCAGAATCGGAAAGGAAATACCAGCTGGACTCGATGTGCCTCCATCCGGTTGCCATAGCGCCGGAGGCGTCAAGACAATACCAGCTGCTGCCAACGTAGCGCCAGCCCGTGGCCATGGCGCCAGATCCGTCAAAGTAGTACCAGGTGCCGCCTATCAGCTTCCAGCCGACTGCCATTTTCCCGGCATCGTCAAACCAGTACCATGTGCCCCCGAGCTTCAGCCAGCCAGTCGTGAGCTGCCCACTAGCGGTAACGTAATACCAGTTCCCGTCAAACAGGTTCCAACCCGGATTCGAGCTCACATAGCCAAGCCATTCGCCACTCGAGGCGAAGAGAGAATAGACGCCCTTGATGGAGGTAAGGCCCGTTGCCATAGCGCCAGAATCACAGAACCAGTACCAAGAACCACCGATACGCTGCCAGCCCGTCTGCATAAGACCATTGGCATCGAAGTGATACCAGGAACCGTCAATCTGTTTCCAGCCGGTCGTCCTCAAAGCGTTGTCATCAACATACGAATAGGCAGTGCCTTGGGCAATCCAGGCGTTTCTCAGCGACTGAGGGCTATTGTCGAAATAGGCAAAACCATCTGAGACCTTGCGCCATCCCCGCAGCTTTTCAGCAACGCCATTGCCGTCAAACGCCTCGTAGCATCCCGTATAATGGTTGTGTACAACGAAGGAACTGGATGGCTTCATGTTCGTCTTAACGCCATTAGAGCAGAGCTCCGCAACAAAGGCCGCCGTTCCAGCCTTACTCAGTTCCTCTGAATTATAAAATCGGCAGCCAAGGTCTTGGATGGCTTTGAGCGGCTTGTCCCATAACCACTCAAAGCCGTTCGTCTGGTAGACAACTTTCGGAGAGAGTGCCATTACGTAGTCGTATGTGTTTGACCCAACATTGCCATGGTGCCCCAGCTTCATGAAGTCAACGCGACCCAACGTCTTGGCAAGCCGGTCCTCGTCGCCGTCAGAATTGCAGATGTCACCGGCAAGATAGGCAACCTTGCCGTTGGCCGTTACTTTCACCCCGAGAGAAATGCAATTAGCATCAGCTGTGCCCACGGTCTCGTAGGACGAATCGGTATTCACGAGCTCAATGCGGGCGCTCCCAAACTCAAACTCAGTACCACAAACATGGGAGTCGGGGTCTTCAGCCGCACCTTTTTTAAAGTCGAGATATAGCTCCGCGCCAACTTTGTTCGCCGCGCTCACCAGTTTGTCATACACATACTGGTTGTCCCACAGACCCCAAGAAGCGGTCATATAGCTATCATCATAGCGAGGGGTGTAGACCTTGCTCGGTTTATACTTACTAATAATCATGCCTGCGGTGCCAATGTGATCGCTATGAGGATGGGTGCCGATGTAGAAATCGAAGTTGTCCTCGGTTACGCCAAGAGAATCAAGATAGGAAAGAAGCTCGTCCTCAACCCCGCATCCAATAGTGGTTCCGTCCCTGTAGGGATAACGGGGGTCAGAACCATCCGGGTAGTCCTCGCTCTCGCCAGAGTCCACCATACCGAAGTGGCCGTTGCTCTCGATGATGATAGCGTCGGTGCCGGAGAACGCCATAACGTGGATTTTCGTCACGCCTCCCTCTGCAAGCGAGATACGGGGGCTCACGAGCACAAGCGCCGACAGAACAAGGGCTCCCAACACCAAGGTAATAGTGGAAATTTTCATCCTTGACTTCATGGCGCAGGTATTCAAATGAATCTCCTTCAAATCGGGCGGTTCTAACCCGGCATTCGAACCTTTTTGAACGAAATAATGTAGCTGGCTTGAGTTGGACACGGATTTGACTGGCGGAAGAGCGCCCCGCACAATGCGCCTATGCAGGTGCGGAAAGCGGGGCATGCCATGCCAAGGGAAAAGGCGCATCCAGCTTAAGCCAGTCATATTATCGCCTATGGGGAAGCAGATGAAGCAATTGTCCAAAAAGCATACAGCAGATACCACCAGCAAACTTTTCTTGCAGGACTAACTGCCTTCGGCGCTTTTCTCGTTCTCGCCTTCCCGCAACGCGAGAAAATCAGGCTTGCGCGGTTTAAAGCAGATTTGATGGCAGCGAAGGCAAATGGAACAATTCGCTAATGGCCAGGGACCCTTAGAGTGCTGGGCCTTTCGACCTTTGGAGGGGGGCGCTTGTGCCTGATTAGCCAGCAGAACCCAGATACCGCCTGAGCACTTCTATCCTCGGCTTCGAATTGGCCAAAATCCGTTCAAGCATGTCCTCTGCGCTTTTCCCGCAACCAGGCACAATCGGCGCTTCCAAGCCCGACACCACTTCTGCGACGGCCTTGTCGAAGGCGCCCACTGGGGCGTCGGCGCTCATGCAGATCTGGAAGATGTCGTGCGCGTCAATCTCCCCTATCATCCAAAGCGCAACCAAAGCGAGCATCGGCGACCTTGCGAACCAGTAGAACCGATGCCCGCTCTCGCGCATAAGAATAGAGTTGCAGGCACAGATTTCATACGCTGGTTTGCTCCGAGCTGTAGCGGCGTTTTTTATCACCCCGTATAATCGTGAAAAGAACCTGACAAACTGGGGAAAGGGGGCTATGGCATGGCGAAGTTGAACACCGAGGTGCTTGAGTGGGCCGTTCGCCGCAGCGGCCTTTCCGACGAGCAAATCGTCAAGGCATTTCCCAAATACCATGCCTGGCTGGACGGCTCCTGGAAGCCGACCGTCAAACAGCTGCGCGACTTCGCGAGCAAGACCCACGTGAGCGTAAGCGAGCTCTTCGGCAGCGAGCTGCCCGACTACGCGCTGCAGATCGCCGACTTCCGCACGGTGGGCGACGCGCCCGCGCAAGACCCGAGCCCCGAGCTCTTCGACACCGTGGACGCCATGATGGGCAGGCAGGACTGGATGCGGGACTACTTCCTGCACGAGGGGTACGCCCCCATCGCCTTCGTGGGCTCCTACCGAGGGGCCGAGCGCAGCGAGAAGACGAGGGCACGAATCGTCGCCGACCTGCGCGAGCTGCTGAAGCTCGACGAGGGCTGGGCCGCGGTCTGCAAGACGGTTGCCGAGGCGCTCAAGACGCTCAAGGACCGCGTGGAGGCGGCTGGGATCTCCGTGGTCATCAACGGCGTGGTGAACGACAACACGCACCGGACCCTGGACGTGGACGAGTTCAGGGGGTTCGTGCTGGCCGACGACATGGCACCGATCGTCTTTATCAACGGGCGCGACGCCAAGAGCGCGCAGGTCTTCACCCTGGTGCACGAGCTGTGCCACCTGGCCTTCGCCCAGACGGGCGTGAGCAACGCGCCCGACGACGGGGACAGCGACGTTGCCGTGGAGCGGTTCTGCAACGCCGTGGCCGCCGACTTCCTGGTACCGACAGGCATCCTCGCGAGCAAGCTCGGCGACGCGACTTCGGGCACCTACCCCGCGCTCAAGGCCGTGGCCCACGCGTGCAAAGTCAACTTCGTCGTGGCCGCGCGCAAGGCCAAGGACACGGGCCTCATCGACGAGGAGACCTTCTTCGCCGCCTGGAGGCGCTACAAGGACGACGTGCCCGAGGCCGCCAAGCCCGGCAAGGGCGGGGGCAACTACTTCCTGAGCAAACAGTACAAGCTGGGCAGCGTGTTCTCCGAGGCCGTGCTCACCGCCGTGCACAGCGATTACCTGAGCTACCGCGACGCCTACGACCTGACCGGCCTGAGCGCCCCGAGCTTCAAGACCTACTTCGAAGAGGTGGCGTGACGTTGGAACGCTACCTCCTCGACTCGAATATCTTCATAACGAGCGAGCACCAAATACCACACGACATCTTCGAGGGCTTCTGGCACAAGCTGGGTGCCTGCCTGGAGTCGGGCACGGCGGTGCTGCACCAGACGGTGGCAGACGAGCTCAAGCGCAAGCAGGACCCCTTGGTCGAATGGATTGAGGGCCTGGACGGCGTCGAGCCGATGCCCGCGTCGGACAAAACGCTGGAGAAGTACCTTGAGGTGTGCGCCTGGGCCGACGGCCAGGGCTACAATCCACAAGCGCTTCGTGAGTTCAAAGACGAAAGCCGCGCGGATGCATGGCTCTGCGCCGAGGCTCTGGCGAGTGGTTTAACGCTAGTGACCTACGAGACTCGGCTGAACAGCCTAAAAAAGGTGAAGATCCCCAACGTCTGCGAGGGCTTGGGCGCGCGCTACGTCAACGGATTCGACTTCATGCGAGCACAGGGCTTTAAGTTCTAGGTAAGCTAGCGTTGCCGCCGCTGTGGAGCCTTTGCCGCCTGCGCTGGCCGGCAGACCGGGCGTGCGCGGGCAAGCTGGAACGGGTAGCAGGACGGCCGCCCATGCGTAGGGTGTGCGCCGTTGGCCGGGCGTGACGCGTGACGCGCCCGCGCCTTCCGGGAACCTTGCAACAGGCCAGGCGGCGGCGTAGGGCGGGCTGAGCACGCGGCCGCAGGCAGACCGCGTATGCGGGCTGCCGCAGGCGCGCATGCGAAGACCGGCCGGAGCCGACGGCTGGCCGACCACGGCGACCTTGCGGGGCGCGGGTGCGGCGCGCGGCACGAACGGCCCGAGCGCAACACCCGGAGCATGGGCGGACGTCCTGCGGACGAGCCGAGGCGAGCAGCGCGCGACCGGGCTGACGGCCAGGGGTGGCGGCGAATAAATTCCTGATCGAACCCATATTCCAATAAGTCAATAAACACCTGCTAGCGGCCTATGTCGGCCGTTTTTTTCTTGACTATATCTAGGTCTAGACCTATAGTTGAACATACTATGGGACAGCTCTGGAGAAAGGGGCACCAATGCAATCGGAGGCTCAAAAACGTGCTGACCGCAAGTACAAGCACGACAAGACGCAGCAGTTTTGCCTGCGCTTCTATCCCAACGACGCCGAAATGTGGTCGTTCCTTTCTGCTAAAGACAACAAGCAAGGCTTCCTTAAGGAACTCATCAGCAAGGAAATGAGCGCGGCTCAACGCGACCAGGCGAGCATGGCCGGAAGGATTGATCTGTAATGGCATACGTTGACAAGGCTTCCGTCATCCAGCCGGAAACCATACTCGACTTCATCGACGGGACCACACAGCGCAAGGACACGCCGGAGGAGCGCGTGAGGCAGGAAATCCTCAAGTCCCTCGTCCGCGAATATGGCTACAAGAAGGACCAGATCGGCGTTGAGCGCTCGATCAAGTTCGGCAGCGCCCACAAGTCTGTCGATGTTGCCATATGGCAGCCCGACCAGGCTCATACGCAGGAAAACATCTACATCATCGTCGAGTGCAAGGACCCTAAGACCAAGAGCAAGGGGAAGAAGGACGGCGTAGACCAGATGCACTCGTATGCGTCCGCCTGCATGAACTCGACCTATGGTATGTGGACCAACGGCGACGAGCTGCTGGCGTTTCGCTATGTTGTCGATGATGCCGGCAAGCGCACTTCTGAAGCGGTTCCCGACCTGCCTCACGCCGGCGGCGAGATTCCTGATGATGCGCCGCGCTTCGACCAACTGCGCCCCGCCGCGAGCGATTCGCTGCTCTACTCGTTCCGCCGCTGCCACAACTACATTGCGGGCAACCAAGGCATCCAGAAGTCGGACGCCTTCCTCGAGCTGCTCAAGAT
>CAVHFE010000035.1:0-18689 GCA_963635145.1 Oscillospiraceae bacterium
CATCAACGCGGAAAAGCTCGCCGCCCTGTTCGCCACCCCCATCGCGCACGACCGGCTGAGCTAGCAGCTCGGTGTGGATGCGCTAAGGGGTTTGATCTCAGGCCGCCACCTCCTTTGCGGAATCTGGAGATACGATTTCATCAACTATTCCGAGCTCAAGGGCTCGTTCTGCGCTGCACCAGCAATCGCGTTCGGTCATCTCGTGGAAATACTCTGGCTCTTTGCCTGTTTTGAAAGCGAGCAATCCGTCGAGAACCCTTCGCAGCTCCGCCGCATGATTTGCGGCGATTTCAAGATCGCTTTGCTGGCTCATGCCGCTTCCACTCATAAGTTGATGAATAAGGATGAAAGTGTGCGGATGTGCAAGGCGCCTATCGCCATTGGCAAGGATGACTGATGCCATTGAGGCCACCAGGCCCATTGCGATTGTCGTGATCGGGCAGGAAAGACTTCGCATGGTGTCGATCAGCGCCATCCCCGAGTAGACATCTCCGCCTGGACTGGAAATGACGAGGGTGATTTCAGCCTTAGGGTCTTCGTGCTCAAGAACGAGCATCGTCTTTATGAGCGTCATAACAACGTTTTTCTCGATCGGCCCATCCAAAATCAGAATTCGGCTGTTCGTGAGTTCATCGCTGACGCTTACGCTTCGGAGGCTATTGTCTTTTTCGATCGTGATGATGTTCGGTTCGTAAATTGACATGATTTGCGGTGCTCCTTTCGTTTGGCTTTGCCGGTGGGGCTAGCGCTTGAGGTTCAGCGCGCTTGCATTGGGATGATTGGGCAAGTACAACTTCGTAGTTTTGAAGGGTCGGCAACCGGATATTTTGATGATACAGTCCATGCGCGACAAAAGACCAACCTGACCTGGTGTGATAACGTTCTCCATGGCTATTGCCCTCGTTTTTTCCACGCCAACGTATCTGGTTCCGAGTTCTGCTTCTCCACATAGACTTGCGATATAGCGAGCGGTTTCCAGCGAGCTTCCTGATCCCATGTAGAGAATCGTGTCGCAGTTGTCGAGAATCGTTCTAGCTCCTTCCGACCCGTATATCCTTTCAATCTGGGATAGCGATTGGGATGCCATCAGGAAGTTGATCCCGCGTGACCTCACGGTGGCGATGCTTCTTTCGAAGTTGTCGATCCTCCCGATGTTGGGGAACTCATCAAGAACAAACATCAGGTTTCGTTTTAGTCGACCTCCTTGGGAGTCGGCTTTTCGCTGGGCTATGTTGAACAGCTGTTTGATGCACATCTTCGAAAGGAAGGACTTTGACGAGTCGTTGTCGCTCGTCTTGATGAAGATAATGCGCTTTTCTTCATCGATCTTATCGAGATTCAGATCGTCGTGCTCGAGCAAAGCCTTTGTTTCCGCATTGTCCAGCTTCATCATCGGGGTTTGTGTTGAGATGATCACGCTCAGCAAGGTATCTTGTGCTGAGCATAGGAGCGATTGGTATTGCCTGACGCCATATCCGCTTGATCCTGGGTATCCGACATAATAGCGATACTTGGGAGATTCGAGCAGTTTAACCAGTCTATCGAGGGGCGAGTTCGATATTTGTCCGGCATGTTGTGTGCGTAGTAGCGAGAGCAGGTCAACGAGGCGATTGAGCCTGAGATATATTGGGTCCGTCCGGTCGCACGCCTCTGTGTATTGCGCCAGAGGAGAGTAAATCCCGTTGAGGTTCTCAAGCTCCCAGAGGATTCCGATTCCGGCGCGTACCAGCATCTCGCTTGTCTCGTTCCAGAAGTTGTCAGTCGTGTTGGATCGATTTGTGGACAAAGAATCCAGAAGTAGCTTTGCGACAGAAAGAATATCCTCTTCACATGAAATGTAACGAAGGGGATCGTACCCGTCCGACTTGCTGAGCTCGATCGAATCGAGAACCGAGACACGATAGCCTTTGCTTTTGTAGTAGTCGGCGAATATTGCTGTTAGCTCACCTTTCGGATCGGCAACAATGTAGTTGCAGTCAAGGGCTTGTGCAAGATTCGGCCCAACGAATCCCATGGTCTTTCCGGCGCCGGTTCCCCCAAACACCATGACGTTCCCGTTTATGGCATGGTGCCATTCTTTATCTTGCTCGTGAAACGCAATGGATGCGTCTGTTCCAAGGAGCAGGTCGCGGTCGATTGTCCCAGACGAGAAGGCTTTTATGTTTTGCTTTGAAGCCCACGTCTGCTGTTCAAACGTCTTTCCTTGCTGCGTTTTGTAGTCATGGAACGATAGATACATGGTTGTGCTCCTTTCGAGGTATTAGTGCATTTGCAGGCTGGGTTCTGCCTGGCGCCTGCTTTTAGATGTGCTTTTGCGATGATTTCGGTAAGGCTCCAGAAGCGTCTCTGCCTGTTCGAGGCAGCTTTTGCGGTCGTTCTTGCGTTCTGAGGTATCTGAAGCAAAGGAGATGAGGGACTGTATCATGAGATCGTCTAGCAAATCGGCGTTAATCCCGAATGTGAAATCGTCCAGGTATCGCTCTTTCAGTGCTTGTGCTTGAACCTCGATTTCGTCCGGTTCGCGGTATGAAGACATTGAGCACAGATTGCCTATCGATCCTGATAGACTGGCGATTTCGCTAAATATGGACTCGTATTCGTTTTGCATGGTTCGTCCTTTCTTCGTCGGTGTAGCTATTTGCGGAGGCTTGTTAGCCTTCGGGCTGAATGGGTGGAAAGTGGTTAATGGTAGGTGTGAACCGCTGAAAGCGGGTGTATATAAATGCAACGCTATTTAGTTTTCAAGGTGCAGCGGCCTTACGCGAAGGACGCGCATCAAAGGCCGGCGCGATTCCCGGCCTTTGATCTGAAGGACGCTAGGCGGCGAGACTTTCGAGTGCTTCCTCGGCTAGCTCTTTGCTTGCCACAGAGAGAAAGCGAAGTTGGTTGCCGTTGTCCAAAAGCGTTCGGATGCCGCCCCACCCCTCGAGGATCAGCTGGCATGGGCGCCCGTTGATCTCGCGGACGAGGTAGTGACGTGCCTTTTTGGTTTCGAGGCTCTGCATGGTGGTCCTTTCCTTAGGTGTTGCCGGTCACGGGTTCCGTCCGTGCTGTCTGGATGCAAGATTACAGAGTGGATAGAGTGGATATTGGATTAAGTGTATCTAAATAGAAGTGAACAATCTTTTCCTAACCGAAACGACGTTCCCCTCAAAAGAGTTTCTCCTTGTCGTCGATCGAAGGTCTCCGAGCGCCCCGGCGCGTGTTGGCAGTTTTGCCTTGCCTCCTATCCTACAGTCCGACTTCTTGACCGGCTCTCTTGAAAAACTTGCTCGTGCAACGGGTCTCTCGTGTATAATTCGTAAACGGCTCCGCTGCATTATCTGTAGTGGGGCTTTTCTTTCTTCCCGCGTAAAAATCCTTAGATGCTGCCGCAGGGTAAATCATTCATGTCCTTTCTGCTTTGGTCAGCCTTGCCTTCAATCGCTTAAGCCGGGCGAAGACTTCGAGGGCTTTCATGACTATTCGGTGCTTCTGACAATTCCTTGTTGCAACTTCGAACCGACAAGGATACAATAGCACCGCATTTTCATGCGGTGCTAAATTTTGAAGGGTCGTTAATCGAAGGCTTTTTCACCCTGTTTCTCATTGCGATTGGGACGATTTTTGCGAGCATCGGTGAGGGTTTTTTTCCTTACGTCTTTCCTTGGCTCTCCCTATGAAAGCGCGCGTTCAGCTCGATTCGGTGTGGCGGTTTATGGACGAGTGGCGAAGCCGGGCTTACATTTGTCTTGGCCGAGAAACGATTCGGCGCATAGTCCGCCAGCTTTTGTTTATGTCGCTTCTGCTGAATAGGATCTACCGAAAAAGTGGTTCTATATAAATGCGAAATCCCTTATATCCGCGTCTGTTGTCATATATCATGATCTGTGCAGAGGAAGGAGTTGCAACCATGGGTAGAAAAGCGATACCGCTATATACGATTTTGGCGGTCGAGAAAGTGCTGCTCAAGCACACGGACTGGAGCACGCGGGCAGGCCTGAGCTATCAAGACGTGCTTTCGAGGCTATCAAAGGATTACGGCATAGATGTTAGCAAGAATACAGTCCTCAATTGCGTTACGGCGATAGAGACATGGCAAAAGGATTATCCCGGTAGCGACGCTTACCGGATAAAGATTGAAAATATGAACCCCGTCACTACCAAAAAATTCGGAAATGAAAAACAGCTTGTCTTCGTAGAGCGCGACGAAAATCTACCTTTGATGGTAGAACATTTTATCAGATACTTGGAGTCGCTTTCTGCTGATGACAAGAACAAGGATATAGAAAAATTGCTTTTGTCGCGACTTGACGAAAAGGCCCAAAACAAGATTCTTGCAAAGGTGGAAGGGCAGAAAGCATCAGAGGTGATGCCGGGCCTTTCAGGGTTGATGCGAAATATACAAAAGCTGGAAGATGCGATAAACCAGCGTGAATATATTTTTATCGGATATTCGTCTGCAGGAGATCGGAAGCAGGTGAAAGGGCCAGACAGGACAAAGCCGTATCTGCCCATAGCCGTTTTTTTCGATGGTGAGCATTATTACCTGAGCGCAAAGCAAAGAGGTGCAAAGGGAAGTTTCTATCGGAAACCCAGCGGTCGAAAGGGTTATAAAGGAACGGTGGCTTCGCCGGCGATATTCAGAATAGACAGGATCAAGTTCCTTGAGTCTGCGGGGAGGGCAACCGGCATTACGGAGGAAAAATTTACCGAATGGCGGGAAGCGTCGGAAAGGACGATGAGAGCAGGTCTCGACGGATTGTTCAGCGGAGGTGTCGCTAAGATCGAAATCGCATGTCGTGACGAAAAGGCGAAAACCTATATCTTGAATGCGATCCGCGGCAATCCTGAATTCAGAGACGGAAAGATGGACAACTACTTTTTCGTTGCATCGCTTGACGGGTTCGAAAGGTGGCTTCCGAAATGGATACATGCCGTCGAAGTTAAAAGCGTAAGGCTCGGCTCTGATAACAAGAACGGATCCTGGGACTTCGCTGAAGATAACATCGCGTCAAGCGTTGTGGATCAGGTGATAGATGGGATCATGGGTTCAAAAAATGGGAAGGGTTATCTATCTCGAAAATCCAACGAATAACCCTTATCCTTGATGAAGATGTCAGCTGCCGAGAGAAAAGATAAACGCTATGGGTTCGGGGTGTTCGTGCGATTCGAGAAAACAGAAGATCGAGAAGGTGCTTGAGTGCTGGAGTTTGCTCGAGACCCTGAACCAAAGCAGCTTGCCTGAAGAGAGGAAGAGGCCGGCCTGGGAAAAACGAAGCTTAAAGGAAGGCGAGGAAGGCTTCGATCCTTGTGAAGAAAAGGAGGTCTTCGAGGTCAAGCACGTTTTTGTATTCGCGGAGAGTGATGCTTCCGCCTCGTGCAAAACCATGCTTGATCATGCTATGGATGCAACTCTGGGGAGCGGTAAACCGAACGAAGTTCTGGATGTGCCTTATTCCGATGTCACGCTCTACCTGGGTGAAATCCCCCGCGATGTGCTGAATGAGTGCGTTGGGCGTATGCGACTGTCGAAAGACTTGAAGGACGTTGCTGATTTAGCGGAAGAAGCTGAGGTTTCGGACGATTTCTTTAAACGCAAAGTGGCCGCTGCTACCGTTTCGCTGGACACCGATGGTGTTATTAGCGGTTTCTCGCTCTCGCCGCTGCTGTGGGGCTTGAAACATGGGGGCGAGTCTATTGGCGATGGCCTTCTTCGCTCGTACAGGAATGAGATGGAGGACATCTTCAGAGAAATCAGGTCAGAGAATCCAGATTCTCTGACTTACAAGGATGTTGAAAGCATTATCAGGTGCTACGTCATCGAGGAAGATTATTTCCAAGAGTTCGGTATTGAAGAAAAGATCAATGCATGTTGCGATTTAATGCGCCGCAACGGTTTCGAGGGTTCAAGCGAGGCATCCTTCGAGACCTTGCTGTATAGCTGCAGGGTCGAGGTGAATGCGAGCGAAAGACCTTTTATTGAAAAAGATGCATTTAGCGACTCTTTTACCAAACTGTTTAATCGAAATAGTTTTTTTCAAAAGGATCTGGAAAACCTTCTGAGGCTGTTACGTAACGCAACGTCACTTGAGGAGGTTAACGAGGGGGCGCTGTCTCTCGTCGTCAATTACCTACAAGGGGGCTTTTCCGAATGCGATGAACGGAATCGACTTGATTTGATGAACGGCGACGAGGAAGAGTGCCTCAAGGTATTCCAAGATGTGCTGAGCTATCGTAATTTGCCGCTTGGAAGATGGCCGTCCAAATACAGTCCCGTTTTGATGCAGCAGATGGCTATCAATTTGATAGTAGGGCGCAAAACCGGGCGCGGTGAAACGTGCTCTGAGGAGCGCTCTGCATATCTTGCGAACGATATCGTATCGGTCAATGGGCCTCCAGGCACCGGGAAGACTACGCTTCTGAAGGAAGTCATTGCCGCATGCGTTGTAGAAAAGGCCAGAATTCTTGCTGGAATCGATGGTGAGCCTGACGATATTTTTGAAGAAATCGATGGCGTTAAGAAGCATTTGGGTGCGAGTTCTGCATATCGCATAAAACCGGAATTCGACGCGATTAACGACTACGGCATTTTGGTTTGCTCATCAAACAATAAGGCCGTCGAAAACATTTCAAAAGAATTTTCTGATGGGGATAATTTTTTTGATGGTCTCACACTTGCGATACGGGAAGAGTTTGATAATTTCTGCACCGCTGGTGACGAGGGCGTGGATGCTAACGATTTGGGTGACGAAGGGGAAGGCGCGTCCAAAGCTCAGCCCGACCTGTATTTCTCCCGAGCCGCAACGCGTCAATTCGGTAAGGATGCCAAGGCGGATAAGGAACACCCTGATTTGTTGATAGCCGCTCGACTTGGCAATAGGGACAACATAGAGGCTTTCTCCTATCGCGCCAAGGGCAAGAAAGAAGATAACGTTCTTAATGAAATCGTCGAAGCATACGATAGCGCCCCCCGTGAAATGCGCTTGCTGAAATGGAGACAGATAGCCAAAGAATTTCTCGCCCTATATGAGAAAATCGATGCCATGTTTCGGGACCTCGGAGAGAGCTTAGAGGGATGTGCGGGCTCTCGTAGCGATGGCGAAGAGCGGCTTGTGAAAGGTTGCGGCTGGGTTGATGGGCAGTTGATTAAAGACATGCGTCTGACTAACGCGAACCGCGATGAAGCTAAAAACGAGCGCCGTCGCAAAGCTCAGCTCTTCTCCCCGTCTCCTCGGCCAGAAGAGGCTAGTGGCAGCCATGAAGAAGCTCTGCTGTCTGAAGCGCGCGATAGGTTGTTTCTCTTGGCTCTTCAGGTGACCAAGGAATTCGTGCTTGCTTCCAGATGCATGAAAAGCAACATTCAGAGTTTGAGAAGCATATGGGTTGGTATGGGTGCAAGGCACAAAGGCGGTTCCAAAACTGCGAAATATTCGCAAAGTGAGCTGGGGAATGTTATGCCTGCGCTATTTCAAACGCTGAATATTCTGACTCCGGTTATTTCATCTGCATTTGCTTCCATAGGCTCACAGCGGATGTTCGGCCATGTTCCGATGCGCCTTGACGGGAAGGCCCCGTTTGGTTTGCTAGTTATAGACGAGGCTGGTCAGGTGGTTCCTGCTGCCGCTGTTGGCGCCTTCGCGCGCTGCCGCAAAGCAATGGTTGTCGGCGACCCGAGCCAAATCGAACCCGTTGTGACAGAAGCGCTGGACAGTATTCGCAATAGGATGTCTTGGTTCCTTGCTGGGGAATCTAACTCGATCAGCTTCTTTTCCAAAGCGGCTTCGGTCCAGCAATTTGCCGACAGGCGCAACCCTGTGGGTACCAAGAACGTTGGAGCTTCCGATGATGGCGATGATTCGTGGATCGGCTGCCCGCTCATTGTTCACCGTCGCTGCTCATCGCCTATGTTCGAGATATCGAATAGGCTTTGCTATGGCGGAACCATGCTAAAGGAAACGGTCGAGTTGAAGCGTGACGATCCTAAAAACGACCGCTTCTATCTGAGCTCGTCAAGATGGATGAACGTCTCCGGAAGAGAGCGCGGAGAGAAAAATCACTACGTGGATAAACAGGGAGAACGAGCTGCTGAGATTGTGGTGCACGCGTTTAAAGCCAACGAAGGAAAATTGCCGAGCCTGTATGTGATATCTCCGTTTAAGACGGTCTCAGAAAGTTTTAAGAAGTACTTGGAAGGCCAGAAAGAGGAACTGTTTTGCAAATGCGATGACATTGAAATATCTGACGATGAATTCAAGAGCTTTTGCAGCAACAATATCGGTACAGTGCATACCTTCCAAGGAAAAGAAGCCGATGAGGTCGTTTTCATGCTTGGATGCGACGAGATGGCCCTTGGTGCGGTCAAATGGGTAAATTCCCATATCGTCAACGTGGCGGCGAGCCGCGCTAAGCGTAGGCTTTACATAATCGGTGACGAGAACGTATGGAAGCAAAACGAGCATGTCAAAGTAGCGTTCACCATTATTTCGACGTTATGGGTGGAGCACTATAAGCGTTGGATGAAAGAACCGGATACGGAACGGGGAAAGGCTGAGCTGGAATTAGCGGCAGCATTGTTCCCACAGTTGGACGAGATGGCTAACCAAGCGGAAGGCAGCGATGAAACCGGTCGGGATGAATATATCGTTGATGTCGCCGCTGCCAATATCAACAGCGAGGAAACTGGGCCGGTGATTGACGGGGTTTTGGATGAATCCGTTTATCGGAAGTTTGGTTTTGAGAATGAGGAAGAGTTCGAAAACGAGTTCGCAATCACGTTCAAGAGGTGCGACGCTGATTTTGATAGCGCCTTGAAAGCGATGCTCGTCACTCTTCAGTGGGGCATGTTCCAGTATATTGTTGCAGAGAACTTTACGGATGATTCCGATATGCGAGCAGGTGTTGTCCGTTCTGCTTGCGGAGCCATTTTTTCAAAAGCTTTCGAAACGTATTTGCAGAATATCGTGCTTCCTCTTCTTAAGAGGAGGAAGCCGGTTTGCAGGGACGTGGAAGGCGATACCCCGACAATCGGAAAGTACAAGCGCCCCCTCAAAGAGGCCAAAGAGGAGTTCGCTGGTTTCTGCAGAGACGAAGAGTCGAGTTTTGGGAATGCGTGCAGCTATACTTCCGAGTGGTGGGAGCGCCTCGGTACCAATATGGGAAAAATCGCGAAGCTCAGAAATGCTTGCTCGCATGGGCAGGAGATGAAAGGATGGGACGAAGCCACCCTTCGCCGTATTCTTGCGTGGCTGCTGAACCCCAGTGGGTTTGTCAAGCCGGAAGACGATTTGGATCAGTACCCTCTTCCGGAAGAAGAGGGCCTTATGAGAAGCGGAGAAGCTTTCTGGCTCGTGTATAAGGGGCAGAATAAGAAGCTCAAAATGGTCGAGGACGCAACCGAAGCTGAGTTCGAAAGCGAAACGGACTTCGGCGATGTGCCTTAAGAGTCGTCAGATTCAAGCTTTGTTCCGCCTTCAGGTGAGGGGCATGTCGCTTCAATCGCGAAGATTGAAGGGCAAAGCTGCGAACAAAATTTGGCATGCGTTGCGATTGTCGATAGCCGGAACGCACCCGAAGAGGAGTTGCTGTCCCTTTCGATGTGGATTAAACGCGACAGGTGGAAGGATGGGCTTGATGGCGCTAAGTCTCTAACGGCAAAGCAAATCAATTCTTGGCTTTGCGAGGAGGGTTTGCTGCTTGAAAAGACGGATGAGCGTAGAAGCTACGATTTCTCCGATGAGCTTCTGGGACTCGGCGCGCGCTATGTCGATTCCTCTGATGATTCGGGTGAGGCGTTTCAGGTTCTGAAATATAGCAGGCAGGCTGCTGATCGTGTGTTCGAGGTGGTGAAAAGAAGAAGCGCCGATTGATTATGATGCTTGCTGTAGCGCTGGTGCGGCCGCGCTAGCTGCGCCGCCAAACGGTTTGTTCTGCCTTTCGTGCAAACTGGGAGCAGAACGTGGCGGGCTTTTCTCCTATATACTCGGGGGCAAGAGATGAACGGAGCGAAAAATGATCGGTCGATATACCTTAAAATGCCGCGATGAAGAGCTTTTGACATTCAGATTATCGCGCGACGCGTTCGGCACGCCTGAAGTAGAGGTTTTGACCTGTGATGAAGCGAACGCGCATCTCATGCCTTGGGGATTGGCGGCTGATGAACGCTCTCTTTTCAGATGGCTGTCGTCGCGGGCTTTGCCGCATAACCGCCGATATGCTGAGCAGCTCTGCCGCTCCATGGGCTTTTCCATCGACGACACGCTTTCGATCTATTCGATATCCTACGGGCTCTCGCTCAATGACTCTTACTGGACTCCAGAAGAGGCTGATGGTAGAAGCTTTGGCGAAATAAACTTGTATCGAAACGGGTTTTCCGATGTCTTGGCAGCTGTTGCGTATACGGGGCACATCAGCCCAGAGCGCAATGCTCATGGGCTTACGCCAGAGCTTACAACGGACGGGATGCTGCATAAAGCGTGGAGAATCGATTCCGAGGGACGGAGGATTCTCTATAAGGGCTCGAGCAACGATTGGGATCCCGGCGAGCCTGCGAGTGAGGTTCTGGCGTCGCGCCTTGCGCAACGAGCGGGGCTTCATTCTGTCCTATACAAAATGGGCGAGTGGCAGGGAGAATTTTGCTCGACATGCGAATGCTTCTGCAGCGAAGACGTTTCATATACACCGTTCGCCACGGCGACCGGCATAGTCGACTTGGGTTCAGCGCTCGCGTTCTGCGCTCGCCTCGGCGAGGATGTCTTCGAAGAGTTTAGGGATATGTTGATCTTCGATTGCTTAACCCTTAACACGGACAGGCATTTCTCGAACTTTGGGCTTTTGCGTGAGACTGAGGCAGGGCGATGCTTGGGTCTCGCGCCTATCTTTGACAACGGGCGGTCGTTACTGCCGATGGTGCCAACGGAGATGCTGACTGAGGCGAAGTATCAGGTTGCGACCATGGCTCCTGCGTTTGGCGGGAGGACGTTCGACGAGCTCGCGGGGCGGGTGATGGGGCCTCGGCAGATCGCGTGGCTTTCAGAACTCGCGGAGGCCGCCTCTCCTTTGGTAGATGGCAGCGGGAGCGAACATTCTTTAATTACCGCCCGCTGGGAGGGTTTGGAGAAAATTGTTCGCAGCCGCGCTGCCGAACTATCGAAGGTGAAACCAATAAGCCTTGATGAGATGACCCCCGCGCTTGAGCGAGCCTGGGCGGCAAAAGCCAGCCAACGCGAAGGGGTAAACCTCTGTCCTGCCAAGCCCATCGAACGAAAAACGAACTGCCACGTTGATGGCAGCGACCACGCAGCACAGATTTGAGTGTGGCTTTTGATCACCCGCCGGTAGAACGTCGAACTGCCGGCTGGGTTTTCCCGATTCTTTTCGGCTTCCTAAGCGTTTTCCGACAACGCCTTTTTAACGACGTTGTGGCAATGAGCCGGGTACCGGCAGTAACGCGTGATGCTTCCATCCTCGTTGATGAATTGCGCTTGCTCGATCCCGACCTTCTCTCCGGCCTCGGTGACAATCCAGTCTTGACCGTCGTGTTTGATTAAGCCGGCGGCGGCAAGTGCCGTGTTCGCATCTTTGGTCTGCTTAAGCTTAGGCGAGAAGTCGGGGTCTTCGTCCCGAATCTGCTTGAGTAATGTGGATAGCGAAATAGATTCCGCTATCGTTTTCTTCTGATCATCTGCAAGCTCCTCTCCAGCATTGGTGGGTACGTGTGGTGCCCGATCGAATCCGCGATCCAGCTGATTGTCGAGAAGCTCTTCGATAGTGACGAAGGAATCGCGTATCGATGTCGGGTAAATGTCTCGCGCCTCGGGTGGTATGCCGCGCTTGAGCTTCTTGGTTTCCCAGGCCGTAGTCCCGTCGGTTGGTAGGCGCAATAGGGCAAACGAAGCATCTGCGGAAATGTTCTCGCATGCACTGCGCTTGTTGCCGTAAAGAACGGTGCCTCCCATATCAACCACGATGCTGTCTTTTGTTTGGTCGTTTCTCCTTCGAGCGAGGTAGTTCTTGATGCGCTGAGAAGCTATCTCCGCGTCCGTCGCGTCTTTTCTGTTTTTGTCAAAGTAGGAAATGGTCCGATGCACTTCGCCGTCGATTTCGATTGCCAAAACGAGTTTGTTCGTCGCCTTATCTACGACGACGAAATCGAAATGCGATCCGTTGTTGCCGTTTCCCACATTGCGTTCCACAAAAGCAAGCTTGTCTGCTTTGGAGATGGGCATTTCAGCGCTCTCGCCAATGGTTTCGCTGCTGTTCTGGTTGCTGAGAATATTTTCCCATTTCGTCGACAGCTGTAGATCTTTAAGTCGCACCTCGCGTTTGGCGATAAGCCCGCGTTCGGAGAGGTTCATTTCGCGCAAGGCGTCGGAAAGAACGGTTTCCGTTGAGGGGGTGGTGTTATTCGTGCGGCTCTGGTTTCCGGTGCCGTTCGCCTCCTGACGCTTGCGGGGCACTTCATCGAATATCGAAACGATGCCGGATCGAAAGAACCCCCAGTCTTCGGTGCCTTGGGGATAATAGCTCGCTCCGCAATCCGCAACGTAATCGATGAGCTGTTCTACGTAAAGGAAGTTGTCAGAACGTTCGCTATCGGTTTCGTCGCTCGTCACATTGCTGTTGCTGTGGTTTGAGTCAGCTTTGCCTTCCTTCTTTTTGATGTCCGAAGAGACGAGGCAGTTTTCCCTTAGAAGCTTGGCCTTGCTGAGCGTCTTCTGAACCTTTTCGCTCATGATGCCGCTTGACAAAATAACTACAAGCTCTTTTTTGGCGCGTGACACGGCGACATTGATCAGGCGGTCTCCTTGCGACCAGGGCCATTCCCAGTTAAGATCATCGACGGGAAGCAGGTAAACGATGTCGAATTCACTTCCCTGCGATTTGTGAATGGTTGTGCCATGCTTATCGACCTCGGTCTTTGCGGATTTTTTATCGTTGCTCGTGGCGCCCTTTTTCGGTTTGGCGCAAAGCGTGAAATCGTTGGTAGGGTCGGATTCGAATTGCGCGATTTCGGTTTCCTCGCGTATGGCAAGTTCGAATTCGCTGCAGTCCCAGACAGCGGTCAAAGCTTTTTTCAACTCCTCTATTTGCGCGCGGAATGGTGAGAGCACGCAGAATGATGGAGGGTTCTCTTCTTTGAGGCGCCGCTCAAGGAGGGGCCATTCCTCGGTCATAAACACCTCAATTTGACGCATGTTACGACGAGAGATCTTTGTGTTTTGAGACTGTTTGGTTTTCTTTTTGCCCAGCAGCGGGCCACCCGCTTCGGCGTAGTTTCCGGCGAACCAACGCACGCGAATTGGTGGACGTCGCTTATCTCCCTTGGTTTTGATGACGAGTCTGCCGTCATAGAACTTCTGATTGCAATACTCAATGATTCCGGGATGACAGCGATAATGCTCGTTGAGAAGCACCTTGTGGTTGTCGCCAGCGATGCACTCCATTGCTGCGAGAACGCTATTGCCTTCTTTTGTGCCCGTGGCCGCAGTAGCTGACAGCGCAAGTATGCTATCCTGCGGTGTCGCGATGCGTTCGACCTTTGCCGCCCGGTCTATTACCGGCTGCAGCTCTTCTTTGTAAACGGGCGACAGCTGCTTGGTGTCCCCCACCAGCACTAGATGCTTGGCCAAATTCATGGGAATAAGGCCCAACATGATATCGCATTGCGATGCCTCATCTATGATGATGTAGTCGTAGCGATATGAGATCCCGTTGCGAAAACATTTTGCGAGTGAGTGGACGGTGCTCGTGATAAAGGGGTATTCCGAGAGAAAGTCTTCTGCTTTGACGCTGGAAGCGTTGTGTTTGCCCTTGTCGATAAAGACAAAGCGCTCAGCTTCCTCGGGGTGTTCTTTGCACCAAGCTTCGAGAGTTTTCTTATTTCCCAGTTGAGCAAAAGAACGACAGAGCCGATGCCAATTAGGCATGCGATCGGGACTGCAGTTACGATGCTCGTTCACTTTGTCAACGATGTTGCTGATCGCCTTGCCGTTACTGGCAATGACGGCGACGGTTGGGTTGCCGGGCTGGGCAAGGATACATGAAACCATGTTGAGGATGGTCTCAGTCTTGCCGGTACCTGGAGGCCCCTGAATAAGCGATATGGGATCGCCCAGGACATGCGAAATGGCCGATCTTTGGCTTGCGTTAAGATTGTGCCCCGCTTCGTTTTCCAGGAGCCAGGAATCCTTGATTTCAACGGGTGCACCTTGTTGCAAACCGAAGAGTCGCTCTCGTTCTTCCCCTTCCCCGATTAGAAATGCTCGAAGTTGAGGAGTGAGGGACTTGAGGACATTTTGACGTTGAAAGTTGTCGAAGCTTCCATCGCCGGGGAAGAAGGATTCGTAAAACCAATGAATCGAATAGCCGGCTTGCTGCTTCCCTTCATCCTCGCTGTCGCGATCGCGCCCAATGACTTCTGATGAAACCCTGTAGTAGGACAAGATGTCGAAGACACGTTGTTCATTGGTTTTATCCACGACGACTCCTTAATTGGGACTGGCCCTTGCGTTACTTTTAGCGCTTGCTCAACCTTCGAACAGCTTCCTGTCTAAGTTGTTTCAATTGCCTTAACAGTGACTTGGTTTTTTCGAGCTCTTCTTCAGCAGCAATCAAATCTTCTTTTTCGATTTCAGACTCTGTTGCGTCTTCTGCCGAACGGGAGGAATCAGGCTCAGGTTTATTGGCTAGGATAAGATCCAGACACGTCTGCAGCCTTCGTTCTGTTTCGTTCAGTTCGTTTAACGCCGTTTGAGACTTACGGAGCAAAGTTGAATGAGAAGACCCTAGCGCTTTAGCCGGTATGCGCTTAATCACGGGAAGGGTGGTTTGCATCTCGACGCTATATTGGTTCAGCTTAGAAATAGTGCGTTTAATTCTCTTGATTCGAAACTCTAGGTTTTGCTCTCCCTTTTTTTCCTTATCACGACGAATTTGTTCCTCAACCAGTCGCAAGTCTCCGCTCGAAGAGGCTGATACTGGGGCGGGCTCGCCTGTCCTCAGATTTCTGTAGAAATCCATGGCATTCTTGTCGGCTATCAGATTTTCGGGCTTGATGCGCTCAGTTAAATACAGGTCATCCGTCTTCTTTACCCTGCTTAGCGCAGTGTAAAGTTGGCCTGGGTCCCATGCGTAGGGGTTGACGACCGCTTTGTCCAGCGTTTGCCCCTGACTTTTGTGGTGGGTGATCGCCCAAGCTAGCTTCAGCGGGAACTGGCGATAAGAGCCGACCTCTTCCAATTTGGTTATCGTCTTGCTGTCATCGCCCTTTTTGATGGGCTGCGTCCGATACTCTTCTTTGCTGAACTTCCACTTATTGATGTAAGCATTCTTCCCGGTATCAAGCTCCACGAGAATCAAGGAAGGTTCATTAGGGCCTTCCTCATAAATGAAATCCCTGACATATCCGAGTGAGCCATTAGAATAAGCGACATCATTGTCGTCGGTTCCATTTGCTGTGCACATAACCCGTGCACCCTTTTTAAGCTCGAGGTCCTGCGGCGCAGGAAATTCGGAAAGCGGAAATTCACCTTTTATCTCACCGTGGAGATGCACTGCTTCATCGTGGATTTCGTCTAGCATAGCTTCATTCGTATTTTCGCACTCCCTCTTTTTCCCGCAAAGATAAACAGCGTCTTTCGGGTAGCATTCGGGCCTGCAGATGCGTTCATTGAAGAATTCGAGGCATTCAATATCACCCTGCTGGGCAAGGTTCAAATTGCGGCGCAGCTTTTCGTCTTCGCTCTGACGTAGCTGCTCGGTCAGCAGATGCGCCTCCAGGCCCAATTTCGCCCATCCCCCTGATTCGAATGCGTAGAACTTTGATTCCGACTTCCTGTCTTTGCAGTTGAATGATTCCTCGATGGCGGGTCGATCTTCCTTGGGCGTAACCGGCGGCAGCTGTGTGAAGTCGCCAACCAAAATGATCTGCAGGTCGCTCAAACCGTTTTGGCGTCGGGTGGCATTAGCGTTAAGGATGATGGCAGTCATCGCGTTCATCAGATCACGTCGAACCATGCCTATCTCGTCTACTACGATTCCAGCAACATCGTTGGCCGTAAGCGTTTTTGGTGGCTTCTTATTGTAGTAGCGAAGCAAGACCTCCTCTTCATATAGGTTGTCCTTTATGTCAACGCCAAAAAGCTTGTGGATCGTTGTCCCGCCGATATTCTGCGCCGCAATTCCCGTTGGTGCGCAGAGCAGCACTTTGCGGCCGGCTTTGTCGAGTTCTCGCTTCGCCTGCTCGATAACCACGGACTTACCCGTACCGGCGTTTCCGGTCAGGAAGACGTTTTTGTTGTCCAAAATCGCTCTCAAGGCACTATCTTGGCCCTCGGTCAAACTGATTTCCTCGGCTTTTGACATAGTTCGTTTCCTTTCAGTTAGAGCACCAAGCGTTGCGTTATCTCATTCGGCCGGTAGGCGGTTGGCTTCGGAGCCATGCTTGTGCCACGGTGTCCCGCCGGTGAACTTCGGGCAATTCCATTATGGCGCTACCTGAACCTCTTCGGTCAGGAAAAGCCATCGGCGGGGTCCTTTTTCGTCTAGTGCGCAACCGCGACGCAAGACAGCTCGGATCATGCCGCCTTGCGTCCGCTCGTGGGGACTCCGTGTCGTTTAGTGGTCGCTGTCGGTCACTAAGCGCTTGCGCTCGACATCGCCGAATTCCCCACCACCATCTGCGTCCATGCCGAAACCTGCTGCATCGGCGCCGTTTCCGAGATAGCCGCGGCTGCCATCCAAAGTGCCGCCGACAGGGCAACCGCCAGCGCCACCGTGATGCCTTTTTTCGCCAAATCGCTCATAACAAACTCCTTATCTCATAGGTTAATGCCAGAATGGTTCCGCGCGCCTACCGGCGCACGACGACGGTTCTGCGAGAGCTGCGAAGAACGAACAGGAGAAACAGAAGTGCCAGCGGCAGGAGGAAGACGAACTCCACGACGCTTTGGCCGAAGATGCCCGTGGAGAGAAGCAGCGTGTCGAGGAGGGGGTTCTCGTCGAGGGCCAGGCCCGTCTTCCGGAAGCGCTTCAGGACCCAGCAGTACGCCCAGACGGAGATGACGCTCTGGACGACGGCCATGACCGCGAGGACGATGGCATCGACGGGGACGTTGCCGTAGGCCTCGGCCTCGACTCCGGCGAGGAAGATGCCGATATAGGCCATCCACGCGTCGCCGGCAACAAGGAGGATCAGCGCGAGAACCCGGGCGGGGTAGCGGCTCGCGCGCCTGTTCATGACGGACCTATCGCCCGTCGCGATCCCCATCGCGTGGGTCGCCGCCGCCCATCCCATGAGCGGCAGGAAAGCGAGCGGGGCGAGGTAGAGCAATGAGGCCACATGGTAGAGACCGTAGACGTCGGCCATCGACAAAGAGCCCGAAGAGAGAAAAGGCAACGAGAGGGCAGCTTGCCCTGTCAGCACCGCGCGAAGGTAGTTTGGCGCGCCCATAACCGAGCTCACGCTCATCGCAAACGCCAGGAAGGCGGCGGCGAGACCGAACGACACGATCAGCCGGACGGTGCTCACCGCCCTTTCGGAGGAGCCCATCTGCGCGCTGGTAGATCGATCCTCCGCCCACTCAAGGCTCGTTTCGTTTGCAAGCATAGTGCTCATGTTCTTTCTCCTATCATTGGCGGGTGGCTGTCAACTGGTAATTGACTTTGGTTAAAGCCTGCTTGATCGGGGCTTAGAAAGGCAGGTCGGGGTAGAGCTCCCTTTCCTGGTTCACCTCAGAACCCATCGGGTTCTCAGGGTTGCCGTCGTTGGCTCTTTTGCCTTGGCCGGGAATGAACTCAACGTCGAGGACGGCGAATTGGACGTCGTTGCGATCGACTCCGTTTTGGTCCGTCCAGCGGTTCGTTTCCGCCTCGCAGCTCAGGGCGATCATCTTCCCCTTGGTGAGATAGGGGAGGCACTTTTCGGCGCGTTCGCCCCTGAACACTATTTTGAACCAATTCGTTTTCTCGGTTCCGTCGTCGTACTTGCCCTTTCCCTTTACGGCAATGCGGAAGGTGACGAATTTCTCGCCCTTGATCTCTGCGTCTGCCCCCAAGCGTCCGATGAAATGCACATTGTTGTAAGCTGTCATACTTTCTCCTTCGTTGCCTGGCCGATTGTTTTTCGGCTGTCATTAGCGAGAGGCTTCGTTAACCTCTGCTCCCATATTCACAAATTGATTTACATAAGATTAACGAAAGCGCTTCTAAATAGAAGTACATGAATATTCGTTTAGGAACGAGGGGTCGGATTTTGGGAAGGATGAGCCTACAGGTTAGTGGGACGGGTGCTCAGATCCCCAAGCTTTCCTTAAGGATGTTGGCGAAATCGGCTTCGGGTTTCGCTGCTTGGGCGAGCAGGTGGTCCTTTTGGTCGCGGGTGAGGCGTTTGAAGCGCGCTTCTGCGCTCAGGGCTTCGTGTTTGGTGGAGAACTCGGCTTGGGCCAGCAGGTTCAGCGGCCCGCGGTTGCGCGTGTACTTAGCGCCCTTGCCTGCCCGGTGCGCCGCGAGCCGCGCCTGCACGTCGGTGGTGTAGCCGGTGTACAGGCTGCCGTCGCCGCATTCCAGTACGTACATGAAGTGGGGCTTGGGCGCGTTTTCGTGAGGGGTCGCGCTCCCAGGTTCGGTTATGGGAAAGTCGTCGAGAATATCGTCTCTTGGCTCGGCTTTGGGGTTCCCATGAGGGGTCGCACCGGCTGATCCGCCCAGGG
>CAVHFE010000036.1:0-18681 GCA_963635145.1 Oscillospiraceae bacterium
CGATGCACCAAGCGGTAAAGGAAGGATACCTATGCCCAGTGAAGGCGCAGATGATCCCTCTTGAATTGGACATCAGGAACGTCGGACTCTCAAACGGCGACTATGCAGTCGGCGAAATAGGAAGCTCCCTTGAGCCATATCTCAATCAAATAGCGCTTGAGATGCTTAATTACTGCAAAGGCAGGAAGACGGTTGTTTTCTTGCCACTCGTGAAAACCTCTCAGAAGTTCTGCGAATTGCTAAACGTTCATGGGCTCAATGCAGTTGAGGTTAACGGAAACTCAAAAGACAGGGAGCAAATCCTAGCCGACTTCGAAGCTGGCGAATATGACGTTCTTTGCAATTCAATGCTTTTAGCAGAGGGATGGGATTGTCCAGCAGTGGATACGATCGTCGTCTTGAGGCCGACCAAAGTCAGAAGCCTATACCAGCAGATGGTGGGGCGCGGCATGCGTTTATCACCTGGAAAGAAGGAATTATTGCTTCTTGATTTCCTTTGGATGACTGAGCGCCATGACCTTTGCAGACCTTCGGCGCTCATCTCAAAGAACGAAGACATCGCTAATCGCATCGACAAAATGATGATGAACAATGAGTCTGGCATCAATTTACTGGAAGCCGAAGAGCAAGCGGGAAAGGACATCGTCCAGGAAAGGGAAGACGCCCTCGCGCGTCAACTTGCCGAAATGAAGAAACGCAAAAGAAAGCTCGTCGACCCCCTTCAATACGCAATGTCGATCGCAGCGGAGGATCTTGCGGATTACGAGCCTACGTTCGCTTGGGAATGCGGCCCTATCACGGATGGCCAAAGAGCAAAGCTTGAGAAGCTGGGAATCAACCCCGATGAGATCGAGAACTGCGGCAAAGCCTCGCTTTTAATTACCAAGCTAATCAATCGCATAGACGCTGGGCTTTCAACTCCGAAACAAATCAGGGTTCTTGAAAAATATGGTTTCTACCATGTAGGCGAGTGGAGCTTTGATGCTGCCAGCAAGATGATCTCAAGAATCGCGGCCAATAACTGGTTTGTTCCTCGCGGAATCGACGCGAAGACATATCAGCCTGCATAAAAGGAGAAGATGACTTATGGAAAAAGACAATATTTTAGAAGCGCTTAATTACATATCTGCCTCAAGTCTGAATTACCAGGAATGGATAAACGTTGGGATGGCTCTCAAAAGCGAGGGCTATTCTTGCTCCATTTGGGATGCTTGGAGTGCTAAAGATGTAGCTAGATATAAGGCTGGTGAATGCGAAAGAAAGTGGGTGGGATTCAACGGCTCGGCCAATCCCGTCACTGGTGGCACAATCGTGCAGATGGCAAAGAATAATGGCTTTGTTGTTTCTCGTTTCGATGGCGACGGCTGCATGGACTGGGATGATGTCATCGAGTACGACGGAGATGGCACAACATTAGAAGTTAAAAAAGTCGAGAAGCCAACCGAGCAGCTTATCAGATACCTTGAGGCTTTGTTCAAGGGCGATGAGCGAGTCGGATACGTTACCAACGACGTATGGCAGGACTCCGAAGGCAAATATCTGCCATCGAAAGGCGTGTACGACAGGACCGCCAGAGAGCTTATAGACTCGCTCAAAAAATACCCTGACGACTTGGGTGCGACCATAGGCGACTGGAAGGAAGAGTGCGGCGCATGGATCAGATTCAACCCAGTGAGCGGCGGCGTAAAGAACGAAAACGTAACCCGATTCGATTACGCGCTGGTCGAATCCGATGATATGCCTCTTGCTGAGCAGGACGCGTTGTACCGAAAGTTCGAGCTGCCGATAGCGGCTCTTGTTTTCAGTGGCGGGAAATCCATCCATGCGATCGTGAGGGTCGAGGCGAAGGACCAGGAGGAATACCGCAAAAGGGTCGATTTCCTATACGATTTTCTGGAGAAGCACGGCCTTAAGATAGATAAGCAGAACCGCAATCCTTCGAGATTGTCCCGCATGCCAGGGGTCACCAGGAATGGGAAGCAGCAGACATTGCTCGCCACGGATATCGGCCGCAAATCCTGGATCGATTGGCTCGATTACGTGGAAGGCGCCAACGACGAGCTTCCAGAACTGACGGTTCTTTCAAAGGAATTGTTGGACCATCCGCCAGTGTTGCCAGAACAGCTGATAGAAGGCGTGCTCAGATGCGGCCACAAAATGCTCATCTCAGGCTCTTCGAAGGCTGGAAAAAGCTACCTTCTGATGGAGCTATGCGTCGCTTTGTCGGAAGGGATAAAGTGGGTCGATAGGTTCCAATGCAGGAAATCCAAGGTCCTGTACGTGAATCTGGAGATCGATCCGGCCTCGTGCATCAATCGCTTCGTTGAGATCTACAAGGCCATGAAATACACGCCGAAGCACAGCGAGGACATCGTCATCTGGAATCTGAGGGGCCATGCCATCCCATTGGATAAGCTGGTGCCGAAGCTATTGAGAAGGGTGGCGAATCAGCATTTCGACGCGATCATCATAGATCCAATTTACAAAGTCATAACCGGCGACGAGAACAACGCCTCAGAGATGGGGCAGTTCTGCAACCAGTTCGACAAGATATGCGCGGAAACCGGCTGCGCTTCCATTTATTGCCACCACCATTCAAAAGGGGCCCAGGGCTTCAAGAAAGCCATGGACAGGGCCAGCGGCAGCGGCGTTTTCGCTCGCGATCCCGATGCACAGCTCGACCTTATCCAATTGGACGCGGACGAGGAATTCATGCTCAAGAACGCCGACAACCCCAATTCGACGGCATGGAGAATCGAATGCTCTTTGCGTGAGTTTGAGAACTTCAAGCCGGTGAACCTGTGGTTCGATTATCCGCTCCACAGGGCGGACACCGCAGGCGTCTTGAGCTCTGTCGGCGCAGAGGGAAGCGCTGAGGCGAACCTTGCTAAATCAAGCAAAAGAAGGTCGACTCCAGAGTCTAGAAAAGAGGAATTCGACAACGCCTATGACGCCCTTTTAGGCACGGACGCCAGCGTTCAGTCAAAGGATCTGGCCGAGTATCTTGGCATCGCCGAGAGGACCGTGAGAGACAGGCTGAAAGAGCTGGAGGACGCGTATCACTACGCGAAAGGGAGGGTGTTCAGGAATGGAAAATAAACGATCGATCGTCGCCGGAAGCGACTTTGAATCAAGTTTTGCTGTTTGCGGCAGAAAGGGCGAAATCTCCTATCCGCCAAAAATGGCGGCGGAAAGGGAAATTCGCCTATCTGCAAAATGTGGCGGAAAGGCCTTATATATAGGTAACGTTGCCGTCACCGCTGACGCACCCGTTTGTAGGATAGGGCTTGAGAGCCTGCCCTATCCCAAACAGGGGTGCATCATCGTCAGCACCCGCCTTTCCGTCGAAAAGAACATAAAAGAAAAATCGGAGGTGCTTCCATGAAGATATTTCTGCTCATGAACCCGCCGACCGTGACCGCCCAGGAAAGAAAAGTCGCGATGGTGAGGAATAGGCCGATATTCTACAAGCCAGAGAAAGTCAAAGCCGCTAAGGCCGAGCTGATCAGATATCTGCGTCCTTTCAAGCCAGACGTTCCTTACGAAGGCGCAATCGAGCTTCATGTGGTATGGCTATTCCCGAAAGGCAAGTTGCACAAGCACAATGAGTGGAGAATCACAAAGCCCGACACGGACAACCTGGAGAAGATGCTCAAGGACTGCATGACCGAGATCGGGTTCTGGAAGGACGACGCCCAGGTCGTGAAGGAGTTGGTCGAGAAGCGCTGGTCCGACGAGCCGTGCGGGATATCGATAGAGATGGACGGGTTGGAAAAACTCTACAAAGGAGGATAGCGGAATGGAAAACGGTTATAGGTCGCTAGCGGCCGCGATAGTGCTCCAGGCGATAAAGGATTACAGGAAAGCGGCCAAACGATATAAGGCTGGAATAAGAAAAGAGGAATCGCTCTGGGAGATGCAGGAGATAACCCAGTTCATCAGATCGGGGTGGTTCAGGGCGCTGACGGACCTGGATCCCGACGCGGTATTGGAAAGGTTGAAGGAGGAACTAGAATGAACGCACATGATTATTTATCTCAGGTTGGAAAGCTTCAGCACAAGCTCGACATGATGCAGCTTCGCGCCGACGAATACAACAGGCTCGCCTCTTCCGTCCCTGGCCCCAGCTATGGCGAGAAGATAGGCACGAATCCGAACCGCAACACCGAAGCGCCGTTCGTTAAATGGGTGCTCAAGCTTCTTGACCTCGAAAAGGAGATGGACGGAGTGAGGGCCAAGCTCGACGCGATCAAAACCGAGGCAATCGGCGCCATCGAAAGAATAGACGACGAGAACTGCAAGTCGGTCCTGATGCTTCGCTACATAAGCCTTCTGAGCTTCCCAGAGATATGCGACAGGCTCTACGTTTCCCTGCCTACGGTCAAGCGCTGGAACAGATGCGGGCTGGAGAAGATCGAGGTTCCGAAAGTTGATACCGCGTGATACCACGTGATACCGCGTGAACCGTTGGTTCCGCGTCAAGGGTGTGGTATCATTATACTAGGCGAAAGCTACGAAAAAATCGAAGGTCAACGGGGGACAAAAACCGCTGGCCTTTTTTCATGCCGAGGAAGGAGGTAAAGCCTATGCCACACAAATTCAAGAAGCCGTGCGCCTACCCAGGCTGCCCCAACCTTACCGACGGCACCTACTGCGAGGAGCACAAGACCCTCGTGGCCAAGGAATACAACAAGTACAGACGCTCGCCGGACCACGCCAGGAAGTATGGTCGCGAGTGGAAGAGGGTGCGCGACAGATACGCCAGGAAGCATCCGCTTTGCGAGAGGTGCCTCAAGGAAGGCAGGATGACGCCAGTCGATGAAGTCCATCACATCCTTCCGGTGAACAGGGGCGGGACCAACGACGAGAGCAACCTCATGAGCGTCTGCAGAAGCTGCCACAACAAGATTCACATCGAGCTCGGCGACAGGCATATGCACGGGGAATAGGGGCCCTAAGGGGGTTCGAATCCCTACCGCATATATCCCGAAAATCGGCCTGGGGTTTTATACGCAAAAATCCGATTTCAAACGGGGTATTAAGCAAGAATCAAAAAAAGCCGCGAAAATTTTATCAAAAGCATATGGAGGGATAGCCGGTGAAGAAAGAATACAAAATCGAAATGATCAGAATATCGAAGCCAAGACGCATAGCATCAAAAGAGCTCGAAGGAATCATCAACAAATACGCGAAAGATGGGTGGGTTGTTAGATCCATCCTTTTTCATAACGAGATTTATTCCTACGAGGTTGTTTTCGTAAAGGACGTTGAAAATGGCTAAGGACGGGACAAACAGAGGTGGAGCTCGCGTGGGCAGTGGAAGAAAGAGAAAGCCTCTAAACGAGAAAATCAAAGAGGGGAAGGTTCGGATTGATAACTCCGGAATGCTTGATGAAGCTGCTAATTTCGATGGGGTGGATATGCCGCCTGTCAAAGATTATCTGAAATCCAAGCAAAAGAACGGGAAAGACATCTGCGCCGAAGCCGTGTACAAAGAGACATATCTCTGGCTTAGAAGCAAAGGCTGTGAGAAGGCGGTCAATTCCCAGCTCATAGAGCAATACGCAATGTCCGTTTCAAGATGGATTCAGTGTGAAGAGGCCATTTCAGAATTTGGCTTTCTCGCAAAGCACCCGACTACTGGTGCAGCAATCGCAAGCCCTTATGTTCAGATGAGCCAGACATTCATGAAGCAAGTGAACCAGGTATGGTTCCAGATATTTCAAATAGTGAAAGAAAACTGCACTGGTGATTATGGTGGTGCTAATCCGCAGGACGACCTGATGGAGAAATTATTGCAAGCAAGGAGAGGTAAATAGAATGTACGAGAAAGTAAATCCAAGTCATGTTGACAAAATAGCTGACAGAATCGCCGGCGCCATCGTCGATTTGGCATACGCGCAGCAAGAAAACCCGAAAGTAGCGGTTGAGGTCTTGATCGGTCATGGCAAGTGCCACATCATCGCAGAGACTTCAGCTTACATCGACAAAAGCGACGTCAAAGCTGCGGTGAAGAGAATCGCAGGCAATGTCGATGTCGATTATGTGGAAGTCCCGCAGGACAAGCATTTGGCAGACAACCAAGAAGGGACAATCCGCTGCGGGGACAACGGCATTTTCAAAGGCGTTCCGCTCACCAAAGAGCAGAAAAAACTCGCGAGCATCGCAAGGGAGATCTATGTCGATTATCCGTTCGACGGGAAATACATCCTCGACGGAGACAGGCTGATCATCTGCCAAAGCAACGCAAATGGATCCGAATTGAAGAAGAAATACGAAAACGCAGAGGTCAACCCTATCGGAGACTGGACCGGCGGAACCAATGTCGATACAGGTGCCACAAACAGAAAACTCGGTAGCGATATGGCCGATTCCGTGACCGGCGGTGGCCTTCATGGCAAGGACTTATCCAAAGCGGACGTATCAATCAACGTCTACTGTTGGCTAAAAGCACAGGAGACTGGCGTTCCGGTCGAGCTTTGCTGCGCCATCGGCGACGAGTACGTCGACCATAGGCCATACTCCGAAATCGTGGAAATCGCTCGTGAGTTCATCAGCGACTTGGGCGGCTTCGAGAGATTCGCCGAATGGGGGTTGATCTGATGAAGACGACAACGGAACTAAACCTTGTGTCAATCGATAAGCTCATCCCTTACGTGAACAATGCCAGAACCCATAGCCCTGAGCAGGTAAACAAATTGAGGGCCAGCCTTCGCGAGTTCGGCTTCATCAATCCCGTCATCATCGACAAGGACTACAACATCATCGCTGGACACGGCAGGGTGCTCGCGGCAAGGGCCGAAGGGATAAAGGACATCCCCTGCGTGCTGGTCGACTACCTCACGGACGCGCAGAAGAAAGCATATATCCTAGCCGATAACCGCATGGCGCTTGACGCCGGCTGGGACGAGGAGATGTTGAAAGTGGAACTCGAAGCTTTGGAAGGCGAGGCCTTTGACCTTTCTCTTACGGGCTTCGATGAAAAGGAGCTATCCGACTTATTCAAGGAAGAAAGCGAAGTCAAAGACGATGATTACGATTTTACCGCAGCCCTTGAGAAAGCCGCATTCGTCGAGAAAGGCGACAGATGGGTAGTGGGAAGGCACGTCCTCTATTGCGGCGATGCCACAGACCCAGATGACGTCGACAGGCTCATGGAAGGAAAAAGAGCGAACCTCATTCTAACCGATCCGCCTTACGGAGTTTCTTTCTGCTCTAGTGCAGGACTTAAGATCCAAAATGACTCGCTCAAGAACGAGGACTTCTATAACTTCTTACTCAAAGCATTTAACAACATGGTCGCACACGCCGAGCCAGGCGCCAGCGCCTACGTGTTCCATGCGGATACCGAGGGTTTGAATTTCAGGACCGCATTTGTTGATGCTGGATTCCATTTGGCGGGCTGCTGCATCTGGAAGAAGGACAGCTTGGTCCTTGGCAGAAGCGATTACCAATGGCAGCACGAGCCAGTTCTTTACGGCTTCCTTAAAAACGGGAAGCACAGCTGGTATTCGGACAGAAAACAAACCACCATCTGGGAATTTGCCAAGCCGAAGAGAAACGAGAACCACCCGACCTCAAAGCCGCTTGACCTCTTGAGCTATCCGATTAGAAACAGCTCGCAGGAGAACGCTGTAGTAATTGATACCTTTGGTGGTTCAGGTTCCACATTGATGGCCTGTGAGCTTACAAACCGCATCTGCTACACGATGGAGCTCGACGAGAAATACGCTTCGGTCATCCTCAGAAGATACGTGGACAACGGCGGCGATCCCAACGAAGTTTACTGCGTCAGGAACGGTGAGAGGATCAACTATTCCGACGTGGTGAAAGAAGTAGAAAAAAATCCGATGAATACTGATAATTCTGCCGTAAATGACTTGATATAAATCTCGTTTAGAGCAATGTATATAGTACCTTAAAGGAGGTATCGAAAATGGCTAAAACAGTCAATGAATTAAAGACAGAACTCAAAGAGATCTGCGAAAAGACGAACACCAGGTTCTCCGGCATGGAGTTCCTCGTCGACTACTACGTCAAGTCGCTAGGCTGGACGGAAGCAAGAGCCCTTGAATACGCAATCGGGTTATTCCACAACGGAACGATCACGCAAATAAAGCTCATCGGCAAGGATGGCGAGGAAATATGATGAAGCCTGACATCGAAGCATTGAGAAAACAGTATCCAATAGGAACAAGGGTTGAGCTTGTGAGAATGGACGACATTCAAGCGCCGCCCATCGGAACCAAAGGCACTGTAAGAGGCGTTGACGACATCGGCTCCATCATGGTCAGCTGGGATAACGGAAGCTCGCTGAACGTAGTGTTCGGAGAAGATGAAATCAGACCGCTCAAGACATGTCCTAAATGCGGGAAGGCATATAAAGGGCATCCAGCTATTTCAAGGGTGGACAACATCACAGCGATATGCCCTTTGTGTGGGATAAGAGAAGCGCTTGAGGGACTTGGCATCGGCAAGGAAGAACGGAAAAAGATAATAGATTCCATTCCAATCGTCGATGACGAAAAATAAGACAAAACAAACGAATACCATGAAAGCCGGCTGATCGCTAGTCGGCTTTTTTGGTTGCAAACGGAGGTGGGGGATTTTGAGGAAACTTAAAAGATACGTGCCAACCAAGTTCAAGGCGAAAGACTCCACCTACAATAAAGAAGCTGCTGATTTCGCGGTCGGATTTATTGAATGCCTATGCCACACGAAAGGGACATGGGCAGGAGAGCCTTTCGAGCTGATAGATTGGCAAGAGCAAATAATACGAGATCTGTTCGGGACGCTAAAACCGAATGGGTACAGGCAGTTCAATACAGCCTACATCGAAATACCGAAGAAGATGGGGAAGAGCGAGCTTGCCGCGGCAGTCGCTTTACTCCTTACTTGCGGCGATGGCGAGGAAAGGGCTGAGGTCTATGGCTGCGCGGCCGATAGGCAACAGGCTTCAATCGTTTTTGAAGTAGCCGCGGACATGATACGAATGTGTCCCGCCCTAAACAAAAGGTGCAAGATACTGGCCGCGACGAAGAGGATCATCTACCTTCCGACGAATAGCTTCTACCAGGTGCTCTCGGCTGAGGCTTATTCAAAGCATGGCTTCAACATTCACGGAGTCGTGTTCGACGAGCTTCACACTCAGCCAAACAGAAAGCTCTTCGACGTCATGACCAAAGGCTCAGGCGACGCGAGAATGCAGCCATTGTATTTTTTGATCACCACGGCTGGAACGGACACCAAGAGCATCTGCTACGAAACGCACCAGAAAGCGAAGGACATCCTGGAAGGCAGGAAAATCGATCCGACTTTCTATCCCGTCATCTACGGAGCAGACGAAAGCGACGACTGGACCGATCCTAAGGTCTGGAAGAAGGCGAATCCGAGCCTTGGCATCACTGTCGGGATAGACAAGGTGAGAGCCGCATGCGAGAGCGCGAAGCAGAACCCATCCGAGGAAAACACGTTCAGGCAGCTTCGCTTAAACCAATGGGTGAAGCAGTCGGTGAGGTGGATGCCTATGGAGAAGTGGGACGCATGCAGGTTCGATTTCAATCCTGAGGACTTGGAAGGTAGAGTCTGCTATGGCGGGCTTGACCTTTCCTCGACAACGGACATCACAGCATTCGTGCTCGTGTTCCCGCCAACCGAAAGCGACGACAACTATTACGTTTTGCCGTTCTTCTGGATACCAGAGGAGAACATGCAGCAGAGGGTGGATAGGGACCACGTCCCGTATAACCTATGGGAAAGGCAGGGATACATAGAGACCACCGAAGGCAACGTCATCCATTACGGCTTCATCGAGAGCTTCATCGAGGAGCTCGGCAAGAAGTACAACATCAAGGAGATCGCATTCGACAGATGGGGTGCGGTCCAGATGACGCAGGACCTCGACGGAATGGGCTTCACGGTCGTCCCGTTCGGACAGGGGTTCAAGGACATGAGCCCGTCGACGAAAGAGCTGATGAACCTGGTCCTCTCAAAAAGGGTAAGGCACGACGGGAATCCGGTGCTCCATTGGATGATGGACAACGTCTGCGTCAGGACCGATCCGGCGGGGAACATCAAGATGGACAAATCAAGGTCCACGGAAAAGATAGACGGCGCGGTGGCCACGGTCATGGCACTGGACAGAGCGATAAGAAACAACAGTTCTTCTGAGTCGGTTTACGATAGCAGAGGATTGCTGATCATCTAGTTCAAAATCCAGCCTTTAAATTAAGACTTATGACTTGACAACACTCTTCGTTTTTTATTATAGTAAGCTACTTTTGTAAAGGTTCAAGGCTTCAACCGCTTGATAACTTGTGCAAACGATATACATAACCATGACAGGAGGTATTTATGACTAAATACAAGTACGTGTTAACTTTTGAAAACGGAGAAACTATTGATAGCTATGAAGAACATGGCGATGATGATTTTGAAGGTACTTTTAGCTCGTATGATGCTGCTGTAGATGCTGCTTTGTATGCAATAAGCTGTTGTCATACCGGCGCTGAAATTTTAAATATGAAAGGCGATGAAGACGAAGAATATGACGAGAGCGAAGATATCACATATGAAATTATAGAAATTGATGTCTAAATAAAATATAGAAACAATAATCGATACAGGTCACCTAAAAGGGTGGCTTTTTTTGATGCTAAAAAGGAGGCAAAAATGGGATTATTCAGTCACAAAACAAGGGATCATCCTAAAGTAGAGGACAGGACCCCAGGAAGCAGCTACACGTTCTATATGGGCGGAAGCAACGCTGGGAAAAGGGTGACGGAGAGAAGCGCCATGCAGATGACCGCGGTGTATTCCTGCGTGAGGATACTCGCGGAGGCGGTCGCAGGACTACCGCTACATTTCTATAGATACAAAGAAGACGGCTCAAAGGAAAAGGCAATCGAGTGTGGCTTATATCGCTTATTGCATGACGAACCAAATCCCGAGATGTCGTCTTTTGTTTTCAGGGAAACCCTTATGACGCACCTATTGTTGTGGGGCAATGCCTATGCACAAATCATTCGGAACGGTAAGGGCGAAATCGTGGCTTTGTATCCCTTGATGCCGAACAAAATGCAAGTAGACAGAGATTCGGACGGAAAACTCTATTACATCTACACACGAAGTACGGAAGAGTCGCAACTCGGCAGACCTGACACGGTGTACTTAAATCCTCGTGACGTTTTGCATATTCCGGGGCTTGGCTTTGACGGGCTTGTCGGTTACTCGCCGATAGCAATGGCAAAGAACGCAATCGGCTTAGCAATGGCAACCGAGGAATACGGAGCGAAGTTTTTTGCAAACGGTGCTGCACCGAGCGGTGTTTTGGAACATCCGGGGACAATCAAAGACCCGACAAGGCTAAGAGAAAATTGGAACTCGACATTCGGGGGTTCCGGCAATTCGGGGAAGGTAGCCGTTTTGGAAGAAGGAATGAAGTACACGCCGATTTCCATCTCTCCCGAGCAGGCACAGTTCCTTGAAACGAGGAAGTTCCAGATAAACGAGATAGCAAGGATATTCAGAGTTCCGCCTCATATGGTGGGGGATTTGGAGAAATCGAGCTTTTCCAACATCGAGCAACAGTCTTTGGAATTTGTAAAGTATACCTTAGATCCGTGGGTGATACGTTGGGAGCAAAGCCTTTCAAGGTCACTCTTATCGCCCGAGGAAAAGAAGAAATACTTTTTCAAGTTCAATGTGGAAGGACTTTTGAGGGGAGATTATGCCTCTCGTATGAGCGGTTATGCAACGGCAAGGCAGAACGGCTGGATGAGTGCAAACGATATACGGGAGCTTGAGAACCTCGATAGAATACCGAAAGAGGAAGGCGGGGACTTGTATCTCGTCAACGGGAATATGACTCCGCTGACTCAGAAGAACGGCACGCAAAGCGAAGACACAAAAACAAATTTAGACAAGGAGGAAGAACAAGCAAATGAAGAAGTTTTGGAAATGGAAAGACAAGACGGACGAAAACGCAAGCGAGCGGGTTCTTGAGATAGACGGCACGATAGCGGCCGAATCATGGTTCGACGACGATATAACACCGCGAATATTCAAAGACGAGCTTTATTCGGGGACGGGCAACATATCCGTTTGGATAAACAGTCCGGGCGGAGATTGCATTGCCGCTTCTAAGATTTACACCATGCTAAGAGAGTATAAAGGCGGAACGGTTACCACAAAGATAGACGGAATCGCCGCCTCTGCCGCATCGGTTATCGCTATGGGCGGAAAGAAAGTCTTAATGAGTCCTACGGCACTCATGATGATTCATAACCCGTCTACGCAAGCCTACGGCGACCATAGGGAGATGGAGAGGACGATAGACCTTCTAAACGAAGTGAAAGAGTCCATTATAAATGCCTATGAACTAAAAACGGGTAAGTCGAGAGCGGTACTCGGTCATTTAATGGAGAGCGAAACATGGATGAACGCAAAAAAGGCAATCGAACTGGGCTTTGCGGACGGAATGCTTGAGGAAGTAAGAGAAACGCCGAATGCGGAATGCTATCAGTTCTCGACACGTGAGTTCGAACAGAAACTTTTCAACAAAATAACGGAAAAGGTACAACCTGCACCTACGCTAAAGCAAGGTCGAAAAATAAACGAGCTTAGAAACGAGCTTGAAAAAATCAAAAAATTCATATAAGGAGAAACAACACAATGATTACAATCAACGAATTGAGAGACAAAAGGGCTAAGACTTGGAGTGCAATGGAGAACTTTCTTGACTCCCACAGAACCGACAAAGGCGTCCTTTTAGAAGAGGACGACAAAATTTATTCGGGGTTAGAAAAAGAAATGGAAACCTTGACAAACGAAATCAAAAGAATGGAACGACGTGAGGCAATGGAAAAGGAACTGAGTAAGCCCGTAAACGAACCTATCACTTCAAAGCCTATGGCAATGAAAGAGGAAGACGAGAAAAGGGGCAGAGGATCTAAAACCTACACAAAGTCCTTCTGGAACGCAATGAGAGTAAAACACATTACTCCGGAGGTGGCAGACGCACTTCAAGAAGGCACTGACAGCGAGGGAGGATACCTTGTTCCCGACGAGTTTGAAAGAACGCTTGTGGAAAGCCTTCAGGAAGAGAATATCTTCCGTAAACTTGCCCACGTCATTTCCACTTCTTCCGGGGACAGAAAGATTCCCGTTGTGGCAAGCAAGGGCAGTGCCTCTTGGGTAGACGAAGAAGGAACGATTACCGAAAGCGACGATAGTTTCGGTCAGGTTTCTATCGGTGCATACAAACTCGGAACGCTTATCAAGGTGTCCAACGAGCTTTTGAACGACTCGGTGTTCAACCTCGAGAGCTATATCTCGAAAGAGTTCGGCAGACGAATCGGCAGTAAGGAAGAAGACGCATTCTTCAACGGAAACGGAGTAGGTAAGCCTACGGGTATTTTCAATGCCACGGGCGGAGCGGATACGGGAGTGACTGCGGCAAGTGCTACGGCTATCACCGCAGACGAAATCATAGACCTTTTCTATTCGCTTAACGCACCGTACAGAAAGAACGCCGTATGGATTATGAACGACGCAACGGTAAAAGCCGTGAGAAAGCTTAAGGACAATAACGGTAACTACTTGTGGCAACCTTCCTTGACGGCAGGGACACCCGATACACTTTTGGGCAGACCTGTTTATACGTCTTCTTACGTTCCTACCATTGCTGCGGGAAAGAAGACGATTGCGTTCGGCGATTTCGGTTACTATTGGATAGCCGACAGACAAGGCAGGAACTTCAAAAAGTTATCCGAACTTTATGCGGCAACCGACCAGACAGGTTTCGTTGCAACGCAAAGAGTAGACGGCAAGCTTATTTTGTCCGAGGCAATCAAGGTACTTGTACAAAAAAGTTCGACTTAATTAAAAACGGGAGGTGACGGCAATGACAGCGAGTGATTTATTACAAAGGGTGAAAGAAAATCTAATCATAACATTCAACGACGATGACAGTCTAATACTCGGCTTCATTGCCGCCGCTGTTTCTTATGCGGAAGGCTACCAACACTACGAGCCGAAATACTACGAAACGAACGAATGCAGTGAGAACACGAAACTCGCCATCGTTATGCTTGCAAGCCACTTCTACGAAAGTAGGGACGGCTCGACGGGCGGTTTCTTTGCAGATAACGCAAGTGCCGGAGAGCAAGCCATAAAGACGGCGAATATGCTGCTTCGCATAGACAGGAATTGGAAGGTGTAAGGCTATGGGATTAGGACTTATGACTAAGAAAGCACAACTTATAGAACTATTAAGCACAATCGATTCTGAGGGCTTTTCGTCGGTAGGTGTTCGTGTTTTGGCAGACATTCGAGTGTTTGTCGAAGGACGGCACGGGAGCGAACGGTGGGCAAATTTGGCGGTTTTCAGCGAGGCTACGGAACTGTTCAGGTTTAGGAAATTGCCGAATATAACGGTTACTACAAAGCAATATATTCTCTATGAAAACGAGCGATACGATATTCTTTCCGTCGAGAACGTGAAAGGCAGAAACATGTATATCGAGGTGCTTGCGAAAAAGGTGGTGGCAAGTAATGGCTAAATGTACTTACACGCTCCCCGAGGATTTGCTTAAAAAACTCTCCAGACTCGGAAGTAAGATGGACGAAGTTTCCGAAACGGTGTTAAAAGCGGGAGGCGAGGTCGTTCTCGAAAAAGTGAAGAGCAACCTTGAGAGCGTACTGAGCGGTAAATCGTCGGGCGAACTTGCGTTTTCGCTTGGTCTTTCGGGAGTGAGGTTAGACAGGAACGGCAACGCAAACGTTAAAGTCGGATTCGGCGAACCGAGAAAGGACGGAACTTCCAATGCAATGATAGCAAACATTCTTGAATACGGAAAACACAACCAACCGGCAAGACCGTTTCTGAAACCTGCCAAGACGCAAAGCAAAAAGCAATGCATCGAAATAATGACAAAGACATTAGAGGAGGAAATAGATAAGATATGAACATTCTATCCGAAGTTAAGACTCTCTTAACACCGCTTAATATACCGATTGAAACGGGAGTGTTTAGTGACACTGCACCAGATAGTTATATCGTGTTTGTGCCTTTGTCCGATTCTTTTCCGCTGAACGCAGACGACAAGCCTCAGACGGACGAACAGGAACTTCGCATTTCCGTTTATTCGAAGAGCAATTATCTGCACATAAAAAACCAAATAACCGCAAGGCTTTTAAGCGAGTATTTTTATATAACCGACAGGAGATACAACGGTTACGACGCTGATACGGGCTACTATCAGTACACAATAGACGTAGCCAAAAATTATGAATTGGAGGAAACGAACTAATGGCAACAATTGGTTTAGACAAACTTTACTATGCAAGCATAACGGAAAGTGCGACAGGCGAAGAAACCTACGGAACACCCATACAGCTTGCAAAGGCAATCTCGGCGGAACTTTCCATCGAGCTTAATGAGGCAACGCTTTATGCCGACGACGGGCAGGCGGAAGCCGTCAAAGAGTTTAAGAGCGGTACTATCTCGCTCGGCGTCGACGACATCGGCTCGGACACGGCGGCTGCACTCGTGGGTGCGACTGTCGATACTAACGGTGTGTTGGTATCCCGTAGCGAAGACTCCGCTCCGTATGTGGCGATAGGGTTCAGAGCAAAGAAGGCAAACGGCAAATACAAGTATTATTGGCTGTACCGTGTGCTTTTCGGCGTTCCTGCCGCATCGCTAGCGACAAAGGGCGATTCTATTACTTTCTCGACACCGACTATCGAGGGGACAATCTTCAGACGAAATAAAGCCGACACGAACGGCAAACATCCCTGGAAGGCTGAAATCACCGAGGACGGAACGAACGCAAGCGTTATCGAGTCTTGGTATACAAAGGTCTATGAACCTACTTATTCGACTACGGGAGATAGTAAGTAATGGCAGACGAGAGAAGTGCGGTAATAAAAATCGGGGATAGCGAGTACGAGCTTTTGCTTACCACAAGAGCGACAAAGGAAATCGCAAAAAAGTACGGCGGACTCACAAACCTCGGAGATAAACTCATAAAGAGCGAGGACTTCGAGGGGGCTATAAGCGAAATCGTGTGGCTAATCACAACGCTTGCAAATCAACCGATACTCATTTACAACTACAAGAACAAGGGAAACGAGAAACCTTTGCTTACGGAAGACGAAGTGGAACTTTTGACGACGCCTACCGACCTTGCCGATTACAAGGACGCAATCACGGAGTGCCTGTACAAAGGAACTAAACGAAACATCGAGAGTGAAGAACAAAAAAACGCGGTGAGCGGGTAAGCGATGAAGAGTTGTTTACCCGTTTGCTTTACTATTCTCTTTCGCAACTGCACTTAACGCAAGAGGAGTTTTGGCAGATGCCGTTCGGACTTCTGCTTGATTTGTGGGAGTGCCATAAGCAATATAACGGAATGGCAAAACCGAAACGACAAGTGTTTATTGACGACATTTTACCGGAGGGAATCTGAATTTTTGCCAAAACCTCTTGACTTTTTGTATAACATAGTATATAATAAAAATAAAGCAAAATGTTATATGGAGGCTTGTATGCAAGAATTGTTAAAGAAAATCAGAGAAAGTGCAAATTACAGTCAGGTTGAAATGGCAGAAGAACTCGGGGTGTCTTTTGCGACAATCAATCGTTGGGAAAACGGACATGCAACTCCGAATAAACTTGCACAGGAAAAACTATACGATTTTTGTGTCAATCATTCCGTTCCGCTGTATGACTTTATCATTCAAAAAGTGCAAAGTTTAGCAAAGGCAATAAAAGTTGAAGACGGTAGAATTGTTTTATATCACGGCTCAAAATCGGGTTTAGAGGGCAAAATCGAACCGAAAAGCAGAGATAAATGCGACTTCGGAAAAGGCTTTTATATGGGAACAGAGCCAGGGCAATCGTTGACTCTTATCTGTGATTTCCCAAAATCCGAGTTTTACATTGTTTCGCTCGACAAAAAAGACCTTGAATCGATTGAGATTCCTGCCGATATCGAATGGGCAATGTTGGTAGCATATCACCGTGGACGTATGGACAAAATCAAAGGGACGGAATTATACGGAAAATATGAAAATTACCTTTCCGGTAAGGATTTGGCTATCGGAAGTATTGCAAATGATAGAATGTTCTATGTGATAGATAACTTTTTTCAAGAATTGATTACCGATCAGGCACTTGTCGGCAGTTTGTCGGCACTGCAATTAGGCAAACAATATGTCATGCTTACGCAAAAGGGTTGTGACAAAGTGAAAATTGAAACGAAAGTAGAGTTATCTTGGCTCGAACGCAAGTGCTTACAGATTGTGAGTGAGGAAAATCGAATCAAAGGCGTCAACATGGCTAACGAAATTTGCAAGAATTATCGCCGAGACGGTAGATTCTTCGATGAAATATTAGACTCTGCGTTAAAAGGAGGAAACTGATATGAACCCGATTGAAAGTAAACTTTGTGACATTCAAGGAAGATTGTTTGAATTGTCTGTGGAGAAAGGCTTTGACAGTGAATCGTTCGTAAAACACTTTATGGAGTCAAAGGTTGCGGAAGATCTTGATTCGGCTTACAACCGTATGCAATGGGCAGGAGAGGAATATCTCTTGGAGGAACTCATAGACGAGTGCGGTGACGTTTTACAAAAGAGCGGAAAGATTGCAACAAAAGACGAGATCTATTGGATTGGTTATATCTATCGATATTGGCATTACTATAAGGACGAAACAAGCAAAAAAATATACAAACAAGCACCATATGAAAGGATGAAAATCAACTATCTGATGTTTCATACAATGGCACCGGAAATGGCGATTGACGATTTAATCGAAATATATAACCAAAATAAAAAATAAGAACAGGATATCATCGCAAGAGAGCATCTATCGGAAACGGTAGGTGCTTTTATTATGCCGAAAACGAGGAGGTGAGAACGCATGGCAACGGATAATTTCGGACTGAGAATAGGACTTGAGGGCGAAAAGGAGTTCAAAGCCCAACTTGCCGAGATAAATCAGGCATTTAAGGTGCTTGGCTCTGAAATGAAACTTGTCGAGAGTCAGTTTGACAAGAACGACAATTCGGTTGAGGCACTGACTGCGAAAAATCAGGTTTTAGAGAAGTCCATAGAATCGCAAAAACAAAAGATAGAAACATTGCGTTCCGCTCTTCAAAACGCTGCGGAGTCGTTCGGCGAAAACGACAAAAGAACGCAAAATTGGCAGATACAATTAAACAACGCGGAAGCCGAGCTCAACAACATGGAGAAAGAGCTCTCCGCTAACAACGCAGCCTTAAAACAAACGGATAACGCTATGGAGGGTGTAACCGATTCGGCGGACGACATGGGCGAGAAGATAGACGACGCGGGAAAATCGGCTGAGAAAAACAAGAGTAAATTTTCTGCACTCGGCTCTGTTCTGAAAGGGATAGGAGCTGCCATGCTAACGGTCGGAGCGGCTGCAACGGCACTTGCGGTAAAACTCGGTAAAGAAGTGGTGTCCGCTTATGCCGACTACGAGCAACTTATCGGCGGGGTAAAAACTCTGTTCGGCACGGAAACCGAAAGCGTGGAAGAGTATGCTAAGTCCGTTGGTAAAACGGTAGACGAGGTAAAGGGCGAATACGAAAGCCTTATAAAAGCCCAGAACAAAGTCATGCAGGACGCAGACAATGCGTATAAGAGTGC
>CAVHFE010000037.1:0-17944 GCA_963635145.1 Oscillospiraceae bacterium
CTGGGCCCCAGCCTGCCGGCCTTCGTCTCCCCCGCCGTGCTCGACGTGCTCGTCAGGGAATTCGACGTACGCCCCGTGAGCACCCCGGCCGAAGATCTGAAGACCATTCTGGGTTAAGGGCCGACGATGCCAAACGCGCTTGCCGGCTCCGTCAGTTCGCGCTGGCATTACGTGCCTTATACGAGCACGTAATGCTCCAACACAAAATATGAACCAGCAAACGTGATAGCGCAAAGAAGCGGGTTTCTTCTCACAAATAAAGGAACGGCCCGTCGGCTGCAATGCCGACGGGCCGTTCCTCTTGGTTTTGAAGCTGTTGAGCAGTCGGTACGCGAGGCGCTTACGCCACGGGAACGGGTGTGCCCTGGCCTTCAATTTTGCGGGAGGCGTAGAAGGTGACGCCGCCGAAGACCTCGGCGATGGAGTGGTCGTGATCGGTGCCAGGGATGAAGGGGTCGTTGACGAATTCGGTCACCGTGGGCAGAAGCTGGCTGCAATCGACGAAGTGGCCCTTCTCGTTAAGCTGATTGGTGTCCTGGGCGCGCCAGTAGATGTCGTTCGCGTCGGTTAGATAGTAGGTGTTCTCGCCGTAGGACATGAACGCGGAATGTTCGGTGCGCAAGTGCTCTACCAGCTGATCGAGGTTTTCGAACTCCAAAGGCTCGGTGGACATCCTTCCCATAAAGGGCTCCCTTCTTACGTGGATTCAAGAAAAGGCCGCTCGCGGCGGCCATGAGGTACCTTGCGCACCATAGTAACAGTATTTGCCTGCGGTATTTGCGCCGTTAGTTCTTCTTATTCGGGTCGAGGCGCGTCGATCGTAGAATATCGCGCGGGCGCAGGGCGAAGTCGGTGGTGATGGCGTACAGATGCATGCCTTTGTTGGCTACCTCAACAGGAACCTGGTCGTAGTCGGCCAAGCTCTCGCAGGGAAGCTCGTCGATCGGTGAAGACTTGGGGGCAGCAGAACCGGAGGGGTCGGCAAGCTTAACGGCAGAGCGATCGGACGAATCGGCAGCCCTAGCGGAGTCGACCCCGGAGGCAGCGGGGTCGACGGAACCAGTCGAACAACGAGAAGCAGCCTCCTTCGGCGCAGCAAGGCCGGCACCCTGCCTTGCGAACAACTCGGCAAGCTCGCGAATTTCAACCTTTTTCACCGGCGTATCGGGGCTCAAAAGCTCAAGCACCTCGCCTTTGCGGAAACGATTGCGGCAACGCACGATGACGCGGTAGCGGCGCCCCGACCCCTCACCAGTGTCAGGAGAATAAACACCGGAGTCATCCGCATCATCAAAGCTCTCACCAGTTCCAGCCAAAGACGCACCGGGCTCACCCGCACTATCAAGGCCCCCACCGGCAAGCTCAGCCCCATCAAGGGCCTCGCAGGCACGAACCTCACCCACCCAATCGTTGAGCTGCACGTAGGTGTCGGCATCGTCGGTTTGCTCGGCATCCCCGAAGTAGAAACCGGTGGAGTACGGACGATGGCTGATTTTCTCGAGCTCGGAGGCCCAGCGCTCAGCTGGCTCGCCATCAAGGACGTGGCGGTACGCATTGACCACGGTTGCCACGTAGAAGGCCCTCTTCACGCGACCTTCGATCTTGATGGAATCGACCCCCGCAGCAGCAAGCGCATCCAAGTGCGTCAGCATGTTGAGGTCCTTCGAGTTCATGATGTAGGTGCCCTGCGCGTCCTCCTCAATGCCGAAACGCTCATCGGGGCGTGATTCCTCAATCAACTCGTAGCGCCAACGGCAGGGCTGCACGCAATTGCCCTGGTTGGCGGCGCGCCCCACTAGGTGGTCGCTAATCAGGCAGCGCCCTGAAATTGCCATGCACATGGCACCGTGAACGAAAACCTCAAGCTGCATGTCAGCGGGCAGCTCACGCTTAAGGGCGGCGATTTCGTCCAAAGACATCTCGCGCGCGCAAACCACACGGCGGGCACCTAGCTGGTACCACGCCAGAGCGGCGGCTGCGTTGCTGATGGAGGCCTGAGTGGAAACATGAACCTCGAGCTCGGGCGCATGCGCGCGAATGGTCGCCAAAACGCCCAGGTCGCTCACGATCACCGCATCCACGCCGGCATCACTGATGGCCCGCGCATAGGCGGGAAGATCGACCAGATCCTTATCGTGCGCGTAAATGTTGCAGGTCACATGCACTTTAACGCCGCGTTCGTGCGCGTAAGCAACCGCACGAGGAAGCTCCTCGAGCGAGAAGTTGGATGCACGCGTGCGCAGGCCGTACTTGTCGCAGGCCAGATACACCGCATCGGCGCCGAAATGAATGGCATAGGCAAGCTGCTCCATGCCGCCGGCAGGAGCCAAAAGTTCAGGTTTGCGCAGCTCGGGCACTCTTTGGCCTTACGCCTTCAGAGCCTTGGCAACGGCGTCGACCACATCGTCAAGCGCAACGGGAACCTTCTCGCCCTCGGCGCGACGCTTAACCTCGACCTCGCCGTTCTTCAGGCCACGCTTGCCCAAAACCACCTGCACGGGCCAACCGATAAGGTCAGCGTCGGCGAACTTGAAACCAGCGCGAGCATCGCGATCGTCGATGACCACTTCGAAACCGGCATCGGCAAGCTTTTCGGCAAGCTCGTTGGCGGCGGGCTCAACCAAATCGTCGCCCATGCTCAAAGGAATGACGATAACCTCGGCGGGCGCGATGGCAGCAGGCCAGATGATGCCGTCCTCGTCGTGGCATTGCTCAACGGCAGCGGCAAGGCTGCGCGAAACGCCCCAGCCATAGCAGCCCATGACGAAGGGCTTCTCGGTGCCGTCCTCGGCCATGTAGGTGGCATCCATTGCAGCGGAGTACTTGGTGCCCAGCTTGAAGATCTGGCCAACCTCGATGCCGCGCGCGAGCTCAAGAGGCTTGCCGCACACGGGGCAGGAATCCCCCTCAGCAACCTCGCAAAGCTCGCCCCAGGTGTCGATGGTGAAATCGTGGCCGAGCTTGGCGCCCACATAGTGGAAACCGTCCTCGTTGGCGCCCACAACCCAAGTAGGAACCTCAGCCAAGCTGGAGTCGGCGGCAAGCTTCACGCCTGCAGGCAGGCCGACCGGGCCCATGGAGCCCTTGACCAGGCCCGCTTCCTGCATTTCCTCGTCGGTAAGAGGGGTGAAGCCGCTGATCAGCTGGCTTGCTTTAAGCTCGTTAACCTCGTGGTTGCCAGGAACGAACAGCACCCACACCGTGCCCTCGGCGTCCTTGCCGCTGAAGGCCTTGACGGTTGCAGACTCGTCGCACTTAAGGAACTCAGCCAGCTCGGCGATGGTATGCACGCCGGGCGTTGCCAGCTTTTCCATAGTGTCGGCGGCATAGACGGTGGGATGCGCCTTGCCACTTGCCGCCTCAACATCAGCAGCGTAGCCGCACTCGCAGTAGGCGATCTCGGCCTCGCCGGTGTCGGCCAGGACCATGAACTCCTCGGAGCCCGAACCGCCGATCTCGCCGGTGTCGGCCTCGACCACGCGGTAACGAAGGCCCATGCGCTCGGTGATGTTGACGTAGGCCTCGCGCATCAGGGCATAGGATGCATCAAGCCCGGCCTCGTCGGCATCGAAGCTATAGGCGTCCTTCATGATGAACTCGCGGGAGCGCAGCAGGCCGAAGCGCGGACGGCGCTCGTCGCGGAACTTAAGCTGAATATGATAAAGATTGCGCGGAAGGTCCTTGTAGGAACGCAATTCGTTTTGCACCAGGTCGGTGATGACTTCCTCATGCGTGGGGCCAAGGCAGAACTCGTTGCCATGGCGATCGGTAAGGCGCATCATCTCGTCGCCGTACACACCCCAGCGCCCACTGCGACGCCACAGCTCGGCATCCTGGACGAAGGGCATCAGAACTTCCTGAGCCTCGTGGGAATCCATTTCCTCGCGCACGATGTTCTGAATCTTGTGAAGCACGCGCATGCCCAAAGGAAGGAAGGTGTACAAGCCCGAAGCTTCCTTGCGGATCATGCCGGCGCGCACCAGCAACTTGGCCGAGGCGATGTCTTGATCGCTGGGGGTTTCCTTCAGGGTGGGCGCATACAGCTTGGTCATGCGCAGAATTGCATGTTTACTCATTGAACCTTCTCAATCTCTTCGAACAGGGCTTCAAGAATATCGGCCTCGGCAACCTTTCGCAAGGTTTTGCCGTGGGCGAAGATAAGGCCCACGCCATCGCCGCAAGCGACGCCCAAATCGGCGTCGGCAGCTTCGCCGGGACCGTTAACCACGCAGCCCATAACGGCTACCTGGATTGGCTTGTTGACGGTTTGCAAATGCTCTTCAACCTGCTTGGCCAGGGCGATCAAATCGACCTTGCAGCGACCGCAAGTGGGGCAGCTCACCAGCTCGGGGTTGCGGCGGCGAAGACCCAACGCACCGAGCAGCGTCCAGCAGGCGCGCACCTCTTCGGCAGGGTCGTCGGTTAAGCTGATGCGCATGGTGTCGCCAATGCCCTGCTCAAGCAGGATGCCCAGGCCGCTGGCGCTTTTGACCAGCCCCTGGAACAGGGTGCCAGCCTCGGTAACGCCGATGTGCAACGGAACCTGCGGCAGCTCGCGCGACAAAATGCGATAGGTGGCGATGGTGGTTGGCACATCGTGCGCCTTGGCCGACACCACCACATCGTAGAAGCCTTGCGACTCGCAGAACTCAACGTAGGATTTGGCGGATTGTGCAAGCTTTTCGGGCAGGCTTAGGTCAGAGCGCTCGGCGATTTCCTTATCCAAGGAGCCGGCGTTAACGCCGATGCGGATGGGGATGCCCGCCTCGCGCGCAGCGTCGATTACCGGAATGGTTTTATCCAAACCGCCGATGTTGCCGGGGTTGATGCGGAGCTTCGCCGCGCCACGGCGGGCCGCCTCGATGGCCAACTCAGCGCTGAAGTGGATATCGGCCACAACGGGAAGGGGGCTTTGCCTGGCAATGGCCTCGAAATGATCGAGCGAGGCCTTATCGGGGATGGCCACGCGGATAAGCTCGCAGCCCACCTGCGCCAGGCGCTCGATCTGCTCAAGGTTCCCCTGAACATCGGCCAGCGGAAGATTGAGCATCGACTGCACCACGCAGGGCGCCCCCCCGCCAAGCGGGACGCCGCCCACCATCACCTGGCGCGTCAATTCGTTAGGCTTTGGCATGAAACCTCCTTGATTACGTAGAGCACCAGTGTACTCCTTGCGCGGGGTGCAGGCGCTATCGGGGTGCGCCGCACGGCAACGGGCGCTCCCGAAGCGCACCCCCGGAGCACGTCCCAGCAACGAGCTTTTCCTAAGCACGCCCTGGCAACGAGCTCTCCCGAAGTGCGCCCCGGCTGCGAATCTCAAGCACGGGCGCCAACTTCAGGCGCTAGCTCCAATTGCCGAAGATGAAGCGCTGGATATCCTGGTTCACCATCACGACGAACAACAGCAAGATAAGCGCCATGCCCACATAGGAAAGAGCGTTTTGCACCTTCACAGGCACGGGGCGATGGATAATGCGCTGCACAACCTCGATAACGAAGCGGCCACCATCCAAAGGAGGAAAAGGCAGCAGGTTCATCAGGCCAAGCGAGACGCTGATGATCGCGCCGAACATCAGCAGATTCAGCATACCGGCGTCCAGAGCCGATTTCGACATAACGGCAATACCCACGATGGAGGTGGAATTGGAGATCGTCTCGCCCGCAGTCGCCGGGTTGAGCAGCCCCACAATGGCAACCACAACCGTGCCGATGTAGCGGAAGCCCGCCGCAATGGAATCCCATGGCGCAAGCGTGACGTGTACGGTCTCGCCTGTGGCCGTATAGGTAAGGTCGACGCCTGCGATCGAGTAGATGAACACGAAGACCATAAGCGCCAAAATGAGATTCATCGCAGGACCGGCGCACAGAACCACCGCGCGCTTCCAAAAAGGCTTGCTGCAGTATTGCTGCTCTTTCTCGGCCCTGAAAAACTGGGCGGGGCTGTACAGGCGGCGCGGGGCGCCCGAAGCCATATACTCGGTCGCCGGCGCTCGGTAGATGTTGTGCTTGTCGCTGCGACGCGGACGCTCGATGGTCCCCCACTCGGACAAATCCTCAAGCGCAACCCAAGCTTCCTTGTCGGTGATGCCGAAGAAACGCGCGATGTCTTCCAGGTAAACCTCGCCCTGATCGTAGACGATGTCCATGATGTCGCGGCGCAGGGCCTCAGGACTTTCGGGCTCGGCCATGCCAGTGATGCGCGCATAGCCGCCTAGAGGGACGGCCGTGATGCCGAACTTGGTGCCCTTGTGCGTGAAGCCGATGTGCGGGCCGGGCAGGCCAAGCATGAACTCGGTGCAGCGCATGCCGAAGAGGCGCGCCGTAAGGAAATGCCCGCCCTCGTGCACAAACACGAGCACGGAGAGCAAAACAACCAGAATGACGATGGTGATGACTGCATCCATGCAGTTCGCCTAACGAAGCTCAGGGATGCCCGCGGATTCACCGGCGCAGTAAGCGAAGGTGCCGCTTTCCACCACATCGGCAGCCGCTTCGCGTGCCCACGCGTCAATCTCAAGCAGCTGATCGATGCTCTCGACGGCTTGCACACCGTCGGCTTCGTGAAGCTGCATGACCTTTTGCACGGTCTCGGCAATGCCTAGGTAGCTGAGCTTCTTCTTCAAAAAGGCCGCTACGGCAACCTCGTTTGCGGCGTTCATGGCACAAGGAAGCGTGCCGCCCACCATGCCCGCGTGGCGAGCCAAGGCCAGGCACTTAAAGGTGTTGGTGTCGGGCGCGTCGAAGTCGAGCGAGCCGAGCTTGCGGAAATCCAAGGGTTCCACAGGGGCGTCCCAACGCTCGGGGTAGCTGAGCGCGTACTGGATGGGAATGCGCATGTCGGTGGTACCCAGGTGCGCCTTAACCGATCCATCGCTGAACTCGACCATGGAATGAATGGCGCTCTGCGGCTGCACGACCACTTCGATCTTCTCGTAGGGCATATCAAACAGATGATGCGCCTCGATGACTTCCAGGCCCTTGTTCATGAGCGTGCTGGAATCGATGGTGATCTTGGCGCCCATGTTCCAGGTGGGGTGAGCCAAAGCCTGCTCGGGCGTTACCTTTGCCAGGTCGGCAGCGTGCTTGCCACGGAAGGGGCCGCCCGATGCGGTGACCCACAGCTTGCTCACCTCGCGCTCGTCTTCGCCGATAAGGCACTGGTAAATAGCGCCGTGCTCGGAGTCGATGGGCATAAGGAAATGCTTGAAGCCCGAGGCCTCATCCAGGGCGCGCGCCATGGGCATGATCAGATCGCCGCCGACGACGAGCGATTCCTTGTTGGCCAAGGCAAGAACCTTGCCGGCCTTCAAAGTCTCGTAGCTCACGCGCAGGCCGGCGGCACCCACGAGGGAGTTCACCACCACGTCGACCTCGCCGAACTTGATGAGCTCGAGCATCGCCTGCTCGCCCACCGAGAAGAGTTCGGAGCCCTGCGCTTCGAGCGCCGCCAAGGTGTCGGCAGACGCGAAATCCGGGTTGCCCAAGGCAATGCGGGTAACGCCGAATTCGCGCGCCTGCTCCAACAACTCGTCGGCGCGGCGACCGGCGGCCAAGGCCACAATCTCGACTTTATCGGGGTGACGACGCGCAACGTCGAGCGTCTGCGTGCCGATGGAGCCGGTAGAGCCCAGAACGGCCACCTTGCGCGGGGGCTTGGCCTCGCAGGCCACGTCGGACACCAGGCTTTCAGCCGCAAGGCTGAAGAAGGGCTCGTCCGCCAAATCGACGGGGGCAGCGAAGCCGGCAGCAGAGCTGGTGCCGCCCGTCGCATTCGTACCCGCAGAGGCGCCCACGCCTGCGGTGGCCGAGCGCTTGTTCACTTCGTTTTCAAACTGAGACATAGCATTCTCCAAACAAACAAGAAAGCCCTTGAGCGCTTAGGCCCAAAGGCTACAAAACCGTGGGGATACCGCCCGTGAGCACCAGGCCCAGCGCCGCAATAACGAAGACCAGGAACTGCGAGTCGCAGCGGTCGAGCAGGCCGCCGTGGCCGGGCATAGCGAAACCGGAATCCTTGAAGCCGGAGTTGCGCTTGATGCGCGACTCCACCAAATCGCCTAGCACGCCGAAGATGCCGCACAAAATGCCAAGCACCACCGCGGCGGCAACGTGCAAGGTGACTCCCGGCAAAAAGGAGATGCCGACCCACGCCGCAATGCTGAACGCAAGCCCGCCGAAAAAGCCTTCCCAGCTCTTCTTCGGGCTGATGGTAGGCGCCATCTTATGCTTGCCAAGAGCGCTGCCAACCAGATAGGCGAAAGCGTCGTTGCCCCAGATGCTCACCAGAACCACCAAAAGCAAGACGCCGCCCCAGATGTCGGGGATGGACATACGCATGACCATGGCGCCGCACATCATAAGGCCGGTGTAGAGCGCGCCGAACAAGCTAACGGCAACGTCGGCCACACGCGCACGTGGGAAGAACACGTACCACGCAAGCAGGGCAGACATTAGCAAGGCAAGCACCGCAACGATGCCCCAGCCTCCGAAGATCCAGGCCGCCAAAGGAAAGGCGACCGCGGCCACGATGCCGATGGTCTCGTTGGGCATCTTGGCGTCGGCGCGCAGCATCACGAAGAACTCCCAGGAGCAGATGCCGCACAACACCGCCAAATAGATTGCCGTCGTCGCTTCGGAAAGAAGAACGCAGGCCGCGGTAAGCAGGCAATAGATGGCGCCGGAAAGCAAGCGGATGCCCAAGCCCGAGGGACGCGTGCCAGCCTTGGCCTGCTGCATCAGACGGTCGATGGGCGCGCGCGATTCCTTGCCAAGCGCTATACGCTCGGGCTCGTCGCTCGGGCGCAAGTCGCTGGTTACGGCATCAACATAAACACGCCCATCCTGCTCTTCGGGGTGAGGGGCATGGGCTGGACGTGAATGATCAAGCGGGTTGCGAACGCGTACGCTCGGCATATTTACACGCCTCCAAAGCGGCGCTCGCGCCCTTGGTATTGCAGAAGAACGCGCAAAAGCTCGTAGCGGTTGAAATCGGGCCACAGGGTATCGGTTACCACCATCTCGGCGTAGGCAATCTGCCACAAAAGGAAGTTGGACACGCGCAACTCGCCCGAAGTGCGCACAAGCAGGTCGGGATCAGGAATGCCCGCGGTGTAGAGATACTGCGCGAAAACGTCTTCGTCAAGCTCGGGGAGCTCGGAAGCGGGCGCACTGGCCAGGTAAGCCTTGACGGCATCTACTATCTCGGTGCGGCCACCGTAGTTGACGGCAACGAGCAAGGTCATGCCTGCATTGTTCTTGGTTTTCTCCCAGGCGGCCTGGAAGGCGGCGCGGGTTTTGGGAGGCAGCGCCTCAAGGCGACCGATGGCCTTGACGCGCACACCCTCCTCGTGAAGGGCGTCCACCTCGGCCAGCATCGTCTTGGCAAACAGGTCCATAAGGCCCGTTACCTCGTCTTTGGGGCGCTTCCAGTTCTCGGAGCTGAAGGAATAGATGGTGAGGTAGTTGACGCCCAGGTCGTTGGCGCAGCGAATGGTCTCGCGCACCGCCTCGATGCCCGCCTTGTGGCCCTGCAGGCGCACCTTGCCGCGCTGCTTCGCCCAACGACCGTTGCCGTCCATGATCACGGCCAGATGCTCAGGCACCTTGGACAGGTCGAGCAAGGCCGGATCGGCGTCGGCAGGCGGGTTGGGGAAGATATGTTCAAGTGGTTTTCGCAGCATGGCACCTCCGAAGTAGTCGTCCGAAGCTCGATGAGCCTAGATGGACATGACCTCGGATTCCTTCTTCTTCAGGGCGTCGTCGATCTTGGCGACGTAAGCATCGGTGAGCTTTTGAACCTCGGCCTCGGCGCGACGCTCATCGTCTTCAGGGAGATTTTCCTCCTTGACGCAACGCTCGAGCGCCTTGATGGCGTTACCGCGTGCGGCACGGACGGCGACGCGGGACTCCTCGGCGAAGCCGTGGCAATCCTTGGCAAGCTCGCGGCGGCGCTCCTCGGTGAGAGCGGGGAAGCTCAGGCGGATGCAGGAGCCGTCGTTGTTGGGCGTGATGCCCAGGTCGGAGGCAAGGATTGCCTGCTCGATGGCCTTAAGAGCGGACTTATCCCAAGGCTCGACGACCAGCATGTGAGCATCGGGGGTCTTGACCGCGGCCATCTGATTGATGGGAGTGGGAACACCGTAGTAATCGGCCTTGATGCGATCGAGGACAAGCGCGCTCGCACGGCCGGTGCGAACGGTGGCGAAATTGCTGTCGAGCTGGGACAGGGCGCGCTCCATGCGCTCCTCGGTTTCCATCATGATGTCTTCAATAGCCATTGACGAGCCTTTCTTAACGTTAAAGACAAATGTTCGGGCAGACTCCTTGCCGCCCGAACGGTTTTACTTGGATGAGGATTCTTATTCCTCGTTGTTGTCGACGGTGGTGCAGATGTTCTCGCCTTTGAGGACGCGGGCGATGTTGCCGGGCGTCGTCATGTCGAACACCAGGATGGGCAGGTCGTTATCCATGCACAAAGAGGTTGCGGTGGCGTCCATGACATGCAGCTGTTTTTCGAGCACCTCCTGGTAGGTGATGTGCTCGTAGCGCGTGGCCGTGGGGTCGGTGACGGGGTCGGCCGTGTAGATGCCGTCGACTTTAGTGGCCTTAAGCAAGCACTCGGCGTTGACCTCGCAGGCACGCAAGGCAGCCGTGGTGTCGGTGGTGAAGTAAGGGTTGCCGGTGCCGGCGGCGAAGATGGTGACGATGCCCTTTTCCAGATGATGCACCGCACGACGGCGGATGTAGGGCTCGCACACCTGACGCATGGAGATAGCGCTCATGACGCGGGTGTCGATGTCGTGGCGCTCGAAGGCGTCCTGCAGAGCCAGAGCGTTCATCGTGGTGGCAAGCATGCCGATGTAGTCGGCCTGGGAGCGATCCATGCCGGAGGCCGAGCCCGCCAAGCCGCGGAAGATGTTGCCGCCGCCGACGACGACGGCGAGCTCCATGCCGTCCTCGACGATTTCCTTAATCTGGATGGCCAGGTCTTCAACGACCTTTGGGTCGATACCGTAACCGGTGTCCCCCATCAGGGCCTCGCCGGACAACTTCAAGAGTACGCGCTTGTACTTGTAATCAGAATTCATGCTCAATCCCTTCCAAGGGGTCTTAAATCTTTCATATAGTAACGCATCATCGAAGCCTCGCTCGGCCCATCAGGCAAATTACATGAGCGCAAAATGAGCTTTGCGCCGCCTTGGCGCCACTGGGTGCTTACCCGCCGAAGCGCGTATCGCCGGAGCACAGGCATCTAGCAAAGGAGGCCCGTGCAAGACCACCCCAACATAACAAGGAGGCCCGGCCCTGGGTGGATGGGGCCGGGCCTCTTTTTAAGGGCTCGCGTATTCTCAAGCGCGCAAGGCAAGAGAAAGGAGACGCTCTATAAGAGCAAGAGATTCACGCTTTACGAATCGGAGCCAAGGGTAACGTCGAAGGTTTTCTCGGAACCGTCGCGGTTGACGGTGACTTTAAGGGTGTCGCCCGAGCTGTGGGTGCGGATGGCCAAGATGACGTCCATGGCGCTGGAGGCCTTGTTGCCATCGACGGCGGTGATGATGTCGCCTTCCTTGATGCCGGCTTTGTCCGCGCCGGACTTGCTGGCGACGCTGGAGACGTAAGCGCCTTCAGAGACGGCCAGCCCGTAGTAATCGGAAAGCTGGGAGTTGATGGTGGTCATGGTGACGCCAAGCTGAGCGTGGCTGGGGGTCTTGCCCTCGATGATCTGCTGGGCGATGTTCATCACGTAGTCCACGGGGATTGCGAAGTTGACGCCGGAGTTGTCACCGGAGTAGGTGACGCCCATCGTCACGACGCCGATGAACTTGCCGTCGGAGTCAACCAGGGCACCGCCGGAGTTACCAGGGTTGGCGGCCGCGTCGGTCTGAATCATGTTGGCGTAGATGGCCGAACCGGTTTCGTCGTTGAGCTCGTCGTAGGTGCAGTTGGTGGCGGAAACGATGCCGGAGGACACCGCCTGGCCCAAGCCGAAGGCGGAACCGACGGTCATGCACCACTCGCCCACCGTCAAATCGGAGGAAGAGCCGATCTCAATCGCCGTCAGGTCGGAGGCGTCGATCTTCAGAACCGCCAAGTCGCTCGACTGGTCGGTGCCCGTGACCTCGGCCTCGTATTCCTTGTCGCCAACCGAGACCATCACCTTGGAGGTGGACTCGATGACGTGATAGTTGGTTACGATATAGCCATCTTTGGAGATGATGACGCCCGAACCGGAGCTGTACTCCGACAGGCTGCTCGAGCTCTTGGTGCCCAGGCCGCCTGCGGTCTGCTTGTTCACGTAGGTGGTGATGCTCACCACGCTGGGGCTGGCCTTGGCGGCAACCTGCTCGGCCAAGCTTGCGTCGGTGTCGCTTGCGGTGATGGTGGAACCCGAGCCGCCGAGCGTCACCGTGTTCGAGGTGCCGTGGCCCAGAAGCGCCGAGCCGCCGGCGAAGATCGCGCAGGCGAGCAAGGCTCCCACGAAGCCGGCAAGTGCGGTCTTGGTGGTGGTTGAAAGCTTTTGGGTGGCCTTCTTCAGATCAGGTTTCTTGAACTTACGCTTCTTTTTATTAGAAGAAGCGGCAGCGTTACCGGCAGGCTGTGCGTGGTATGCGCTCTGGGTGTTAGAACCCTGTGGGGCAGCGCTCCAGGAAGCGGTGCCCTGCGTGCCGGCCGTGCCATATGCGCCTTGCTGGCCCTGAGCACCAGGAGTGCCGTAGGGTGCGCCGCTTGTTGCTTGGCCCGTGCTGGAGGGTGCGGCGCCGGGAGCGGCATAGGGCTGGTAGGCCTGGTAGCCGCCCTGCGTTTGATAAGGCTGCTGGCCGCTTGCCTGAGGCTGATAGGCCTGATAGCCCGCCTGAGCCGCACCCTGCGAAGCGGTGCTTGACGAAGTTGCGGAATAGGCACCCGTGGTGTTCTGGGTCTCAGCAGAAGCGGCCCTTTCCTCGGCAGCAGCGCCAGGCTGCTGCTGGTAAGGGTTCCAAATGCGCGTGGTCTCGCTCGTGGAAGCCGATGCAGAGGCGTCAGCCGCAGCAGAACCTGCGGCTCCAGACTCTCCTTGAGCTTCCTTCACGCCGGATGCCGACGAAGACTGCGCCTGACGATCCTCAACGGGGCTTTGATGCTCGCCCGGCTTGTTTTCTTCACCCATGAATCTCTCCTCAAGAAATTGCTTGCTTATGCGTGATCGCACGTTCAACTTATCTTGTTTGAGAGTATGCAAAACAAAGCTTAAAGACCGCTGAAAAAGCCCAAGCTCAAGCAAAATGCAAAACCATTAAGCAATCATTCGTCCTCTGGCGATCAGGTGGCTGCTGGGTATCGGAGCGTAAAAAAGAACGGGGCGCGGAAGGAAACCCCTTCCGCGCCCCGTATTCTCCAAGCTTGTTTAATGTCTTAAAGCGAAGCTTACTTAACCACCTTCAGGCTGGAAACATCGGTTGTCTCGCCAACCCAGCGGCTGTTGATGACCTTGATCATGCCGCCGGAATTGAGCTGCGAAAGCGCCGTCTCAACAGAGCTTTGCAGATCGGTTTTGGTAGAGGAAACGGCAACACCGTAGCTGGTTGCCTTCTCGAGCAGGCAAATTGGATACACCGAAGTGCCCGTGGTGTGGGCGACGTATGCACCGATGGTGCTATCGGAGGCCGCATAGCTTGCGGTACCGTTCTGAATGTCGGTGAAGGCCTCGGTAAGGTCGTTGGACTCAACGAGAACCTTCTTACCGTAGATGTCGGAAACCTTCCATGCGCTTAACGAGGAAGCCTGAGCTGCGATCTTGGACTTCTTGGTGGGCAACTGCGCATTGGCATCAGCGGCAAACACCGCAGCACCGGAAGTGCGATACGTGCTGGTAACGGCGTAGGAGCTGCCGGAAGAGGAGGCGCCCATAACGATGTCGCAGGTACCGCCGCTGATAGCGGAATCGATGTCGGACCCAACATCAACCAGATCGAGCTTCAAACCAAGTTCATCGGCAATCGCGGCGGCCACGTCGACGTCGATGCCGACGATGGAGCCGGAAGACTGAGCAGAGTAAGGGGCGTTGTTGGAATTAACGCCTACGGTAAGCGTGCCCGACTTAACGAGCATGGAGTCCGAAACGGTCTGCTGCTTCTTTTCGGGGGTGTAGCCGCCCGAAGAGCAGCCGCACAGCACGGCGGATAAGCACAAAGCCGCAACCAAGATTGCGACCAGCTTGGACGTACGTTTCAAAAGACGAACCTCCATTCGAATTGACAGTTCGTTCAGCCAGCTGACCTAGTCTTTGCCCCCACACTCGCGCACTGGGACTAAGCTCATCACATCGCCCTCTCGCCCAAAATGGACGGTACGTCTTACCTCTAGGATGCGCCATGCTCACCCCGGTTTCCCGGATGCTTACGTGGATCCTTTTGACCGCATCTGCCTTGGAATAGGAACAACCCCTTAGCCGTTCCGCAACTACAGACCTGCCTGAAACGAGTAGTGAGTATAGCAGAAACCAAACACAACGTTTGATTTGCACACCCTGAGCGGGTGATTTCCATCTAAGCCCGCCTGCAACATGTCAAATTCCCTTCAAATCGGCTTCAGGGCTTTCGTGGCACAGTGTCTCCAACGAAAAGAACGGGAGGTTGGACCATGAAAGCAGCAGCGCTCCCCTACTGGGAGCTTATAAGAGAATCGTTGACGGAAACGCTTTGGCCCGTCAGGTGCGCTCTATGCGACACCCCTGGGGAACCTTTGTGCGCTCGCTGTGAAAGACAGTTACCCTATATCGATCAAAACGAAGCCTGCCCCACCTGCGGAGCCGCATTTGGCAAGCTGACCTGCACCGAGTGTAACCATCTAACGCTGGGGCTTCGCGGACTTGATCGATTCCCACTCGATGGATGCCGCTCCGTTTGCCGCGCGAACCCCGAGGCGCTGAAGATCGTTCGCATCTACAAGGATTCCGGGGATCGCACGCTTGCCGAGCCTTTATCCCGCTTACTCGCCCAGGCGATCCCCGCCTCATGGGCGGGCGCTTACCTGGTGCCCATCCCCGCACGCGCCAATGCCCTTAAGAAGCGAGGCTTCGATCACATCGAACTGTTGTCGGGGAAGCTCGCCCGGCGTGCGCGCATGCATCGAAGCCTTCTTCTATCGCACACGGGCAAGCATGACCAACGAGAGCTCGATGCAGCGGCAAGGCTTGCAAACATGCGCGATGCCTTCGTCTTGCAGCCGAGCCCTCTGGCGCCGGCTCCATCGAAGGTCGTTCTTCTTGACGATGTGATAACCACGGGCGCCACCATCTACGCGGCAGCGGAATGTCTGCGGCTCGCAGGCGTAGAGGAAGTGTACGGGCTGAGCTTCGCCCGCGTGTAAAACCAGCCAACAGCAACGCAAGGTTGAGCGAGGCTGGCCTCGCGGGGCTCGGATTGCGGATTTGCCCGCCGAGCTACCGCTCGCTTACGCTCGCTATGCTCTCGGCTCCGTTGCTCAATCTATTAATGCGATGAATGAAGCAACGAGCAGAATCCTCCACCCGGGCCCCGCGAGGCCGTACGTACAAAAAGAGCGCACCCAGGGCGCGCTCTTTGCTTTGATGCTGAAAAACTCGCGGAGTCCGAGGCTTAGATGCGCTCGGCTTGCTCCTGGCAGGCGGCGTTGCTGAACTCCGAAACGTCCACGGAGATGCTGTGCTGGATAGGCTTCCACTCGCATTTGCGGAACAGCGCCACAATTGCGATGGGAATATAGGTGAGCATGAACAGCGGGAAGGTGAACAAGTAGCCAATCTTCTTCTTGGTGGTGGAATGAATCTGATCCCACTCGATGAAGGTGGTCAGAACGCCGTAGCTGAACATGAAGACCGTGAAGATGAACAAGCAGAAGAAGATCGACGCCGAGGCGCTTTCGGCCATCTCGGAAACATCCATTGCGCCCGTCAGGCCCAAGATCAGAATCGAGGCGTTGAAGATGATGGAGACGATGGTCAAGAGCATGGCAGGAGCAATCGTCATGAGCATGTCGTAGCAGGCGAAGCGGAAGCCTTTGGGCGCGCGGCGCATACCTCGGGCCAAACCCAGGCCGTACTTCAAAAACACCTGGTAGAAACCCTTAGCCCAGCGGAAACGCTGATTCCATGCAGCCTTGAAGGTGGTCGGCTGCTCATCGTAGAGGATGGCCGTAGGGCAATACGAAATGCGGCGGCCGTTCATAATGGAGCTTGCGGAAAGCTCGATGTCCTCGGTAAGCAGGTGGTACTTCCAGCCGCCCATTTCCTTAATGACCTTGGCGCTTACGAAGAAACCCGTACCCGAGACCGCGCAGCTGGTGTTGAGCGTTAGGCGAGCCTGCGAAAGGAACTTGGCCTCGCGCATGAACCAGGTTGCGTAACCGGCGGAAATCCAGTTGGAGCCGTAGTTTTTGGAGTTGCGGTAGCTGGTCGAGATCTCGGCGCCGTTGTCGAACACCTTGTTCATCTCGCGGAAGTAATTGACGTCGAGCACGTTGTCGGCGTCGAACACGAAAAAGGCCTCGTAGCCCTGATCGGCATAAAGCTGGTTGATGCACGAGAAGCCGTAATCAAGCGCGTAGCCCTTACCGATTTTGTCGGTGTTAAAGCGCGGGAACACGATGGCGCCTGCCTCCTGCGCCACGGCGGCGGTGTTGTCGGTGCAGTTGTCGGCAATCACGAAGATGTCAATGAGCTCTTGCGGGTAGTTCTGCACGCGAATGCTGTGAATAAGGTCGCCGATAACGGCGTTTTCGTTACGGGCGGAAACGACGACGGCGTAGCGATGGTTCTTCTTCGCAACAAGCTGAGGCGGCTTGCGCGTGAGCACCACGAACACGTAATAGAGCTGATAGGCGTAACAAAGCGTGAAAATCAGGAACACGCAAAAATTAAAGATGTCAACGAACGTTACCGATTCGAGCAACTGATCGAACATGATCCTCCAATTAACCACCCTGCAGCTCTTGGACAAAACTGCAAGACGCGACACCTGCCGTCGCGTACCCCGGCCCTCCAACAAGCTGCGTGCAAGGTCGTGCAAACCGTGCTCGCATTGCCCGCAAAACCGCTCGGGCCTTATGCCGGCTCAAGCGGTTCCACCATGTTTCAACCAGATTTCAGCACGAGGTCAAAACATATGGAATGCCAATTGTGATGGAGATTGTACTCCTTTTGCCGAAAAGAGGAACACCGAAGGCAAAGCGCGGGTTTTTACCTGGTGCTTTTCAATAAAAAGTCATAGTTTCTTCACGTTGCGGGCAATTGATGAGTAACGCGGGACGCATACGAGCTTAAAAGCTACAATGAATGCGTTCATGGTGCGAAGGAGGCGCCGCGGACAAAGGGAATCTACAAAACAAGGAGGGGCATTATGGCTGTTTTCAAGAAGGCGGACCGCAAGCTCGAATACGCCGAGGGAGTGGAAGGCGGCACAGGCATCATGATTCGCGACCGCTGCGAGCTTGGCGACAAGGTCGGCGGCATTTGCACCTACATGGTATGCAACTCGCTTGAGCCTGGCGCGTCGATCGGCGAGCACACCCACACCGGCGAAACCGAGATCTATTACATGGTTAAGGGCAAGGCCGTACTGGTCGAAAACGGCACCGAGACCGTTGTCGAGGAGGGCGATGTGCTCTATTGCCCCAACGGCGGCACGCACGCCGTGCGCAACGACTTCGACGAGCTGGTGAGCTTCGTCGTGGTAATCCAAAAGGTCGAGGAGTAGACCAGAGGGCTTCTTTACGAAGCCCTCTATCATTTATAGGGTGTTGCCGCCCCACGTGCGCTGGCAACACCCGTTTCCTCGTTTGACGGCTTGCGCTCTAAACGATGTGACCATATGTGACCACGCTTGGTCACATATCAAGCCACAAAACAAAAAAGCCAGATGAACATAGTCATCTAACCTGGTGTTTCAATGGTGCCGGCGACAGGAATCGAACCCGCAACCCACTGATT
>CAVHFE010000038.1:0-17750 GCA_963635145.1 Oscillospiraceae bacterium
GCATCGATGCCACCAAGGCGGAATGGGTGGACGGGATCTTGTCGCGTAAGAAGCAAGTGATTCCCCCGCTTTCGTAGGGGACGGTTCGACACTGCGCGCCATTCTGGCGGCACAGGGAAACCTCAAAGGGCGAGGCATGGCACATCAGGCCAATGCCTCGCCCTTTTCGCTTCCCCTGCACTCGCCAGAATTGCGCTCGCTGTTTTGGTCGATTTCGGGAGTCTATTAAACGCCCGTTGGGCGTTCTTTATTGGCCTTTGGCCAATTGGGGCTTATGTTTGATTCCTATGGTTTGCGATGGCACCGGCCTGGCTCGCTGGCCTCAGACGGATTGGGACAGCTCGTGGGAGCACTGCTCCTCATGGTGATGGCAGGCGCAGCACTCATGCTCGCGCGCGGCTTCTTCGTGCGAGGCGCCTTCGGACGGCGGCTGCATCGCTTTTCGGAGGGCCACCATGTCTATGGCGTGGCCGATGAACACGCATTCCGGCTTGACGTTTCGGCTCTCTTCTTCATCTAGGCCCACGATGGAGTAACGTCCCCCTGCTATGTCGAAACGCACCCATGCAGGTCCCGCCTGCAGCAGGCCCTTTGCTCGGACGATCTGGCCGAATACGCCGTTCAGCGCCGCTTCCAATATCCACATCAGCGCCACGGGGCTGCTCATCCGGCAGTCTTTGACCGGGAAGCTTTCCAGCCCCAGTGCGGACTCGTTTACCTCTTCGAGCTTCTTGCCTTCGTAATCGGTGGCAAGCAACTCCTCCCACCAGGCATCGTCCATCTTCGTGTAATGAGCGGGCAGAAGCTCTGCTGCCGGGTTCAGCTCGGATACCTTGCTTGCTACCGCGCTATACAATGCGGCGTCGACCTGCTCCGGCTGGGAGACAACTATCGTCCCGGCCGTTTTTATTTGGTCCTGGTATACCTCGCCGTACTGCTCCCAGTCTTGCCGGAAGCTTCCGGCATTCAAAACGGTTATTGGGCGCAGGAGCCTGAATGGGCGGGTGGTGGGCGCTTATTGCGGGAAACTTGCAACCAAACAATATGCCGCGCCAGGTAAAATGCCTGCTGACCAACGTGTTGATTTTGCCGGTGAATGGCTACGGAAAAGATGGTCCTTTTAGGCCGTTGGCGGGGCATCTCATCTCGTGTCCAGGCTGCCCCCCCCTCTCTCCTTCCGGGAGGGATATTTGTTTGACGAAGTTGACTTGAATGTTGACCTGCTGATATCGGGAAGCGCTTTGCGGGGCAGGGCGGCAAGCGGGTGCGAAACCGTCGGGCCTTACGCTTCCTGTTTTTGACAAAACCCGCCTTTCAACTGGGGTTTAACGCGAAAAAGTTAGCGGTAGGCAACAGAACCGCAACCAATAAAAATCGTGTTAACGTATTTCCGATTTGTAACGAACCCCGTTGTGATTAGCGAAGGAGGAGGGCGAGACATGAACATCAGCTATTGCTCGAATACCATTGGTCTCCTCGCATCCTTCAAGTTCCCCGAAGCAGATTCTGCGCTTCGGGGGGGGGTCTTACTCTCTTTTGGCCTTTTAAGGAACCCACGGAAAAGATGGTCTCAAGGCCCCTGTGGGCGCCGAGGCTGGAAACGTCCCAGGGCTGTGCATTTCGTATGCAGGAGCATGCTTTGAGCCGTCTTTTCCTCGGAGGTTCTCCGAGGCAGCTCTTCCGAAGCGGATTTTGTTTGGTGACGTAATGCTTGTTACGTCATGCCGCTTTGCCGATTGCCCTGTGCGCAACCGGTGCCTTATTAAACCTAAAACCGGAAATACTTCGTTGCTTTCAGGCAACGCGCAGAGTCCCATGTTCGCGAAACATCACGGTCGTGTCACAACTCGGTTGGAGAGGAACAGGGCAAAGCGTAATTTCATGAGATCGCTGAGAGGAGTGGATCCGTGGAACGTACGGAATCGGCTATAGAAAAAGAATCGATGGAGGCTATCGTCAACCATCTCGGTGGCTACCATAGGTGCTGCTTGGACGGCCATGTGCGTCTTGAATTCGTAAGCGACAACCTTTGCTCCATGCTTGGATGCAGCAAGGCCGAGCTTGTGCACCTGATTGGAAGGTCTTACACGGCCTTGATGCATCCAGACGATACCTCCCTCTTCGAGGAGTTTGCCCATAGGCTTTCGCGGGAAGAAGGCTGCGAGAGCATGGCTTATCGCCTCATAAGAAGAGACGGATCGGTAATCAACGTTGTTGACACTATGGCATCTATCAGGGGAAACGATGGATGTATGAGGGGTTATTCGGTTGTGTGCGAGATTCCCACCGAGCAGGTAGCGCCGAAGGCGACCCCTTCCAACGAAAAGGTCGCGATCATCAGGGTTTCAGGAGGCATCGACCCGAGGGTCGAGGATATGTGCGGTATAGCGAAAGACCTCCTTGCCGTTGAAGACGATGTCAAAGACATGCGCCTGATGGATTATGTTTCCATGTCCGATCGGGAAACGATCGAAGCAGCCTTAGAACACGCTTATCGCGAAGAGTATTCGGGAATGGAAACCTGCACCATAGTCTCGGCCGATGGGAACGGCTTCAAATGCGACCTTTGGGCCGAGCTCATCAGCGATGATGGCAGTTTTGAAGACAGCGCATTTTGCATCAAGATCGAGATAGACTTCGACTACCAAAGGGAAAACAATGGGGTGCTGCACTTTGGCAAGGCACTGTTTTCCAGCTTTGCAGAGGATGTGTTCGAAGTGGACAGGTTCGAGAACTCTGTTAAGTACATCTGCCACAGCGACAGGGGGCATATAAAGGTCCCGCTTAACGTGCGCATGAACTCCGATGATTTCCTTGCGTGGTTCCTAGGCTATATTTCTCCGAAAAGCAAAGATGCGGTGCGGAAATTCTGCAACGAGACGAAGATGTTGAAACAAGACTGGGAACAGGATGGCCTGGCCCCATCGAAGATCAAGTTCGAGATGAGCGGCGAAAGCGACATTGGCCCTTCGGTTGCCTTGGTTATGGTTCCCGTTTCGCGTGCGAAGTACTTCCTGTGCTTGAATTCCGATTTCACCTCTATGGGGTCGGGGTTCTGTGCCACTGCGGTGGGGGACAGGAAACATGTTGTGGCCAGGCTGTTCGGGTCGTTCAGTCTTACGGTCGATGATGAAGCGGTTTTCATTAAAAGCGATAAGGGCAGGGAATTGCTTGCCCTTATGATCGAGAAGCGCGGTGCGTATTTGACCACCAGGGAGGCCATTACCTCTTTATGGGAATGCGAGCCCGACGACACGTTAAGGGCGAGGTACCGCAAGATTTGTTCGCGACTTATGGCGGAGCTGAAAAAGAACGGGATTGAGTACATCATCGAAAGCGAGCGTGGCGCGCGCAGGATCATCCCGGAGTTTATCGAGTGCGACTACTACGCCTATCGGGATGGTTTGTTGGAGCCTTCGGGCGATCTTCTTCCCGAATACTCTTGGTCTGAGTTCGTGAAAATCGACTGAACGTAATCGAGCATATCTAAGGCTTAGGGTTGGGTTGGCTCAACCGAATAGCTGGCAATGCGAAGGACGCGTAAAGCGTCCTTCTTTGCGTTCTGCGGCAAAGAAAATCAAAGGTAATAAAAACGAAAAATCATAAGAGCGTCCATAAGTGTCACAGAGGGTGCATTCATCAGCATCGGGGTTCGAATACATTTTCGGAATAGATGAATGTCCATGTTCTACCAGCGGTTTAACGTAACGGTCACGCCTAAGTCACACGCAAATTTAAGCGTCACGCACAAAGAGATAAGTGTCACATGGCAACTGTGAAAATAAGCGAGTCACAAATGGTCGCTTTTGTCTTTTTAAGGCATCTGTGTCGCGTACGCGACCGCAGGCTGTCCACCTTATGCCTGCTGCGGAAAAGACAGGTAACACAACGGGTGTGGTCTAGGGTCAATTATGCCAGACCGTGCCCGTCAGCTACTTCCGCCCCCCTGCTTCGTTTCTCGGGGCAGGGGTTTCTCGAACCATTCGGTTCGGGCAAGGGGATTGACGGTTTCGTCTCGAGCAAACTCAGTTCTGTTCGGCTAAGGCCATAGGCTGGGTGGGCAAAGCGGGTTTTCAATCCAGGTTAGTTTTAGACGCCATTAGGGGGCGTTGAGAGGAAGGTTGGGACATGAAGGGTTCCGCTGGGGCAAAGGCGGCTCTGCCCGCCATTGAAGGCAAGCTTAGGAAGGCGCTCTGCGTCTTCCTGTCGGTTGTCCTGATGTGGTCGTGCTTCAACATGTCGACGCTCGCTTTCGCGGAAGATGCGGGGCAGAGCTCGACGGTGGACCTAAACGAGAATGTGACAGTGACCCTCTCGTCCGATAAATCGGAATACACTGCTGGGGAGACTGCGACTTTTACCATCACGGTTAAGAACTACAGCACCAAGGAGCAAGTCGAGAATGTCGCTGCCACCGATATCTCATTCGCTGATTCCACTTTGAACGATGCGGTGAAAGACCAGATTGCAAGCAGTATCACTATCGGCAAAGATGGCAAGGTGGACAAAGCCACCTACGACAAGAAGACCGATGTCACTACGCCTGGCACCGCCTCGCAGACGTTTCAGGTGAAGATCCCTGCCGATCTCCTTACCGTGAGTACGACCCTGAGCCTTAATATCACGACTAAGAAGAGCGGCTCGGCAACGGTCTCGATCTCCGTCAACGTTAAGGCGGCTTACGAAGGCATCGTTCTCGCCTCGGCGGCTGATGACGGCACCCAGCTTAATGGCTATAAGACATCCTATGACCAGGACCTCCTTAAGGTGAGGTTTGGCCTGCTCAACTACAACGCCGATACGACAGGCTACACTTATTCTCTCAACGTTGTCGGTCGCGAGATCGCTGGCGGCGAAGGCGTTGACATCACCGATCAGTTGACGGCGCAGTGGAGCGATGCCCTTCCGGGCGATTCTGCGCCGGGGATGTCCGGCTCCGGCAGCCTTGCGGGGAGCACCGCGGGCGCTGGTACCGTGGGCTTCGCGTTCGACCCCAAAGGCGAGCTTGCCAAGTACAGCGAGTACGATGTGTCCCTCACCATCACGGATGCCGACGGCAATACGACGACCCGGAGCGTGAGCCTGTATCGCGAACGCATGGATCTGGATTCCGTTACCTGGAAGTTTGTCGACGATACCGATAACAAGAGCGGCTACATCACGAAGACGGGCACGGCCTGGTTCTCCGACCTCTACTACGACAACGTGGAGGCCGATTCTCGCGTGCCCTTCAGCGATGCGGCGTCTCTCAAGGCGTATCTCTCTTCCTTGCCGTCGGTCGAAAAAGCTCAAGAGGCGCTCGAGAAGTACATCTGGGACATGCTCGAGCCGCATGTGGGTAAAGCCGGCGACTACGGCGACTCGAGCTTGCTCTGGCCGAAGGACGGCAAATCGCCGTTCCATCATGTGATTATGAGCAAGATTGAGCAGATGGGAACCTATTCACAGTCTGAGAACGGCGTTTCCTACACTGACGAATACTTCCAGAACCTGAAGAAGACCGCCGGCCCCAACCTGGGCGATGCAAACACCGACCGCTCGTACGAGATTGACCTGCACGCCGAAACAAACCCTGTGGCGACGAAGCCCGCGGTGTACATAATCATGGTTCCCACGCATTGGCAGACCTTCGATGAGCTGCACGCCAAGGCACAGGAGAAAGAAGGAGGAACCGAAGTCGGCAGCATCCTGACCTCCGTCGACGAGATGGCGAATCTCTATGACGTCAAGAACGCCATCAGAGACTTCGCCTCCTATCTGAAGGCGCAGGGCAGCAATGCGGCGGTTGCCATCGTGAACACTCAGCATGGTTCCGACAATTCGATGATTTACACCGCCCGCGGCCACTACACAACCAACATGGACGACCTGATCTACGGCATCGATGGTTGGGATAGCTTCGGCGATTGCGAGCATGTCCACTGGTCGTGCGATAAAATGGAAGATGCAATCAAGAATGTGTATTCCGACCTTTCAAGCTGGAAAGATGCGGATGGCGAAACGGTCGATCTCAAGAAAGTGACCAAGACAGTGGTTGCCATCGGTGGAGCAACCGAAAATTCAGACGACGGTCAAGGCTATGGCTCCTGTCTCGACAACACGAGCAAAGGGGATGAGGACTACGACCCCGCGAAAGACAAGACTCAATGGACCAATGTCGACTACCTCTACGGCATTCGCACGGTAACGGGCACCACTCAGGTGTACCAGGATGACCGCCCCATCTACTCGTGGCTGGACAACAAGCATAATCAGCAGATGATCAAAGCTCACAACAAGTACTACACCTCGATCGATGACCAAGATAACCCTGCATATTCCATCTGCACCTCGGAAGAGGCCGTATACAGCCAGCTGGTGAGCATCTACAACCAATCCGGCACGGATCAGAAGACGACCGAGTACGGCGTCGTTGATAACGCGACTATCTCGGACACCGTAACGGATGAGTTCGACGTCAAGGGTGTTACCGCCACCTGGACCTCGTGCGACGGCACGAGCACCACCAGCACCTGGACAGTTGAGGGTGGCACCGCGGTCGATCCCGATGACCCGAGCGCCGATCAGATTTCCGTCACTGTCAAAGACGACGGCAGCACCGATGTCTCCGTGAACTTCGGCACCCTCACCGGCACCGGCACCGTGGATGTGAAGATCAACGCCGTGGCCAAGCAGGACTACATGGGCTCCAACAACGTCGACACGAACGTGGGCACCCCGAAGGTCAGCTGGGAGCATACGCACACGGTCTCCAAGGTTACGACCCCGTACGGCTTGGACTTCGCCGAGCAGCCCTCGGTCAACGTCCCCGTGCTCGACATGACCGCCACGGGCGGCAGCGACTCCGGCCGAATCGGCACGGCGTTCAACCTGAAGGACTACGCCAAGTTCGACTCCGGCGAGCTCCTGAACGGACGCTACGACCAGCTCAACGGCACGGTATCGCTCTCGTGGGTAGAGGTCGACGCAAGCGGGAACGAAATCCCCGTTGCCGACGACCCGTCCTACGCGCCTGCCACTTACACCGTGGTGAACGGCGCCATCCAGGGCACGCTCGAGCTTCCCAGCTGCACCGTGAAGTCCGACGAGATCGGCACGCGCACCTTCAAGCTCAAGGTTACCTACGTGCCCGAGGAAGCCAAGAACGTCATGTTGCCCGTAACGGGCAAGGAGGTCTCCGCAAACGTAGATCTTACCTGGACCGATAAGATGGCCCTTTCCGTCCTGAAAGTAGACGCAGACGACCAGAACACTACGCTCACCGGCGTCGGTTTCGAGCTGCGATCCGACAACGGAGACGGCAAGTACGATCCTGCCACCGACCAGTACGCCGATGTGTACTCGGATGCCGCCTGCACTCAGAAGATCACCGGCTCGGTGTTTACCGATAACGATGGCAAGACTCTCTTCTACGGCATGGCCTCCGGTACCTACTGGCTGAAAGAGTCCAGCACCATCGCCGGCTACCAGATTAACGACGATGCGGTGAAGCTTCGTGTTGAGGACGGCAAGGTCTACGTCAGCAGCGCAAGCGGTGAAGAGGCCGAGGCCACGGTAGAGGATGGCACTGCCTATATCACTATTGCGGACAAGAAGATCCCCGAATTGCCGATCGCCGGAATGGTTGGTTATGGCTTACTCGCATTGGTTGGCTGCGTATGCGTTGCCGCTGGCCTTGCGTATGGCATAAGGAACCGTCGGATGAAGGGGGGCATTTCGTAGGGGCTCCGGCAGTGGGACTGCCAGAGCAATAACCCCATCCAATTCGTGTGGATTCCTTTTCAGGAAAAAGGAAAGATGAAAGGAAAGAGTATGAAGAATCTTGTTATGAACAAGACATTCGCCAAGCCTCTTGCTGCTGCAACTGCGCTGGCTTTGGCGATGTCGCTGTCGCCTTTGGCGGCATTCGCTCAGACCCCTGGCGGTAACGATGTTGAGGACACGCCCTTTACCGTAACTGGCATTGCCGAGGGCGATACGGTGAAGGCCTACCAGGTCTTCGATGCGGATATCGATGCCAGCAACAACCTTACCTATACCGCTAAGGTTTCTGGTCTGCCCGAGGCATACGACACCATTGGTGAGATCAGCGCCCAGGAGGATGGCCGCGTAGTTGCCAATGCCATTGCTCCGGCGGTTACCGCTACTGAGGCTACTTACTCCGATGTTGCTGGCGAAAATGGTCAGGTTACCTTCAAACTTGACTCTGGCTACTACCTGGTAACCGTAACCACTACCAGCGGCAATACCAAGCTTTACCAGACCATGCTCGTCAACGCGAGCCCCGCTATCGATGCTCATGGCGATTACACCCCTGCTGATCTCGAAAGCATTGCTGCTAAATCCGTAAATGTGCCTGCACCCACCAAGGTGATTGTCAATGACGATGACTCCACCACTAAGGCAACCGACCAGTACTCCGTTGGCGATACGGTCAAGTTCCGCATCGGTGGCACGATTCCGAGTTACCCATCGGATGCCACGAATGTGACCTATATACTCACGGATACTCCCGACAAGGGCTTGTCTGTGGACAAGGACTCATTCGTGATCAAGGATGCAAAGGGCGAAGTTATTGCTCCCTACTACTACGAACTTCTTGTTGGCTACTATGGCACGTATTCCGTTCGGTTCCTCGATAGCTACGTCAAGGGCCATACCGGCCAGGCCGTTACGGTTGAGTACAGCGCTGTTGTAAGCAGCATCGACAAGATCACTGGTAAGGTGGGCAACCAGGTAACCGGCATGTTCAACCCGAACCCTTATGACGAGACGACGGTAAAGACTGAGCCGGATAAGGTCACGGATCAGACCTACGGTTTCACTTTCAAGAAGGTCGGCAAGGATGACCAGGGCAACACCAATGCTCTCGCTGAGGCTGAGTTCACCATTTACGATGCAGACGGCAATGTGGTGACCTACATGGATCCCACTGGCGGGCTGCATAACGATGGCAAGGTCCTTTCCGATTCCAACGGCTACGTTTACGCCAACGGCCTTCAGGCGGGCACCTACACCATCAAGGAAACCAAGGTCCCCTCTGGCTACCAGAAGGTGAACGACTTCAAAATCACCCTCGATAAGGACGACACGAGCGACTCTCCCGCGACCGCCGATGTCCAGGAGACCAACTTCGATGTCACCACTGCTGACGTAGTTGACCCGAAGCAGGGTTCGCTGCCCACCACTGGTGGCGCTGGCACCATTGCTCTGACTGTGGGTGGCATCCTGCTGGTCGTTGGTGGCTCTGTTGTTATCCTTCGTTCGCGTCGTCGTAGCCAGATGTAACTGCAGATAGGCATCGGCTTTGGCTAACAGGCGAAGATACGAAGCAAAGGGGAAGGGGCGTATCGCCTCTTCCCCTTTTCCTGTCATGGGCGGGGGCGGCGTTGAGGGATCCGCCCCAAGTGAATATCGCGGGCAAAGGGGAAGGCACGCGTCGGCGTCTAGCGGCAAAGGTAGGTTTCCTGCCTTTGTGGCCATCCTTGTGGTGCTGGTGGGCGTATGCATGATCGCCTACCCTTTTGCCAGCGATTATTTGAACAAGCTGGAACAGGCTAAAGTCACTCAGGATCTGAATCGCACCATCGAGCAGACCCCCGAAGAAGACCTAGGCTCCTATATGCAGCAGGCGCAGGACTACAACGCCCGCCTGCTTTCCGGGTCAACGTACGTGGTCGACCCGTTTGATCCCGATGCCGTATCGGTGTCGGATTCGGATTACATGAATTGCCTGAACCTTACCGGCGATGGCGTGATGGGGCAGATCGTTATCCCCTCTATCGACGTTAACCTTCCCATCTACCACGGCACCGAGGGCTCGGGCATGGACCACGGAGTTGGGCATGTGGCAAACACCTCCCTGCCGGTTGGCGGCGGCTCGACGCATTCGGTGCTCGCCGGTCACACAGGGTTGCCCTCCGCGGTGATCTTCGACAAGCTTGAAAACGTTCAAGTCGGGGATTATTTCATTATCCAGGTGCTTGGGGAAGACCATGCTTACCGGGTTGCCTCAACCGAGGTCGTTCTGCCCAGCGAAACCTCCAGCCTGGCCGTCCAGGAGGGCAAAGACCTGGTAACGCTGGTTACGTGCACGCCGTATGGGGTTAACTCCCATCGCCTGTTGGTGCACGCTGAAAGGTGCGAGATCCCGCAAGATTGGATCGATAGGAAGGCTGCCGGCAACACCGCCTTGCCGTTCCCGTACGAAACCGGTAGCGGGTCGTTCCCGCCCTTCGTTATAGGCATCCTCGTTGCCGTGGGCATCCTGGTTGTCTTCGCGCTCGTTCGCCTGTTTAGGAAGAAGCATGCTCGTTATCAAGGGACGTGGCCCCATGCGTAGGGGAGCGCACGCCCCAGCGTCCGCTGGGCAAAACAAATCGAGTACTTTTTTCACTGCGATTGGAGTAATGCTCCTGCTCTGCGGCGCCGTGCTGCTGTTCCTGCCGCTGGCGCAGAACGCGGCTAGCCAGGCCTCCATGGACCGGGAGATCGCCCGCATCCAGGACTTTCTGGCCGACGCGCAGGCCGATGGGTCCGCCGACGCCGACGGCGGCTCCGCTTCCGCAGGCGGCGACCCCGCCGCCTCCGCCGCGGACCTGGGCGGCGCCAGGGAGAAGCTGGAGCAGTACAACCGCAGGGTGGCGTCGGGCGAGGTCTCCATCGCCGCCGACCCCTTCTCGTTCGAGGAGGCCCTGGGCCCCTTCGGCTCGCAGGGCCTGGACGACGGCCTTGTCGGCAGCATCGAGATCCCGAGGATGGACGTGTCGATGCCCCTGTACCTGGGCGCCACCGCCGAGCACATGGCCAAGGGCGCCACCGTGGTGTCGGGGTCCTCGGCGCCCATCGGCGGCGAGTCCACCAACTGCGTCGTAGCCGCCCACCGCGGCTACCGCTACGCCGCGATGTTCCGCGACATCGAGGAGCTCGCCGTGGGCGACCGGGTGTACCTCCGCACGCTTTGGGGCGACCTCGTCTACACGGTCGTCAACACGAAGGTCATCAGCCCCTCCGACACCGCGGCGGTGGGCGTGCAGCAGGGCCGCGACATGGTGTCGCTGCTCACCTGCCACCCCTACGGCCACAACTACTCGCGCTACATCGTGGAATGCGAGCGCGGCGAGGGCGGCGCGGCGGGCGCGGACGCGGGCTCGACCGCGTCCGACCGGGAATTGGCCGGCCAGGATTCCGCCGATGCCATCCTGGGCATCCCCCTGCCCAGGGCGGAGAACTACCTCAGGGCAATAGGCGCCGCCCTCCTCCTGCTGAGCGCCGTGGTGCTTCTGGCTAGGAGGGTAAAAGCCGGTCGCTAAGCCCTTGCAGGCCTCGAAATACTCCAAATAGAACAGCCACCTATTTCTTCTCGTTGGGAAATAGGTTGCTCTTTTATAAACGTCTCTAAAAGTAATCGGTATACGGTTGAGAACGCTCGGCAAGCGGCTTTTGATCCGAATCGTAGGCTGTATTCACATTGCTTCGGGGTCGATTTATAGCAATGAACCATCCAAAAACAACCGAATATCGAATTTGCCTGCATTTTTCCGCACATGACCGTCACTGGTTGGTCACATGATCGGGCGATATGAAACGGCGCCTGCCGAATAGTCACAACGCGTATAGATACTGGGTTCCAGCGCAAGGGCTTGTGCACCGGATTGCTCATTTGGCTCTATGCGCTACAGCAGGCTATCCACCTTAGGCCTGTTCCGGAAGTTGTAGATAACACAATGGGCGCGTACTACGGGAAGCAAACATATGTGGCCGTGCCCGATCGCTACTTCCGCTCCCCCCCCTGCCTCGTTTGGGGCAGGGGGTTTCTCGAACTATTCGGTTCGGGCAAGGGGATTGTTGTCCCGTCTCAAGCGCATCCGGTCTTTTGGCTCAGGTCATGGTGCGGATGGGAGGGTTTCAGTCCAAGCAAGCTACGAGGCGCCGTTGGGGCGCCGAGAGGAAGGTTGGAAGGATGGAGAACTACCTTAGGGCAATAGGAGCGGCCCTCCTCCTGCTGAGCGCCGTGGTGCTCCTTGCCAGGAGGGTAAGGGCTGTTCACGCATCAGTCACAAGGCGTAATAGGCTGTCACATTAGGTATTGATAATTATTGATAGCGCAAAAGGGCTTCGCCTTGTAATGGGCGCTTGAACCTATTGCGTGTGAGCAGGCTATTCAACTTATGCCTGCTGCGAAGTGGCTGGATAACACCATATCAAGATCTTCGGAAGCAAACATTTGGATCTTGCTCATTGGCCGCTTTCGCCCCCCCCCTTGCCTTAAGGCAAGGGGGCGAACTTATACATAACGCCGCTCATGCTCCTGAATGGTTTTGCCTGGGGCAGGGGCTGGCGATAACGCCAGGGAAGAGGCATTGCCTATGGATTCGATAATCGGAAAGCTGTTCGAGGGAAAACTCAAGGTTGCTGCCATCGCACTTCTGAGCGTGGTGCTGGCCTTTGGTATGACGCTTCCTCAAGGATTGGCAACGGCTTTTGCTGCTAATGCTTCCAGCGGGAAAACGGTTGATGTCACCTTTAACAAGGTTTGGGAAGGCGACGAGGGCCATCAGGGCGAGCGCCCCTCGTCGGTAACGCTTTCGGTAACCAACGCCAACACCGGCGCCTCCGTTAAGGAGATAACCCTTACGGCAGGGGGAAACTGGACGGCAACGGAGCGCCTTCCCTATGTTACGGATGCCGAGGGGCATCTTGCTTATACCGTAGTGGAACAGAAGCAATCGGAAGCTTACGACTACTCTGTCCAGACCATGACCAATAGCACCGGCAAGGGTCTGGAGCTGTGGACGCTGGCCACCGGTTCGCGCATGGCCGATGGCACTGTTGTGGTGCTCACCAACGGTAAGGAGGGCGATGTTGACCTGTACAAGGCCGAAGGCCCAACGCAGGACGTGATGAGCGGCACGCAGTACATCATCACCGAGCCTCTTACGTTGGATGGCACAACCTACGATTCGTATTGCCGAATCGCGGCGGATACCGATGCGACCGTTGAAGATTCGCTGGGCTGGACCGTTATCGCCCAAGGCAACGGCTTTATTCTGCAGAGCAACCTGCTGAAGGCCGACCCCGAGCTCAAAAAGGAAGGCTACGTAGTCGTTAACGACAAGGGCGAGCTGAAGCTAACGGGTAGCAAGGGTTCGGCAACCGTATTCTCGTTCGACCAGAGTACCGGCGCCCTTACCGCATCGGGCACCACGCTGTACGGCTTCGCAAAGACCGACGACAGCTCTCTTGCCGATTACGTTTCCACCGTAACCGTTACGAACAGCTATGTGGGTTCAACCCCGGTGGGCCCTACGGTTGAGGTTGGCGACGGCGATGTGACGCTTAACGCTACCAAAACCTGGGACGACAACGATGACGCTGCAGGCGCGCGCCCAGACTACGTTGATTTGGTCGTGCTCGCGAACGGGCAGCCCGCCAAAGATTCCGATGGCAACGAAATAAAGGTGCGCGTGAGCGCAGATAGCGGCTGGAAGGGCAAAGTCGAGGGCCTTGCCCGCAACGATGCTAACGGCAACGCTATTACCTACACGCTCAGTGAGCCCAATGTGCCCGATGGTTACACCTCTACGGTAGGCGACCCGGTCGTTACAGAGACCGACGGCAAGGCGTATTGGGTCCAAGCAACCACGTTTGGCAAATCAAAGGCCGACGAGGATACCTACTTGGTGGTTGCTCGTGATGTCGATGATTCCAGCAGGTGGCTTGGCATGCATCCGCAAGGCAACACTGCCAGCTGGACGAACAAGGAAGGCCACAGTGCCCCGGAGATCGCGATCAACAACGAGCCCCTTAAGGTGACCATTGACGGTAAGACCTATGAATACCAGACGTGGGTGTCGGACGATGTGGTGCAGAAGCACCAAGACTGCCTGTGGCAAACGGAGTACGACGGCGTGGCGACGGAAGAACAGTCCGGTGGAACTTACCACAACTTCTTTCTCAAGAACGTGCAGACCGGTTTGTATCTGAAATGCAATGGCCAGGGCGATCTTGTGAACAAACCGCAGAAGGGCGAGTGCTCTTTCCATTACGGTGTTCATCTTGACGCAAAGAAGGTCACGCTTAAAAACCCTACAGAAGAGTGGCCGTATGTGCTCGGTAACATGAAGCACTACTACATCGTTAACAATAATCACACTGGTGACGGAAGCGCCACGCATGCATCGGTGGTGCGCATCTACAAGAAAATTGTGGTGAAGGAGAAGACCGTCGACGTCACCGTCTCCAACACCTACAAAGCGCCAACTGGATCTATCACTGTCAAGAAGGTAGACCAGCAGGGCACGAAGTTGCCCGGTGCAGAGTTCGGCCTGTACAGCTCGGTGCAGGGCGGGGGAGAACAGTACACCTGGAATGGCGTGACCTACTACAAGGTGCTTGATGCGACCTCCGATACCGAAGGCGTGGCAAAGTTCAGCGACTTGGTGGCCAACGGCAAGGTGAGCTACCTGCTTGTGGAAACAAAGGCTCCGCAGAATTACGACCCTATCGAGCCGGTAGTCTTCACGCTCCCCATCGCGCGCAACGGCGATAAGCCCGCCGACTACACCGGCAATAGCACGACGGTCGATGGGGTTACCTACTACTACGACGTTACTTATACGGCTATCGACACGATGTCGGTGATTTTGCCGGAAACCGCAGGTCCGGGCATCCTGCCCTTTGCCTTCGTGGGGTTGGGGGTTATGGGTCTTGGTGCCGCGTTGGCCTTGCCCCGTGAAGGCTTGGCGGGGATCGGGAAAGGCAGAAGGAGGCCTAAATGAGCAGAGGGATGAAGCTGCATTTCAAAGGTTGTAAGTGTCCTCCATAAGGTGGCATTTCAAGAATAGATTGTTGGAAAAACAAGAAAGGGTAAGGAAATGAAAGCAGAAGTTAAAGACAAGATGAAAACGAAGGGCGGTGCATTCGCGTCGGCAGCTTGCGCCCTTATGATGACGATGGCGTTGGGTGGATCGCTTGCGGCTACCCCCGCATACGCCGCTACCGTCACCTTCGATCAGGACAAGGCGGGCGCAGCGGTTGAGAATCGCACGTTCAACGCCTACAAGCTGGCTACCTACACGGCCAACAATGACGGCACCCATGTTTACACGTTCGTCAATGCGGAAGTGAAGAACGCTGTTGTTGACGTGCTCAAGGATATGGGCGTCGACATGAGCGGTCTGACCACCGACGCCTCCATCGCCGGCAAGATCAAGGACTTGACCTCCACGCAGCAGGTTGTGTTTGCCAGCAAGATCGCAACCGCGGTGAATGGCAAGGTTACCCCGACCGCGATCAACGGCAACAAGGGCGTCCTGGACGATAACGGTTACTATGTGGTGACCGAGGACACTGCAACCACTTCCGTCGTCAAGGCCACTCCGTTCCTGCTCGAGGTCGGCACCGATGCCAAGGACGTTACGCTGAAGAGCAGCCAGCCCAGCATCGATAAGAGTATCGTGAGCGACAACAAGCAGGATGCCAAGTACGATGACACGAGCATCGGCAGCGACGTTGCCTTCGAGCTGAACGGCATGACCGTTCCCAGCACCTACGGCTACGATACCTTCACCTATAACATCACCGACCAGATGTCCGCCGGCCTGACCGTTACCAAGGCGCAGCTTGCCAGCATGAAGCTGACCATCGGTGGCCAGGAGGTTGCCGCGGGTGACGATACCTATAAGGTCTACGTTGTTCAGAACAGCGTCGAGACTGCCGTGGATCAGCTGGGCAAAGATTGGAGTGCCGACGGCGCTAAGTTCGTCATCAAGTTCGACAGCAAGTACTTCATCGGTTCCTATGGCGACACCGCTAAGGAATACACCCAGAATCCTGCTGCCGGCAGCGAAATCAAGGTGAACTTCTCCGCCACGCTCAACAGTAAGGCGACGGTCGCGACCCCCGAGACGAACAAGACCCACCTCACCTACAGCAACACCCCGACTACGGATACCGACTCTACTGAGCACACGGTTTACGTGTACACCTTCGGTGTTGAGGTTCAGAAGAACTTCTCCGACAGCAAGAACCTGTTCGACCAGGTTGAGTTTGGCATCACCGGCACCACTGGCGACATTTATGTGACTGGCAGCAAGGGCGATTATACCGTCTGCAAGAAGGATGCTGCCGGCGCCCAGGACGCTTCCAAGGGCCTCAAGCTGGATGACTCGGGCCACTTCCAGATCAAGGGTCTCGATCAGGGCACCTACACCGTGACCGAGACGAAGGTCCCCGACGGCTATAAGTCCAACGGCCCGCAGACCATCAAGATCACCCCTGATTACGGCACCAACGGCGAGAACGGCAAGGCCGGTCAGATTATCAAGGTCGAGAACGACTCCGACTCCGACGGCTACGTCGATGGCACGATGCTCAACACCCCGAACGCCTTCAACCTGCCCGAGACCGGCGAGGTTGGCATGATCCTGCTGCCGGCACTTGGTCTGGCAATCATGGGTGGGGTTGTAATCACCTCTTCCCGTAAGCGTATGAAGAGCGATAACCAGTAAATATCGCGAGCAATCGCTTTGCTTGCCTCCCCTTCGTTCCTTCGAGGGGGAGGCAGGTTGTTGTTAGGGGCCTTGAGGAAAGGAGGCAGGTGTGGGTGTCCGCCGCGGCAAGCACAGAAGGAGTGCATTCCGTTTCATAACCCGAAAAAAAGTTATGTCATTTGCGGTGTTCGCTGTGGGCCTATTCCTGTTCCTGTACCCGGTTCTCAGCAACATTCAGTATGATGCGCAGCAAGAGGAGAACTCCAAAGCCTACGATGAGGCAATGGCTCAGTTGGCATCAGGTTCTTCTTCGGAAGGGTTAGCGGGCAATTCCCTGGAAACAATGCTCGATGAAGCCCGCGCCTATAACAAAACTTTGCTTACCAGTGGGACGTACCTGACCGACCCGTTTGATGAAGCTGCATTGGCCGACCCCACTCAAGAACCTTATTCTGGACTCTTGAATACGGATGGTAACGGGCTTATGGGCTACATCAACATCCCGAAGATGGACGTAACCCTTCCTATCTTTCACGGAACTACTTCCGAAGTGCTTGAAGGCGGAGTGGGGCACCTGCAGCCAACATCGCTGCCGGTCGGTGGCGTGGGAACGCACTCGGTGCTTTCTGCCCACACTGGCCTTGGCGGCAAGAAGTTGTTTACTGATCTGGATCAGCTAGGCGAAGGGGATGTTTTCTATCTTCATGTGCTTGGCCAGGTATTGGCGTACCGGGTAAGCGACATCAGGGTTGTCCTGCCCGACGACGTCTCGTCGCTTTCCATCGACCCCGCAGCCGACAAGTGCACCTTGGTTACCTGCACGCCCTATGGCGTGAACGACCATCGCCTTCTGGTAACTGGGCTTCGAACGGAATACAACCCCGACGAAGCGAATGCGGATGATGGCATTCCATTCACCTCCACGAGCTGGTTTGCCGACTATGCGCGTGCGGTTCTTATCTGGGTATCTGTCCTAGCCGCCGTTCTGCTTCTGCGTCATTTCCTGCGAAAAGCAAGGCGTTCTTAATAAGGCAGCCTTTTGCCGGATGTCATGAACTGGTGCCTGGAAGGTCGATCAAGATAGGGCGATGAGCCTGCCTGCGAAGTAAGGTGCGATACATGCCTGCCTTGCAATTTGTGGGGAGGGGATGCTCATAGCTCCTTCGGCCCCGTTCGTGCGCAGGGCCTGGCATTGGGGTCAATTTGTGGAGGTGTTGAGAGCACTCCAGCGTGGTGGAGTACACTACGAGCGTCGCA
>CAVHFE010000039.1:0-17547 GCA_963635145.1 Oscillospiraceae bacterium
GCCTGGATAGGCGCACCGGCGTTCTTGGCGTTGCCCTCGGGGCCGGCGTTCTGCAGCTGAACACTCACGCAGGCGCCGTACTCATGAGCGGCGTCGGTGATGCGCTTCAGACTGGGAATGCTTGCGTCGTCGTAGAGACAAGGCTTCAAGGGACCACCCTTTGCGCCCTTGTGCACAACGGTTGCCTCGATGGTTACCAAGCCGAAGCCGCCCTTGGCGCGCTCGGCGTAGTAAGCCACGGACTGATCGGACCAGGTGCCGTCCGCATTGGCGAAGTTGTTGCCCATGGGCGGAACCACGAAGCGGTTCTTGACCTTCATGGGGCCGATCTGGATAGGTTCGAACATTTTCTTGAACTTCATAGGCGTCCCTCCAAAACACAACGAAGCTAAGTGCCTCGTGCTCGACGCTCCCCTCGTGCAAGGGGAATCAAGTTGCCCTGCAAAGCCCGCACAGGCGAAACCTTGCCCAAAACTTGCGAAACCCTATCGACCATCGTTCGACCGATAAGGCTCCAGCAAGATGATAAACCAGTAAAGGGGCTGATAGCTTTCGCAAATCAGCCCCTTTGAAAAGATTGCTCCTAGAGCATCTCAGGCCAGGCCTCGGCAAGAACCTTGCGAGCGCCCTCGCAGGTCTCGGCGGCAGCCTCTTTGATGCCCTTGGCCAGGATGGCGTCCGAAATAACCTCGACGCCGATGACCTTGGGGTCGACGCCGGCATCTTTAAGCATCTTCACGAAGCCAGCGGTGTCCTTTGCGCCTGCGCCGGGTGCCAGACGGTCATGCATGGACTCGTCGCGAAGGATGGTCTTGGCGTAAGGACGCTCGTAAGCGTCGTTAATCTGAACGGAGATAACCTTCTTGGCCTGCTCGGGAGTGAGCAGATCAAAGGGCTGGTTGGCGCGGACCCAGTGCCAGGTGTCCAGGATCATGTAAGCGTTCTCGGCGCCGGACTGGGAAACGATCGCCCAGGCGGTTGCCAGATCGGGGACGCCGGAGTAAGGCATGGGCTCAAGGCCGATGATGCGGTTGCCGGCGCGCTGGCAAAGCTCGGCGAGCTTCTTGGCGTCATGCTCGACGGAGTAGGTCTCCATCAGGCCGATGTTGATGTGGCCGACGCCGAAAAGGTCGCACATATGGAAGCAGATCTGCTCCTTGTACTTCTGCTCATAGGAGCGCTCGTCCTCAGCCCAAAGGGTGATGTACTCGACCTCGGTGACCTTCATGCCATGCTTGTCAAGGATGGCCAGGATGTCCTCGTCGTGCAGGCCCTCGGCCAGAGCGTCGACGTAGGTCTCGGCGCGAAGGCCGATGCCCTCGTAGCCGCCTTCCTTAGCAGCGATAACGCGATCCTCGAAAGTGCACTGGTCGCCCAGGGTCCAAGAGCTAACGGTAATGGGATGTGTCTGAGACATAAGTAATCTCCCTCCATGTTTTTCCAACACGGACATTATGCGCCCTTTCACCGATGGAGGGGTTCACTTTTATAAAACAGCTTTAAAGCAATTAGAAATCTGAAAATGCAGGCCCAAAAGGCTTACCGTCCTTGCGCGCAATAGTGGCGCCGTGGCGCCACAGCTCCGCCAAAACGGATTCTGCCAAAAACGGGAGCTTTTCCTTAACAGCAGGCGTCAAGGCGATCGTGTACTCAACGGGCTCCAAAACTTCCACCTGCATGCCATAGCACAGGCCCTCGCAGGTATAGCCCATAAGGCTTGCCGCGTCGAAGAGGTTGGCCAGTTTCAGGTCGTGGATGGAAGCGGTTGGGCCGTCGTTTCGGGCCACGTCAACCGGCTTGTACCTGAACACGGTGCCCGGAGCCTCGCCCGACTCCCCCACCGCATCGACCGTCATCATGAAGTCGTAACGGCGCACGTAATCGAGCATGTCCATACTCATACAGCCGACGTCGAACATGTCGACGTTGTCGGACACTTCGAAGTTTTGAAGGATGTAGTCCAAGGTGGCAGGGCCCACGCCATCGTCCATCATCAAGCGGTTGCCAACAAACAAAACGCAGATGCGCTCTGGCTCGGGCTGTTGAAGCTCTCCGGCCATTACTGCATCTCCAAGCCGGCGCGCATGGTGAGATTGAACCAAGTGGCAATAGCAATAAGGACGATGGCGAATATCACGCAGAACACCGCCCATGCCTTCTGGCGCTTTAGGTACCACTCCTTGTCGTGCCCTTGCTCGAAAGCGCGCACCAGCCCATGCCATTGGCAGGTGTGGGCGAACATCAAGGTAGCGGCAACACCCAAGGCAAACACGCCCACGGCGGCAGCGATGGACAAGGGAGTCGGGTCGGTGTAGGCAGCCCAAAGAGAGCTATCGGCCACGATCCACAGAGGATAGAAAACGATGGTGAGCCAAATGCCATGGGCAGGCCCCCAGATAGGCGGCATGAACATCGCGCCGATGTTGAAGAAGGGCACGCCTTCCATCAGCTCCTCGCGCGTAATACCCTTTTCGCTCTTCTTGTTGGGCTTTTGGCTCATAACATTCCTTCCCTATCATTAAATGCCATTCTAGAACAGCTCCCGCATCCAAACACGATGCCCTCGGCGAACACAAGGAAAACAGACCACTTGCCCCGTCGATCCCGCAGATAGAGAAAACCATGAAGCCGAGGATCATTTAGGTTCGAAGGGCAGTAAGCTCACCCTGCCTGTCACGCCAATAACGAGCGCCATAAAGCCGAGCTTCGCCTACATACGAAGGGACGCAAGCTCACCATGGCAGCCCCACCCAAAAGAAAGGACACGGAGCCGAGCTTAGCCTGCGTGCAAGGGAGAGCAGGCCCACCACGCCAGCCTTATCGATAACGAGACCGCATCCTTACCAGCAACAAGGCCTTATCCTCACCAAATCAACCCTAAGCAAAAGAAAAGCCCGACACCGAAGTGCCGGGCTTTTCCGGATGCGACTAGCGCGCAAGGACTAGTGCTCGTTGAGCTCGTCCTCGCCAACCATGACCATGCGGTTGGGGTCGTAAACCAGACCACCATGCTCCTTGCGGAACAGCATGAGCTTTGCGTTGGCAGTGCCCTCGATGAAGACGAGGTACAGATGGATGAAGGTGAACAGGATGAACACGAACATCATGAAGTAGTGGATGATGCGCAGAGACATCGTGCCACCAACCAAGCCGGTGAAGCCAGCGAACAGAGGCAGGCTAGCGGTAACGTCCCAAAGGGCGAAGCCGGTGAAGGCCTGGAAGAAGATGAGCCAGGGAATCAGAACGTAGCAAATCTTCTGAGGAACGCCGAGCTTTGCTCCCAGGGGGTGCTCCTTCTTGATGAAGAGGTAGTACTTGATCCAGGGGATAAGCTGGTGGCGGTTGTCCTTCTGAGGAAGCCAGGTCTTGTAATCCTGAACGGTGTTACGAGTACCGCCGGCAGGAGCAGACTGGGTGAAGAAGGAGAACACGATACGGATGATCCAGTTGATCACGATCACGAAACCAAGGGCGATGTGCAAACCGCGAACCATGCCCATGGTGCCGGAGATGAAGGGGAAATGGATCAGGAAGCCGGTGATGATGAGGAAGAACATCGAAACGAAGTTCACCCAATGGCAAACGACTGCCAGGAGGTTATGAGCCTCTTTGTAGTGAGCTGCATGTGCCATTTACTTCACCCCCCAAGGATTGGTAACGGTTTCGAAGTGCTTACCGGTCTTAGCGTCGGTCACATGCACAGCGCAAGCGGTGCAGGGGTCGAAGGAGTGAACGGTACGCAGAGGATTGATGGGCATCTCGACGTCGTCGACGGGGCAGCCGACAAGTGCCTGCTCCATGGGGCCCATGACGCCGTCAGCGTTGCGAGCAGCGATGTTCCAAGTGGTAGGAATGATGATCTGGTAATCATCGATCTTGCCGTTGTTAACGTGCTCGGTGTGCAGAAGGGCGCCGCGAGGAGCTTCCCAAAGGCCAACGCCGCGGCCGGTGAGCTGCTGAGGCTCGACGAAGTAGCTGGAGTCGCCTTCCTTGAGTGCGGCGTTCAGCTCGTCGACCCACTCGCACATCAGGCGGGAGACGTAGAGGGTCTCGATCTGGCGACCGGCGGTACGGCCGAGCGTGGACTGAAGGTCGGAAACGGAAATGCCGAGGTCCTTCATGAGGCTATCAAGAGGCTTCTTGATGCCCTTGACGCCACGCAGGTAAGCGACGAGAACGCGAGCGAAGGGGCCGGCCTCGATGGGCTTGCCATCGTAGTTGGGGCTCTTTGCCCAAGTGTAGCGATCGTTGACGATCTGCTTCTTCTCGTCGGCGTAGTACTGGGTGTACAGGGGGTTGGTCTCGCCCTCGTCGGGATGGAGGTCGGAATCGCCCTCGTACCAAGAGTGGCCGACGTACTCCTTGAACAGGGTGTAGTCAACGTCGGAGACGTTGAGCTTCTCGTCAACGATACCACCGGGCATGTAGCGCTTGTTGATGATCTTGTTGACGTAGCCATCGCCCCACTGAAGATCCTCGGGGGTAACTTCGTTGGAGTAATCCTTGCCCTCGAAAACGCCCCAAGCAGCGTAGCGGCCGCAGCCCTTGCCGAACTTAAGAGCGTCGCCGTAGAAGGAAGCGATGATCTTGATGTCGGGGAGGATGGTGTTCTCGACCCAGGCGTTGAGGTCATGAACCATGGACCACAGATCGTCGATCTTCTCGGCGGTGGGCATGAACATGATGCCGCCAGGAGCAAGCGTCATGACGTGAGGCATCTTGCCGCCCAGAAGGCCGCAGATCTCGGATGCCTTGGCCTGCATGTCAAGGGCCTCGATGTAGTGAGCGGTGCAGATGAGGTCGGCCTCGGGAGACATCTTGTACTCCTTGGCAACCTTATCGTCCAGGAACCAACCGCCGCTGAAGATGGAGAGCTGACCGTTCTCGGCGAAGGTGGCGAGCTTCTTCTTCAAGGCGTTGAGGTCGGTGTTCATGCTCGTGCCGCCCTTGGCGATAAGAGCATATGCATCCTCGACGTTTGCCTTAAGGGCGTTCAGAGGATTGACGTAATCAAGAGCGGTAAGGGTGTAGAGGCTCAAGATGTGGCTGTGCAGGTACTGAGCGCCCTCGATGAGGTTGCGCAGGATACGTGCATTGTTGGGGATGACGATGCCGTAGGCATGCTCGCCCGCAATGGTGGAAGCATGAGCGTGGGACACGGGGCAAACGCCGCAGATGCGCTGAACGATCTGAGCGGCATCCTCGGGGGTGCGGTCGCGAACGACCAGCTCCATGCCACGGAAGCAACCACCGGAAACCCAGGCTTCGGTGACGACGCCGTCTTCGACGGTCATCTCAGCGCGAAGGTGACCCTCGATACGGGTAATAGGGTCGATGATGGAGGTCTTCTTAGCCATTTAGTGCTTCACTCCCTTCAAAACTTCTTCGTCGTACTGACCCAGAGCCTCGTTGGGATGCTTAGCGTCCCACTCACGGATCTCCTCGAAGTCAGCACCGCCGGAGGTACGGCCGGTTGCCTTCATGCCGAAGCCATGGACGACCAGCGCAGCTGCCAAGAGAGCGGTGACGCCGCCGCAGATGGCCTCGGGCTGGATCATCAGGCCGCCGATGCGCAGGTCGCGGAAGCGAGCGCGGAAGGGCGTGTTGACCTCGACCCAGTTGTGTCCGGGATCGTCCCACTGAGCCGTGCAGCAGCCGATGCAGGGTGCGCCAGAGGCCACGCACCAGGAGCGACGGTTGTTCCAACGGATGATGGAGCAGTTGGACTTGGTCTGGGGACCACGGCAACCCATAGGATACAGGCAGTAGTTCTTTGCCTCTTCCTCGGTGCCGAATGCGTAAACGAACTCGCCGTTCTCGAAGTGACCGCGGCGCTCGCAGTTGTCATGCACGAAGGAATCGAACATGCCGACGGGAGCGTAGTTGCTGTCGAGCTCGGGGATGGCGCCCAACATCAGAACGTCGACCAGAATGGCCTCGACCCACTCGGGGTTGGCGGGGCAGCCGGGAACATTGATGACGGGAGTTTCGATGGAGTTCTTCTGAAGGAACTTCTTGATGCCCAGAGCATCGGAGCTGTTGGGGTTTGCACCCATCCAGCCACCGTTGACCGCGCAGGAACCCAAAGCGACGACGGCAGCACAGTTCTCGGAACCGGCGGTCTCGATAAGGGTGGTGGTGCCAGGCTCGCCGGCTACGCGAAGAGCGTTGCCTTCCCAGCCTTCAAGAATTGCACCTTCGTAGATAAGAATGAACTTACCTGCTTCCATGGTCTGCTTGCGGGCCGCCTCCATAGAGTGACCAGCGGCAGCGGAGAGGGTCTCGCAGTAGTTAAGGGAGATAAGGTCCAAAACCACAGTTGCGGGGTTGGGGGCTTCAACCTGCGCGAAAGATTCGGTACAACCGGTGCAGGATGCACCCTCGATCCAAACGACGGGGAACAGATTGCCCTCTTTAGCGCCGATCCAGTTCTGCTCGACAGCCTTGGCCACGCGGGGAGCGGCGAGCTCACCCAGGCCAGCAGCGACAGCGAGGGAACCGCAGAGCTTCATGAAGGAACGACGGGAAACGCCGCGTGCCTCCAGCAGGCTCAGGAACTCCGGCTTGATTGCCTCAGTTACCATGTGCACACCTCCTTTTAGTGTGTCTTCTAATCCAGTAAAACCTCTGTCATGTATTTTGCGTGAAGGTTGCTCGCAGGCACTCTCGAAATGCGGGAACGCCTTTCACCTTCCGCAAACGGCAAGAAAATGTTACCTGAATTGTGACGAATAACATTCCACACGAAAAATTTAAGAACCCGTTTTGTTGGTCAACTTTAGTTTTCTGTCCTAAAAATAGGCTTATTCCTACTAAAATACTGGGATTTTATAGCGATTTTTAGCTTATTTTGGAAACATATTTCCAATTTTGACCACTTAGCAGCTTATTCCTCATATTTCAAGTTTGCTAAATTTCGATTTCGAATTTCGTATGCAATGAAAATACAAGAACCCGTATCCAGCTAACCCGTGGCAAAGAATTCACGAAGCGGCGGGACGGCTTTGCCATTTCGGGGCTATTTCGCCTTCAAGGTACTATCATTAACAAACTCTTATATAAGTGAAGGCCGGCGCCTGCGCGCACTCAGCAAGGAGCAGCTGCTTCGCGCCGCCGCGAACATGACAGAATCGACCAGAGGAGCGCCCATGTCGGAAACGACCACCATCGCCTATCTCGCACCAAAAGGCACCTATTCCGACGAGGCTGCGCGCATATTCGCCTCGAAGATGAACGCCGAGAATGTGGAGTTTGTTGCTCTACCCTCGTTCAACGAGATTTACGAGGCTGTAGAGCGTGGACGCTGCGAATACGGCGTCATGCCGATCGAAAACTCCCTTGAGGGTGCGGTCACCGCAACCTTGGACGCCTTCGCTTTCCGCAGCGGCTGCTCCATCGTCGGCTCGACCGTCGTAGATATCCACCATTGCCTGTTCCTCAACCCCGAGGCAAAGCCTGAGGACGTTACCACCATTGCAAGCCACCCACAAGGTTTAGGGCAATGCCGCCGTTTTTTGAATGAGCACTTCCCCACCCTTGAGCAGGTTACGGCCAAGTCCACCGCCGACGGCGTGCGCATGGCGTCCGAGAACAAGCACATCGCAGGCATCGGGTCGAAGTACGCGGGCAGCCTTTTCGATTGCAAGATGGAAATTGAAGGCATCGAAGACCACTACGGCAACCAGACCAAGTTCGTGCTCGTGGCAAGGACGGGTCACCCTCGAGTGATCGAGGGTAAGAAGATGAAGACCTCGCTTGCTTTGTTTTTGGAGAACGACCGCCCCGGCGCCCTGCAGATGATCCTCTCGGAGTTCAACTACGCCGAAGTCAATTTGACCATGATTCAGTCGCGCCCCACCAAGCAAGGCCTGGGCGACTACATGTTCTTCATCGACATAGAAGGATCCCAGGACGACCTGCCCGTTCGCACGGCGCTCGATTGCCTGAGGCTGAAACTGCGCGAGGTGAAGATCCTGGGCTCCTACCCTACCGAGTAAGCAGGCGGTCGCAGCGAAAGGAAAGTCCGCTAATGGAAGAGAGCGGTTGAGCACACAAGCCCAGACGGGAAGAGCAAGCTCTAAACCACCGAGTAAAGGCCGTTTTCAAAGCGCAGAAAACCTTCGGACACCAAATCCGCCAAAATGCCCTCGACGAGCATATCGTCGGGGGCTTCCCTTTTGTGCTCGCGCTCGAACCGGGCAAGCTCGATATTTATCCGAGATTTCGTCAAACCTTCGGAAGCGAGGAGGATGCGCAGAATCTCTGCACGCTTCTGACGGCGGCTGCCCTCGAATTTGCTTTGCTTGGAATAATGCTTGCTGCGTCTGCTGGGGTTTGCCTCGGTCGCCTTGAGAAATGCCCCGTAATCGAGCAGTGCGTAATACCAGCCGCGCGGATCGTCGCTTGGGCAGGATTCGAGCACCAAGGGCTCTATGAGCTTGTCGGAGACGTCGCATTCACCGGGAAAAAGCTCGTGAAGGAAAACCGCGCGCACGTTGGTTTCCAAGTACAGCGCAGGCTTTTGGTAAGCAAAGGCGAGCACGCCCCCCGCGGTGGCGGGGCCTATGCCCGGCAAGGCAAGAAGGTCCTCACGCGTATTGGGAAGCTTTCCTTGGTAATCACGCGAGCAGGTTTCGGCGCACCTCTTCAAGGCCAGGGCGCGGCGGTTGTAACCAAGACCCTGCCACATCTCCAACACCAAGGAGACCTCGGCTGCGGCAAGCGCATCAACAGTTGGAAAGATGCGCATGAACCTCGGCCAGTAATCAAGCACGCGCTTAACCTGGGTCTGTTGCAACATGACCTCGGAAACAAGAACCGCATAGGGATCGTCGATGTAGCGCCAAGGAAGATCGCGATGATGCTCTTTGCCCGCAGCCTTGACCTTGCGCTGGAACTCCGAAACGGAAAGGGGCTTAGGCGAGAAGGAGTTCATTACTTCTCATCGGACAAAACCGCTTTGAGCGCAGGATGATCGGCGCCCATCTCGAACAAATCAACCAGCACCAGGCTCTTAAGAAGGTCGTTCATCAGCTTGTCGGCAGCACGCCAAACGGCGTTGTACTGGCAAGTGTTGCGGCACGAGCAATACCCGTCCTCGATGGTGCAGGGCGAAACGCCCATGGGGCCCTGGATGGCCGTCATGACGTCGTACAAAGTGACCTTGGCAGGATCGCAGTTAAGGCGAATGCCGCCACGAACGCCGCGAATGGTCTGCAGGTACCCGGCATCGACGAGTTCAGAGCGAATATTGCGCGCAAAGGCCAGAGGAATCTGCTCGCGCTGCGCTATCTCGCCCACCGACACGTATTTATCGCCGTTCTCGTAAGCGGCACGAATGATGCGACAGGCATAGTCGCAACGACGCGTGATCTCCATTACCTTCCCCCCAGCAAGGAATCGACGCCGCCATCAAGGTTGTCGCGCAACTCGGACATCAAGATGTCCTCCATGCCCTTATACGCATCGGAATCTAGAGGATGGAAGGTGGACAGGCGCATGAGCATGTCGGAGGTTTGAACGGCGCAGAAGCGCTGGCGAGTCAGGCTTTCGCGATAGGCGTTCTCGACCGCTTCCTTGGCAATCTCGTAAATGTCGTAGCGGGTAAGGCCCTTGGAACACTCGACGAGCTGGAAAATGTCCAAGCCGCGCAAGGAAGGATGCTCGGATTGGGCGCTTCGCCAAAGCTCACGGCGTTCAAGCTCGTCGGGGAAGGCGATTTCGATCGGGGTGTACATGCCAAGCAAATCACGGAAATAAGGATCCATCGCGTTGACGTCGGCGCAGGAGGCCATCACCGTGACCTCGGGGGTTGCAAGCGCGACGGACAAAAAGGCCATCGCCTCGCGCGCACCGCGGCTCACCTGCATTTGCATAAGGTTGGACATGCTCATCTCGTCCATTTGCAAGTCGAGCTCGGGCACCTGCCACAAATCCATGTCTTCCAAAATAACCGCAGCCGGGCCGGTGAAACCATGGCGCGCGATTTGATTGAGCCTGGCGGGAAAATCGGGGGATGCCATGACGACGAGCACCGTTTGACCGGCGGCGTTGCGATCGAAGCGCATACGCACGGCCGGAACGCGCAGCTCGCCAGCGGTTGCCGCCATGAAGTAGTTGGCGTCCTCACGCGCTTCGGAGACGAACATCAAGGTGCCAAGAGATGGAGGGCGATCCAGGCCATGGCGCTCATTGAGCATCTTCACGAAGTTGCGGTAGCTCGCATCGTTTTGATGCCCGATTCCCAGCTGTCCCATCGTCCGAACAACATCGTTGAAGCCGCAAAGATCACGATATCCAAACCACTGCGATTGCTTTTCGGGCTTTTCCTTGGAAGGTATGACAATCTGGGAAAAGCGTACGGAAGGCTTTTTCTTCTCGGGCGTTTTGGACTCGGGGGCCGCAGCATCCGCCTTATCGTCGGAAGCATCGTCGGCGGGCTTGGCCAGGGTCTCGGCAATGCGGCGACGAAGATCTTCCTGCGATGCGCGCAGAGCATCGGTTGGGGCGGAATTTTCCACTTCGTCGTCGGAGACGAAGCCACCGCGATCTTCGGCTCGTTTGGAGACGAGCCCGGAGAGTCCGTCGGCACCCGACAAATCGAAGCCCATGAAGGAAAGCGCGTCGTCGACGTGGCTTGCCTCCGCCTCGTCGGGCGCGTCGGAATAATCCTGACCAACCAAATCGGCCATGCCCTCGATGGCCTCACGGGGAAAGCCCAAATCCTCAAGCTTGTCGAAGGCGAGCCTTTGCAGGGCGTCGGCATGACGAGCCGCAGCGTCCTCGGAAAGGTAGGGCTCAAGACGCTCGAAGATGTATTCCGCAAGCGAGCGCTGCTTTGCCTCGATGGCTATCTGCCACGCAACCTCCATTCCCTCCAGGGAATCGAAGCTCGGAACCATGTTCTCGTTGAGCGCGCGCTCGAAGGCGGCAAGATATAGATGAACGCCCAAAATAGCATCGCCCGCATCGACGGCACGGGCGGCACGCTGCAAAAAGTCTTCGGAAGAATTGGAGCGATCGTCGGCCTTTGGGGCATCGCCTCTGCCTGCATCGAAGCTCATGGACAGCGCACCTCCTTACTCGCGTTTAAGAATTCTTTTAGACCCTTCATTTTATGCGTAAAGAGGAAGCGGTGGCGAAAATAATCAAGGCCATCACAAAATGCGAAAATCACCAGGAGGAAGGTTGCCCAGGAGCCTTGCGTATGCAAGTTGCGAACAGCCTTGAAGAGCGTCTTACTCGCGGTCGCAAAGCAAAAACATCCGCGACGATAGATGGATAGGATCTAGTCATCCCAGTCGAGAATCTCCCAGTGCTTCTTCTTGGCGGTGCGCTCCAAGGGCTGATCGGGCGTCACCGCGCACGGGTGCTCGGCGGCGTCGAGCAGGGCGCGGTCGGAATGATGATCGCCGTAAGCATAGGCGAGTTTCCAATTGCCCTTGCCATAGGTTTCATCTGCGTACAGGCGCACCAAACGGAGCTTCTCGGCCCCTTCAACGGGAAGACCATCGACCTCGCGCGTGTAATTGCCGCGAGAATCAAGACGCATACGCGTGGCGAAATGATGGTCGTAGGCATGACGTTCCATGACGCGCTCGACAATGGGCTCGAAGGTGGCGGACACCAACAACACCACACGCCCCTGCGCGTGATGGGCGGCGATGGCCTCGTCGGCCTGATGACGGAACCGGGGTTCTATCTCTTCATCGCAGAAAACATGGAGGAACTCATCCACCAAGGCCTTGGGCTTTCCCTCGAAAGCGCTGAACACAAGCCCGCGCACCCAAGATTCATCTTGCGGAAGGCGCAACTTGTAGCGCAAGCCCCAAGTTCCGATGCGAAGCATGACACGCTTTTTGAGCATGCCCTTGCGCCATAGGTAGAAAACGAGCTGGACCGGCGAGTTGCCCTTCATGGAGGTGCCGTCGAAATCGAATACGACAAGCTCTACGGGCGCAGCGTTATTGCCGGCACCATTAGCCAAGCCGGCGTCTGCATCCTTAGCTGGAACAAGTTTGTCGCTCACGAAGCCCCTCCATGCGTCAGTGAAAATTAGCGTGCGCGCTAAAACAATCTCTTGAAGTTTGCCATAGCGCGCCCCAGGTTTAAAGACCGCGCGAAGCGGCGCAGGCTCGTTTTTACGAAAACAAGGCTCCCAACATCAGGGAAGCCGAAGGGCGAACGGCGCAATCCGGGTTGATATCGCTGGCTGCCAGCGCACAACCTGAAGCCGCAAACAAAGCTACTGCTTGAACTGCGACTGGTAGAGCTCGGCGTAGAAGCCGCCTTGCTCGAGCAGTTGCATATGAGTGCCCTGCTCGACGATGTCACCGTCTTGGATAACCAAGATCAGGTCCGCGTTTCGAATGGTGCTCAGGCGATGCGCAATAACGAAGCTTGTGCGCCCCGCCATCAACTTGTCCATAGCTTGCTGGATGCGTTCCTCGGTGCGGGTGTCTACCGAACTGGTGGCCTCATCGAGGATAAGCATACGGCGATCGGCCAGGATGGCACGGGCGATGGTTAGCAACTGGCGCTGGCCTTGACTGATATTGGAGGCATCCTCGTTGATTTTGAAATCGTAACCATCGGGAAGCGTGGTGATGAAATGATGCGCGAAGGCATCCTTGGCAGCCTGCTCCACTTCAGCATCGCTTGCATCAAGGCGCCCGTAGCGAATATTCTCGCGAATGCTTCCGCTGAAAAGCCAGGTATCTTGCAAAACCATACCGAAACGCTCGCGAATCTGCGCCCGCGAGAACTCGCGGATATCGTGGCCGCCAATCCTGATTGCGCCCTCGTCAACGTCATAGAAACGCATCAGCAACTTGACCATGGTGGTCTTGCCGGCGCCCGTGGGGCCAACCAGGGCGACCGTCTGGCCTTGGCTAACCTGCGCGCTGAAGTTCTTGATAACCGGCTTATCGACAAGGTAGCCGAAACGCACGTGGTCGAACTCCACATCGCTTGGCAGCTCACTGAGCTCATCATTCTTTGCCGAGGGAGCAAGCTGAGGCTCCTCGTCTTCATCCAAGAACTCGAATATGCGCTCCAAGGCCGCGGCCATTTGCTGCAAGGTGTTACTGACCTGCGCCAGCTGCGACAGAGGCTGCGTGAAGTTCTTCACGTACTGGATGAAAGCCTGAATATCACCGACGGTGATGATACCTTGGACAGCGAACACCGAGCCGACGACGGCCACCGCCACGTAGCCTAAATTGCCGACGAAGTTCATGATGGGCATCATGAGCGCCGTGAGGAATTGCGCGCGCCAGCCGACGTTGTAGAGCTTGTCGTTTACTTTCTTGAAGGCCTCGACGGTTTCCTTTTCCTTGCCGAAGGCTTTGACAACCGTATGGCCGCTGAAGGTTTCCTCGACCAGGCTGTTCACCTCGCCAAGCGTTCTTTGCTGGGCCTTGAAGTAGCGCTGGCTGCGCGATACCACGACCTTAATGAGCACCAGCGACAAAGGAACCATGAGCAGGGTGATCAAGGTCATGGGCACGTTGATGATGAGCATCATGACCACAACGCCCACGACGGTCGTGATGGAGGTGATGAGCTGGGTCACGCCCTGGTTCAGGCTTTGGCCAAGCGTGTCCACGTCGTTGGTGATGCGCGATAAGGTGTCGCCGATGCGCGTGCGCTCGAAATAGCCGTAAGGCATACGGTTGATCTTGGCGTCGATGTCCTGACGAAGGCGGTAGCAGGTTTTCTGGGAGACGCTGCTCATAAGCCAGCTTTGCACGAAGCTGCAGGCCGCCGACAAGACGTAGAGCCCAAGCGTGCACAGCAGGACGAAGCCGATGGCGCCGAAGTCGATGGCGCCGGTACCCGCCACCTTGGCGACGATGCCGTTGAACAGAAGTGTAGTAGCCTCGGAGAGGACCTTGGGGCCGACGATGTTGAAGACGGTCGAGCCGATGGCGAACAGGAACACCAAAGCCAAAGCAAGCTTGTAGGCCCCCATATAGGCGATGAACCTGAGCAAGGTGCCCTTGAAATCTTTGGCTTTCTCGCCTGGCATCACCATAGGGCCGTGACCCATGGGTCCGCGGCGGCGGTTTTGACGATTTTCGGCCATGCTACTCACCTCCCTTCGTCAGCGAGTCATCAACAAGAGAAGGGCTCCCACTGATGGATGCGCGAGAGGAAGTAGGCGTATCGGACAACGCGGAAGCAAGTTCCTCGGCGGAGAGCTGGGAAAGCGCGATCTCGCGATAGACGTCGCAGCTTTGAAGCAGCTCGGCGTGCGTCCCCTGCCCCACGAGCCTGCCCTCGTCGAGCACGATGATCTTATCTGCGTTCATGATGGTGGAGATGCGCTGCGCGACAATGAGCACAGTGCGTCCGCTGAGCTTTTCGGCAAGCTCAAGGCGCAGCTTGGCATCGGTTTTGTAGTCGAGCGCGCTGAAGGAATCGTCGAACAGGTAGGCCTTGGCATCACGGGCAAGCGCACGGGCGATCGCCAAACGCTGGCGCTGGCCACCCGAAACGTTGGTGCCGCCCTGGCTTATTTCCGAGGCAATGCCCCCTTCCTTCCCCTCGACGAACTCACGTGATTGGGAAATGTCCAGGGCAAGCTCCCTGCGCTCGGCGGAAACTTCGCCGGCAAACTCAAGGTTCGATTGAATGGTGCCGGAGAAGAGGAAAGCCTTCTGGGGAACGTAGGCGAGCATCTCGCGCAACTCATGCTGGGGGATGTCGCGCACATCGACGCCATCGATGCACACGCGCCCGGAGCTCACGTCGCGGAAGCGCTCGATGAGCTTGATGACGGTCGACTTGCCCGAGCCGGTGGACCCGATAATCGCACAGGTCTCGCCGGGCTCGGCCGCGAAGCTCACGTGCTCGAGCACGCAGGCGTCATCTTCGGTGTAGGCGAAGGACACATCCTCAAAGGAAATGCGCGCACCGAGCTCGGTGGTGCTTGCAGCCTTGGATTGCGCGGGGTCGACGATGGAGCACTCGGTGGCGATGACCTCGTCGATTCGCTCGGCGGCCACATTGGCGCGAGGAAGCATGATGGCCACCATGCCTATCATCAAGAAGCTCATGACGATCATCATCGAGTAGGTGATAAGCGCGATGAGGTCGCCCGTTTGCATGGTGCCCATATCGACGAACTGAGCGCCGAACCAGATGATCATCACGCTGGCAAGGTTCATGACAAGCATCATCGCGGGCATCATGAAGGACATGGCGCGATTGGTGAAGAGCTGCGTTTTGAAGAGCTCATGGTTGGCGTGCTCGAAGCGAGATTCCTCATAGGCTTCACGGTTGAAGGCGCGTACCACCGACATGCCCGTGAGCTGTTCGCGCGCAACCAGGTTCACCTTGTCGATGAGCTTTTGGACGATGCGGAACTTGGGCATGGTAACGCCCATGAGCAGGGCGATGACCGCCATGACCACGACTACCGCCAGCACGATGATCCACCAGAGCGACAACGTGTTTTGCACCACCATGATGATGCCGCCCACTGCCATGATGGGCGCGTAGAGGACCATGCGCTGAAGGATGATGGCAACCATCTGGATGAGCTGAATGTCGTTGGTGCCGCGCGTGATCAGGGATGCCGCGCTGAAGGCATTGATTTCCTTGTCGGAAAAACTCACCACGCGCTCGAATAGCTCCTCGCGCAAGCGGCGGCCGATTTTGGTGCCTGTGCGGGCCGCCACGAAACCAACCACGATGCTCACCGCCAGGGAAAGAGCGGCGACACCAAGCATCAGAGCGCCCACTTTAAGCAGGTAGGCCATTTGCAGCGAGCCCAAGTCGGTGCCGGCACGCTGATACTCCGCACGTGAAGCCTGGATGCCCTGCTGCTCAAGAAGAGAGGAACCCGCAGACTCCAAGGATTGCAGGGTTTCAAGCGCTGCGTTATCGGCTCCCTTCCGCGAAAGCGAGCTGTAGCCATCGGAGCGCAGGGCATCGATAACGATTAGCGGGCGTAGCATGGCATCATTCAAGGCCGCGCGATGCTCGTAGCCGTAATCGTTGAGTACATAGACGACCGACGGGGATTCTTGGCTTGTTTGAGCTGACGCGCCAGCTTCGTCGACTTGCGCTTCCTGACTGTTCTCAGAATCCTTGCCCTTTACGGCATTGAAAGAAGAACCAGAAGCGTCAACCTGCTTATCGTAGGATGCGCGAAGCAGGGCTTCCTCGTCGCCCTCGAGCAAGGTGCCCAAATCCTCATAGCTTGCCTTGCTTAGGCGCTCGGGGGAAGCATCGCTGATGCCTCCCTGCTGAATGCCCACGTCGACGATTTGAGAGGTAAAGTTAGGCAAGGAAAGATCGCAGAAAACCTGGACGATTAGCAGCACGAACACCAAGGCCAAGGCTGCCTTGTGCTCGAAAAGATAGCGCATTATTCGCATGATTTGCCCTCATCCTTTGGAAAGCAGCCGAAAAACGCTGGCCCATGTAAAAAGGGGTGAGGCGCAAGGCGGGCGATGCAATCGGTAGGACTTTCCTCGGGTTCACCTTTTGCGTCCGTAGGCTCCGAGTCGGAACCGAAAAGTTCGGAAGATGCTCCCTGCAGGTCCTTTTCGCGCATTTCTTTGAAAGCGACGATCTTGTCGACCGTGCTTTTAAGATGACGCAGGTCGTCCAAGCCGATAAAGGCGATGAGCTCGGACATTTCCTGATCGAGCTTGCCGCGCATGGCTTTAATGCGGGTGCTGGCCAAATCGCTTACGGCAAGAACGACGGCACGAGAATCCTTTTCCGAGCGACGTCGTTCGATATAGCCCTTTTCCTCCAAGGAACGAAGCACTTGCGACAGGGCGCTTTTGGTCATGCAAAGCTCGCTTGCCACCATGCCTGGGCGAACTTCCTCGCTACGCCCCCCGGCCAGATAGATGCACACAAGAACGCGCATCTCGACCGGCGTCAAACCCTCGATTGCAAAACGGTTGAAATGATTAAGGTTCCTCATCTTCACGACGGAACCCAAAAGATCCTCATAAGCGCTTTGAAGCTCTTGATTCATTGCGCTGCTCCTAGCTTGCAGATGGTTCAATTTCTAAACTATCAAGATTTTAAACCACTCCCCTCGTTCAAAAAGGCAGGCTGCATTTTATCCAAAATTGCTTCAAGCCCAGCCCTTCCCAGGTCTACACTCGAACAAAAAAGAAACGAAAAGGAGCACGCATGGACGAATGGGGCACGCGCTGGAAGCAACTGCAAGATGCGCTCCAATACGAGATTTCAGGCAAATCGCCACGGCCCGCAGCGAGCATGCGCACGCTCTTCGGGATCAAAAGCGAAGTCGAGGAGAAGATGGATCGCTTCGCCCGCGAAATCGAAGAGGAACGAAGGGAAGCTCGCGAAAAGGGAAGCTGCGAAGAAGAAACAGCCAAAAATCCCGAAGCCGAAGATGGGGGCGAAGCCTAGGAAGCGAGAAGCGCACGCTGCACGCCGTGCTTAAAGAATTCAAGTGCACAAAAACGAAAAAGGACCCAAAAACGGGTCCTTCATTCTTAAAACTGGCGGGATGTACGAGACTCGAACTCGCGACCTCCGACGTGACAGGCCGGC
>CAVHFE010000040.1:0-17477 GCA_963635145.1 Oscillospiraceae bacterium
GATGGGCCACATGAAGCCTGCGGGAACGGCGCAGAGATTGATGATGGTGTTGCAGCGACCGTAGACGATGGAGTAGTTCTCGCCCGTGCCGAACACGGCACCCGCCAAGATGGGCATGATAACCGCAACGGATGCGTAGTAGAAGCCGAACACGGCACCGCCGCAAGGCATCAGCAGCGTGGTGGGGCCGTAGGCGATTGCCAGAATGCCCACAACGCCCAGGCCGCAAGACCCCAAGATAACAGCGGTCGGGTTGAGGTCGGACGTTGCGCCAACCAGCAGCTTGCAAACCGCCTGGCCGGCGGAAACGATGGTGGCCAACGTTGCGCCCGAGATGATAACGGCCACGCCGGCGGTCTCAAGGCTGTTCACGTAGGTTGGGAAGAACTGGGCAATCACGACGACCATGTTGGCAATGGCTCCGCAAATGCCAACCAGCCAGAAGGCGGGGCTTTTAACAGCAGCCTTGACATCGACGGACCAATTCTTCTTCACTGCTGCCTGAGCTGCGCTTTCGTTCTTCGTTGCCTTTTGAGAGACGTAGGGCAGCATGCCCTTATCGGAAGGCTTGTTGCGGATGACGAAAAGCGAGAACGGCAGGCAAACAACCAAGATGATGACGGCGTAGGCGATGAACGCGGCTCGATAATCGGTGGCGGTCATGATGATCCTGCCCACCTGGATGAACACAACGCCGCCGATGCCGGTGAACGCGGCAACGAGGCCGATGACGAAGCCCGCGCGATCCTTGAACCAGCGGTTGATCAGCGTTGGGTTGGAAAGGCCCAGAAGGGAAACGCTTGCCGCCATGAGGATGGCGCCGGACGCCACTACCTGGTAGATGGAGCCGGAAAACGCCAGCGACAGGAAGCAAAGGGCAACGATGCCAATCTGAACCGAGACGATGAGCCTGATGTCGTGCTTGGCCAGAAGCTTGCCCAAAAACGGCATTCCCACGGCCAAGATAAGGCCACCGAAGGTCATGTAGATGGTGATGTTTGAAGTTTGAACCCCGTAATCCTCAACCATCGAAGGGAAGAAGATGCCCATGCAAGATGCCTGCATGGCAACGGGTACGAATGCGAACACTGTCGTGGCAATGACGATGGGCAGATAGGAAGAGATCCCCTTTGCCTCTAGCTTTCCTGCAGCCACAGCGTCTCCTTTCTCTAGAACTCCCTATACGCCGCCCCCGCGGCGCCCCTTGGCAAGTGCCCCCTCGGAGACTTGGATGCACTCGCCCTCGATGCGATTATCGATTCGTCATGGCGCACTGTCCAATTCTAAAAAAGGGTAAGAATGATACCTAAAACGTAATTATTGGCCGGGCACAAATGATTTTCGTCGCAATCGCACGGCATCGAACAAAGAATGGCTCGGTAGATAGGCTGAATTATATCTTTGGCCATAAGCGAAGACGGAAAACGATACCTTTCGGGTATCGGCTATGGCTCTAAATGGTATTGGACTGAAGGCACGCCTTGTTACTAGACTCATGCCTTAGGGGCGCCGCTAAAGCTTGCACCCCACTAAGGAGAGGAGTGAACATGGCTCTTTTGAAAGCCACTACCGAATATGGCGTGGTCGTGGGGCAGCCAAGCGAATATCAGGCTTCGACGATCTTCAAGGGAATCCCGTACGCAAAGCCCCCCGTGGGAGATCTACGCTGGCGCGCACCCGAGAAGCCGGAGCCTTGGGAGGGGGAGCTTCTTGCCTACGAATATGGCCCCATCCCCCCGCAGATGCGCTCAGAGGGCTTCTACAAAAAGGAGTTCTACCCCATCGACTACCCGATGAGCGAGGACTGCCTTCACCTGAACGTTATCACCCCCGCCTCTTCGCCCAACGAAAAGCTGCCCGTGCTTGTGTGGATCTACGGCGGCAGCTTCGTGAGCGGCTACGCCAACAAGCTTGAAACCGATGGCCTAGCGTTTGCCAAGAAAGGGATCGTCTACGTTTCCTTCAATTACCGCCTTGGACCGCTGGGATTCCTTACCTGCGACGCCCTTGACAAAGAAGCCCCTACGGGCAAGTCGGGCAACTACGGGCTCAAAGATCAGTTGGCGGCCCTTGATTGGGTTCAGAACAACATCGCCGCATTCGGCGGGGACCCCGACCGCGTGACCCTGATGGGTCAGTCGGCCGGATCGATGAGCATTTTCGATTTGATGTGCTCGCCTTTGGCCCGCGGAAAATTCTCCGGGGCGATCATGGATTCGGCAGGTGGCCCCGTCCCCTGCATGACGCAGGAGGATCTTGCAACCAAGTACTGCCACGAGTTCGTGGACTCCTTGGGCATGAGCATCGAGGAAATGCGCGCCATGAACATAGACGAGCTTTGGGAGAAGTGGGGCAACTACCTGCTTGCGCACACGCCCGCCCCGCTGCCTACGCAGCCCGTTCATGGCGATGACGTTCTGCCCGAAGACGTTGTTGATGTTTGGCGCAAGGCCGCGTTTGCCGATGTGCCGGTCCTGATTGGCTCGAACGCCAACGAGGATCAATCGTTTGCCGACAGCCCGGACGTCCATGGCATGCGTGACGGCTTTTATTCGGGCGTACTGGCCCTGTGCGAGAAAATGGCGGACACCTGCAAATCCGATGCCTTCATGTACCACTTCGCCGCCACCCCTCCCGGGGAGCCGAACGCAGGCGCCTGGCATGGCGCGGAGCACATGTACGTTTTCCAGACGCTGCTTCGCTCGTACCGGCCGTATTCCGGCGTTGACCTTGACCTTTCGAATGCGCTGAACTCGTATTGGGCGAACTTCGTCAAGACGGGCAACCCGAACGGCGACGCCATAGACGGCACCCCGCTTCCCACCTGGGCTCCGTTCAAGGAAAAGGGTGAGTGCGCTTACTTCGACAGAGGCGCCGAGCCGCGCATGATCCCGGCGCCCGAGTTCGACGGCGTGCCCCGAAAGCTCATCGAGACGCTGGGGTAAAGAAGGGCGTTCAGCTAAGGAAAAGTGCTCGGCTAAGAAATCTAGAGTACGCAAAAACCGTGCCGCATCCAGTTAAGGGTGCGGCACGGTTTACTAATTCGGGGATTAAAGGGCGCGGCGCGATTCAATGGCGCGGCCGAGGGTGACTTCATCGGCAAACTCAAGATCGCCACCAACCGGCAAGCCGCTTGCAAGGCGCGTGACCTTGACGCCCGTGGGACGAAGAAGGCGCGCAAGGTAGCTTGCCGTCGTTTCGCCCTCGACGTTGGGATTGGTCGCGATTATGACCTCTTCGATGGAAGGGTCGTTGAGGCGCGCCAGAAGCTCAGTCACATGAAGAGAATCGGGGCCGATGCCCTCAAGAGGCGAGAGCGCCCCGCCCAAAACATGATATTTGCCGGTAAAGGCACCGGTGCGCTCTATCGGCGGGATATCGCGCGGCTCGGAAACGACGCAGATGATGTCCTGTGCGCGCTTATCCGAGGCGCAAATCTCGCACAGCTCGTCTTGGGCGTAGTTAAAGCACTGCTTGCAAAAATGAACCTTTTGCTTCACCTCGACGATCGCATCGGCCAGGCGCAGGGCATCGGAAGATTTGGAGTTCAAAATCCAATACGCGATGCGCTGCGCGGACTTGGGACCGATGCCGGGCAAACGCTCAAGTTCATCAAGAAGCTTTTGTATGGAAGGTGCTGAGTACAAAAGACCCCACTAGAACAGACCGGGGATCCCGCCAGGCATTCCGGGGATGTTCATCTTGCCCGTGACGGCATTGATGCGCTGAGCGGAAAGGTCGGAAGCACCGCGAAGGGCCTCGTTGACGGCAGCGGCCACCAAGTCCTGAAGCATCTCGACGTCCTCGGGGTCAACAGCCTCGGGGTCGATGGTGAGGGAGGTGATCTTCATATCGCCCGTTGCTACGGCCTTAACCATGCCGCCGCCTGCGGTTGCCTCGAAGGTGAGCTGCGCGGCCTCTTCCTGGGCCTTTGCCAGGTCGGCCTGCATTTTGCGGGCCTGCTTCATCATCGCCTGCATGTTCATTGCCATGAGGTTGCTCCTTTTCGTTTGAAAGTCAATTAACGAGATTGTATACGATGCCCGGGCGCGCGGCGCGATTTGCCCGCAGCGCCAAGGCGTTTACTCGGGGTCGTAAAAGCGTACTCCCCCACCGAAGGCGTCGTTGAACATCTGCTCGATGCGGGCGTCTTCCTCCGGGTTGGGCTCGGCGCTTTGGCTCGGGGCCTGCGTGGGTGCAGGCACCGAAGACGCTGTTGGCGCAGGCGCGGGTGCGGGCGCTGAGGGCTCGTCGAAAGGCGGCTCGTCGTAGGACGAAGCGAAGGAATCGTAGATGTCCAAAGGAACGCGGTCGTCGTCTGCCGCGGCGGGCGCCTGAGGTTTAGGGGCGGGTGCAGCAGTATAGGCAGATCCAGCGGAAGCCGCCGCCTGGCCTACGGGAGTGCCCGCGAACGAAGCTGAGGGCACAGACGGATTCGAAGCCTGAGGCGCACGACCGAAGCCGGCCGGGTTAGCCGAGCCCGCATTGGGAGCCGCTGCGCCAGAAGAACCGAAGGGCGAAGCAGCTGATGCGGCGGCAGTGGGTTTCGTGGCAGGTGCGGGTGCAGGATTCACCGCGGACGCAGAGTTCGCAGCGGGTGCAGATGCCGATGAGGCGCCCAGAAGCTTGAGTTCGAAGGGGATATCGGCGCCGGCGACCTGACGAATGGACTGCGCGAGCAGCTGAGTTACCTCGGGCTTGGCCGCAGCGTCGTAGGCGAATTTGTTTTCGGCAGTGAAGCCAACCTCGATGGCTCCAGCGGGCGAAGCGGATACTTTCGCGTTCATGAAAAGGACGCCACGCGCGGGGTTTGCCTTGCGGATCGCCGACGTAACCGCGCGCCACAAGCGCTGAAGATTCGCTGGGTTGGAAATATCAGGCTGGCCTGCAGATGCCTGCGAGGAGGCGGGGCCTGCAGGGGCCGACTGAGCTTGGGGCATGGCGGCGCTTGCCTGAGCTGCAGGAGTTGGCGCAGCTTGCCCCGTTTGCGCTTGAGCCTGCGCGGCCTGAGTCTGAGGAACTCCACCTGTCGGTGCTTGGACTGCAGGCTGAGCCTGACCCATCGGCGGACGAGCGGGAGCAGGCGCCTGCGTCGGCGCAGAAGCGGCAGCTTGCGCAGAAGAAACCTGAGCTGCACGATGACCGTTCTTCGCATCGCGGGCAGCCTGCACCGCCGCCAAGGCGGCCTGGGCGCCTGTCAACTTAGCAGCTGGCTGGGCCGGGCGTGCCTGCGCGTTGCGCTGCGGGAAGCCCTGGGCTCCCTGCTGACCTGCCGGCCTAGCCGCTTGAACAGCTGCCGGATTCATCCCAGCAGGTGCGGCAGAGGCACTGGGCATGCCAGCAGAAGGTGCCGCGGGTCGGCCTTGCGGGACCCGTGCCTGCGCAGCCTGCCCCCGATCGAAGGAGGTCGGAACCCCAGCTTGCGCCTGAGGCATGCTGGCCTGCGCCTGAGGTGCACCAACAGCAGCCCCAGCCGTGGCGGCGGGGGCGCCAGCAGGCGCTTGAGAAGCCGCAGCCACCTGCGCCGGAGCACTGCCTTGAGCCGGTGCAGCTTGCACCTGCCCACTTGCCAAAGCGCGCTCAAGCGCCTCGACGCGCTGGGCCAAGGCCGAAAGCGTCAGATCGGATTCGGGTCTGACCATACGCGTGAGCGCAATCTCGAAGCTCAAGCGCGGGTTGGTGGACGAGCGAAGCTCCTGCGACAAATCACCCAGAACAAGAAGAAGGTTGCTTAAGCGATCGGGACCGAAAAGGGAAACCTGCTTGGCCATAACCGCGCGAGCGCTCTGGCTCACACCCAGATCGATATCGGTGCCGGCAAGGCTCATCACATAAAGGTTGCGGACGTACTCGGCCAAATCGCGCACGAACTGGGCAAGATCGGTGCCCGTTTCCACGAGCTCGGAGGTCCAATTGAAGCAGGCCGCAGCATCACGGCGCGCAATGTCGTCCACGATCTCGGCGATTTGAGAGGAATCCATCGATCCCAGCATGCGCTCGGCCGCCTCGACGGTAACCGAATTGTCGCCGAAGGAAATCAACTGCTCAAGCGAGGTAAGCGCATTACGCATTCCTCCCTCGGCACGATAAGCGATAAGCTCCAGGGCTTCGGGCTCGAAATCGATTCCTTCTTCACCGCACACCGTGCCCAAACGCGCGATGATCGCCTCGTTGGAGATGCGATGGAAGTCGAAGCGCTGGCAGCGGGAATGGATGGTCTCGGGGACCTTTTGCGGGTCGGTGGTGCACAGGATGAACACCACGTGGCTGGGAGGCTCTTCCAGCGTTTTGAGCAGCGCGTTGAACGCCGCCGTCGAGAGCATGTGAACCTCGTCGATGATGTAGATCTTGTAGCGGCCGCGCGTGGGGGCGAACTGCACGCGCCCGATGATTTCCTCGCGGACGTTATCGACGCCGGTGCGGCTTGCCGCGTCCAGCTCGTATACGTCGGGGTGCACGCCGTTGGCGATGTCTTGGCAATCCTGGCAGGTGCCGTCGGGCTCGGCCGTTGGGCCCTTTTCGCACAGCAGGGCCTTTGCAAGCAAGCGCGCCGTGGTGGTTTTGCCCGTGCCGCGCGGGCCGGTGAACAGGTAGGCATGGCTGGTTTTGTCATGCTCGATGGCGTTGCGAATGGTGCGCTCGATGTGTTCTTGCCCCACGACGTCGCTGAACACCTGGGGGCGATATTTACGATAGAGTGCCTCGGCCATATGCCATTCGCCTTCCGTTTAACTTAATCTTCGTTGATTGCCGCGTGCTTGGCGCGCTCCTCAAGCGATTGCTTGGACTTGCCGCGCGAGGACAGGGCGCCCTTCACCGCACCGATGACGGCGGGTGCGACGGACACGGCGACGATTCCCAAAACGATGACCTCGAAGTGCTGCTGCACAAAGGGAACGCCGCCGAAGAAGTAGCCAACCAACACGAAAAGGCTGACCCACGCAACGCCGCCGATCACATTGTACAAGGTGAATTTGCCGAAGTTCATATGGCCTGTGCCCGCCACGAAGGGGGCGAAGGTGCGAAAGAAGGGCATGAAGCGCGTGATGATGATGGTCAGGCCGCCGTAACGCTCGAAGAAGCCATCGAGCTTGGCCATACGCTCGGGCGTGAGCGATTTAACGCGGCCCGAGTCGATGATGCGCGAACCGAAGAAACGCGCAATCCAGTAGTTGGAGGTGTTGCCCAAAACGGCAGCGCAGTAGAAAACAAGCAGGGTGGCCGGAAGAGAAAGCCCGCCGCCATCAGCCGAGAACACGCCCGAGGCGAACAGAAGGGAGTCGCCCGGCAGGAAGGGAAACACGACCACGCCCGTTTCCACCCAGACGATGGCGAACAGGGGCGTGTAGACCATTACCGGGCCGAGCGTCGCAATCCAGCCCGCGATGAAGCTGCGAGGATCGGAGAGCAAGGCCAAAAAGAAAGATATGATTTCCATGCTTAAATCCAAAGCTCGATTGTTGCTGATAGCAAAAAAGTATCCCGAATAGGCAAGGGCGCTCGTCAGCGGTCCCTTATGGCTGCTTCCTCCCGGACCTGACCAGGTTCGGTACTTGGCGCCGCCCAAGCCCATTCGAGATACTCTCGTGTGTTGTTGCAGTATAACGTAAACGAAGCGCCCCGCCCAAGAAAGAGCGCAGCGCATCACGATTTTCACATGAGGCCGGCGGGCATCGCGAAGGTTCAAGCCCGGCCTGCGTCTGCCACCCTAAGAACGAAGTGCCTCGTGCGCAGCCATTATCTCGCCGATGCTGTAGAGGCTTCCGAAAGCCACCACCAGGCCGCACTCCCCCGCCAGTTCGAAGGCGCGCGCAAGGGCGGCCTCGGCGCTGTCCGCCGCGGTAATGGGAAGCGCATCGGAATCGCAACCCAGGTTCTCGGCCACCTCTTCAGCCTCAGCCGCAAGCTCGGCAGCTGGAAGGGCGCGCGGGCTCGGCGGCGTAATCGTCACCACCGCGCATGCATATGGGAGCACCTTTTCCAACATGGCGCGATGCTGCTTGTCGGCCAAAACGCCGACCACGAAGACGGCCTTCTTTCCCGGAAAAACGCTGGACAAGGAATCGGCAAGAGCCTCGGCGCCCTGAACGTTGTGCCCGCCGTCGACGACGAAATCGGGCTTGTTCGAAAGAACCTGGAAACGCCCCGCCCATTGCGTATGCGCGATGCCACGCCAAATATCCCCCTCATCGATAACCCAACCCTGCTTGCGAAGAAGGCGGGCGGCCTCGATGGCCATCACGGCATTGCTTGGCTGGTAGCTGCCCAGAAGCTTGGTCTCAAACGTTGTACCCAGGTAACGAAAAGTCCTGACCAGCTCCCCCGCCCGACCCGCAGGCGCAAAGACGACGAGCTCGGAGAAGTCGGGCATATGCAAAGGCGAACCGGCTTCTTTGGCGGCGCGCTTCACCTGCTCAAGGGCATCAGGCTCCTGCGGCCACGAAAGAACAGGCACGCCGGGCTTGATGATACCCGCCTTTTCCGCGGCAATCTCCGAAATGGTGGAGCCAAGAACAGCCACGTGATCCAACCCGATGCTCGTGATGATGGAAAGCTCGGGGCGCTCGATAACGTTGGTGGAATCCAGGCGCCCGCCCAGCCCTACCTCGGCAACGACGATGCCGACCCTTGTCTGCTTGAAATAGAGGAAGGCCACCGCGGTCATCAGCTCGAACTCGGTAGGATGCTCGGGCATAGCCTCGGCAACCTTGCGCACCTTTTTCGTGATGCGAACAAGGGCGTCGTAGGGGATATTCTGACCATCCACGCGGATGCGCTCTTCGAAATTGATCAAATAGGGGCTGGTGAACAGGCCGACCCTGATGCCGGCCTCTTGCAAAATCTGCGCCAGATAGGAGCAAGTGGAGCCCTTGCCATTGGTGCCGGCAACGTGCACGAAGCGCAAGGATTTATGAGGGTCGCCCAGGCCATGCAGAAGCTCTCTGATGCGGCCGAGCCCCAGGCTCATGTTGTGCCAGCGGGGCTCGTTGATGTAGGCGATGGGATCGAAATCGGTATCCACGATGATGCACCTTACGTGAGTGTTTGAGCGGCTTTAGGCCAGCGTGTCGCAAAAGCGTGCGCCAGCGCAAAGGCAGGCAAGCGCGCAGCGGCAGTCGGCCTTACGAGACCCAGTCCTTTCCGACCATGATCTGAATGTCGGTGGAAAGATTGTAGTTGACGCCAGCTGCTACCGCGCGGCCCACACCCAGCGTTTCAGCCAAGGCCTGAGCCTCTTTCTCGTTCTTGGAGCTGCGGTAGACGATCAGGGTCTCCTCGTAAACGAAGGCCTCGGCGTTACCCGTTTCCTTAACCTTGTAACCGTTTTCCTCGAGCTTTTCCTGAACCTTCTGCGCGTTGCCCGAAACACCGGAGCCGTTAAGAACGATGATGGAGAGGCTTTTCTTCTCGGACTTGCTTACCTTGTAGTCGACGGAAGGCTCCTCGCCCGCGACAAACGAGCTTTTGACCTTTTCCCAGCCGGTGGTTGCCACACGGAAGAAGGTGCGCTTGTCGGATTCATAGGTGGAGCCCGGAACCGTGCCGTAAAGCAAGGTGGCGCCGGAATAGAACTCGGACATATCGGAAAGATCGTCGTAGCTGAAGTCGGTTTGGATTCCGTTGGACAGGGCATCGGCGGCCTTCATGAAGTCCATGCCGTCCAGCGAGGAAACTTTTTGGATGATGGCCTGCAAAACCTGATACTGAACGGTGGCGCGAACGGTGCGACCGTCCTCGTAGTTGTACGCGCGTACGTAGGTAAGCGCTTGCTTGCCATTGAGCGTCTGCTGGCCAGGCTCAAGCACCGAGGTGCCCGCCCTTGGATCGTCGACGAGCTTTTCAACGTTGACGTCGATGCCGCCGATGGAGTCAACCAAGGACACCAAGCCCTCGTCGGTAAGGCTCACGTAGTGAGCGATGTCCACGCCGAGCAGGGTGGAAACCTCGCCTACCAAGCTACCCATGTCGGAAGTGCCGGGCAGGTCGCGCAGCTGTCCGTTGCCGGAAGCGATATTGCTTGGGATATTCAAAAGGGTGAGCTTGTTGTTGGTTTTATCAACGCGTAGCACGGCAATATAGCTTGCTTCGGTGCCGTTGTTGGAGGTACCGGTGAGCATGACGTAATAAGGATCATCAGCATTTTCGGGCTCTACCAGCGCGGACTTAACCGAGGAATCCTTAAGCGACATGTTGCCGGAGATAACGCTCTGGAAGACGAAGCCACCCAGCGCAAAAGCCAGAACCACCACAAGGACAACCACGGCGCCGATGGCCAAGAAGAAATTGCGGCGACGGCGGCGGATAAGCGCTGCGGGGTCGCTAGGGCGACGGCGCATGGACGACATGTCCATGGCCGAGGCCGCAGCAGGGCGCATCTGGTTGAGCTCGGCGGTGCGCCCCTCAAGCGAGACCGCATGGCGGCGCGATTCGTAACCACCCCTTGCAGCGGCGGCGCGATGATCGGCCACGGGGCGATGCGAGAACGAGCTTTTCTTGCGCTGCGGCGTGCGCGCGCTTGCCCCACGCTTGCCCCAAGAATGGGCGCCGTGCGACGAGGTGCTGGCGTGGGTGCCGAGCATCGAGGATTTCCAGTTGTTGGCGGTTCGCTTGCGACGAGTAGGGCGTTTGCTGCTCACGATTTGCTCCCGGCGGGTTAAACGCGCACGCGCTCGATGTTTGCGCCAAGGCTCTTGAGCTTGCCCACGTAATCGTCGTAACCACGGTCGATATGATGCAGGTCGTGGATGCGCGTTTCCCCCTCGGCGGCAAGGCCAGCGATAACCAGGGCGGCACCACCACGCAGGTCGGGGCACGAAACGGGCGCGCCTTGGAGCTTCTTCACGCCGTGAACGATGGCGTGATGGTCTTCGACCGTGATGTCGGAGCCCATGCGATTAAGCTCGTAGGCGAACATAAAGCGGTTCTCGAAGATGTTCTCGGTGATAACCGAGGTGCCGTCGGCCACCGCGCACAGAAGACAGAACTGCGCTTGCAGATCGGTGGGAAAGCCCGGGTGCGGCAGGGTTTGAATATCGACGGGGCGCAAAGGCTCGGTACGGCTTACCGTGATGGAATCGTCAGTGCAGCTAACCGTGCAGCCCATGTCGGTGAGCTTCATGATGGCCATGCGCAAATACGAGGGGTCGATGCCTTCAACCGTCAAAGGGCCGCCCATCAGGGCGCCGGCGGCAAGGAAGGTGCCGGCCTCGATGCGGTCGGCGACGGTGGTGTGCTCGCAGGGGTGCAGGCTTTCCAAAGGAACGCCCGTGATGGTGATGGTAGGCGAACCCGCGCCCTCGACCTTGCAGCCCATGGCGTTGAGCATGTTGGCCAAATCGACGATCTCGGGCTCGCGGGCGGCGTTGTCGATGACGCTTGTGCCCTCGACAACGACGGAAGCCATCAGCATGTTCTCGGTTGCGCCGACGCTGGGGAAATCCAGATAAACATCGGCCGCATGCATGCCGTTGGGAGTGGAAGCGTAAAGGTAGCCGTGGTCGTTGACGAACTCGACGCCCAAGGACTGAAGCACCTTCAAATGAAGGTCGATCTTGCGGGCGCCGATGTTGCAGCCGCCCGGCATGGCAACGCGAGCATGACCGAAGCGGCCGATCAAAGGCCCCAAGACCGAAATGCTCGCGCGCATCTTGGACACAAGCTCGTAAGGAGTTTCGTAACCGGTGGCCTGGGCGGTGTCGATGATAAGGGTTTCATCCCTACGCTCGACCGTGCCGCCCAGCGAGCGGATGACCTCGGCCATAATCTCGATATCGGAGATGCGGGGCACGTTGTGCAGAATGCTTTCGCCCTGCCCCAAAATAGCGGCGGCAACAAGCTTGAGCGCGGAGTTTTTGGCACCACCAACACGCACCGAACCCGTAAGGTTCCCGGTCTCATGCGTAATGATGATTTCCTCGGACATACTCGGCCGCCTCTCTGCTTTATCTTTAGCTTTCCCATTATACAAAGACGGCCCCAGCGCATTCCATCCGCGAGCGACATCACAAAAAATTCAGCCGCAAATCAGTGGCAGACAAGGCGCATCTTTGCCGCGTATCCCTCGCGGATCGGTCGCATGTTCGTCGCGAATCGCTCGCCCGCAAAACAATCGTCATGCAGCCGCCCACGAACAAGAGGCCACCCACGCACCAACGCCCACAGACAAGAAAAGGGACCCCGAAGGGTCCCTTGAAACGCTTACCTAAAGCAAGCGCGAAAGATCGTTTGAAAAGCGAACTACTCGCCCAGGGCAAAGCGAGTGAAGGCCTTGACCTTGATGGAGCCGCCCAGAGCCTTGGCAACGGAGTTGACGTACTCGGTGACAGTCTTGTCGGAATCCTTGACGAAGGCCTGCTCGGTGAGGCACTGCTCCTTGAAGAACTTCTCAAGGCGGCCAGTGGCGATCTTCTCCTGGATGGCCTCGGGCTTGCCGGACTCAGCAGCCTGAGCCTTGTAGATGCCCATCTCGTGCTCGACGACGGCGGGGTCGACGTCCTCGCGGTTGGCAGCGATAGGAGCGATTGCTGCAACCTGCATTGCAACGTCCTTGCCGCACTGCTTGAACTCGGCAGAGGTGATGTCAACGCCCTCGACGTCAAACTCAACCAGAACGCCGATCTTGCCGGTGCCGTGGATGTAGGCGGCAACAGCGGGAGCCTCGGTGTAGGCAACGCGAGCGAGCTCGGTGTTCTCGCCCATCACGTGGATGCAGTCGGTAAGGATTGCCTCAACGGTCTCGCCCTCGACCTCGACGGCCTTCAGAGCCTCGATGTCGGTCTGCTTGGAAGCCATGACGGCCTCGGTGACCTTGGCAACGTAGGCGCGGAACTTCTCGTTGCCGGAAACGAAGTCGGTCTCGCACTTGAGCTCGACGAGAGCACCGGCGGTACCCTCCTCGTTGGTGACGGCCATGACGTAGCCCTCGTTGGTGGCGCGGCCGGCCTTCTTGGCAACGGCGGCAAGGCCACGGGTGCGCAGAACGTCAACAGCGCCCTCGAGGGAGCCGTCGGCCTCGGTAAGGGCCTTCTTGCATTCCATCATGCCAGCGCCAGTCATCTCGCGCAGTTCCTTGACCATAGCGGCGGTAATCTGAGCCATTTGGTTTCCTTTCTTTTAAAGGGAACAGGCGGTGGGCCTATACGCTAAGTCCACCGCCCTTACTTGCATTGGGTTTGAGCCTTGTAAGGTTTACAGGCTACTCAGCGGCAGCTTCGGTTGCAGCCTCGGCGGGAGCAGCTTCCTCTGCGGGAGCCTCGCCAGCCATTTCCTCGGCGGTGACGGGAGCACCGGTACCGGCGATGACGGCGTCGGCAACGAAGTCGCACAGAAGGCGGACGGAGCGGATGGCGTCGTCGTTTGCGGGGATGCCGTAATCGACGTCGTCAGGATCGCAGTTGGTGTCCAGGGTGCCGATAACGGGGATGTTCAGGCGCTTGGCCTCGGCGATTGCACCGTGCTCCTTGTTGGTGTCGATGACGAAGATGGCATCGGGGGTGCGGGTCATGTTGCGGATACCGTTGAGGTTGGTCTGCAGCTTGGAGAGCTCCTTCTTCAGCAGGATCTGCTCCTTCTTGGGGAGCTTCTCCATGCGGCCGTCCTGCTCCATGGCCTCAAGCTCTTCCATGCGCTTGACGCGGGAACGGATGGTGACGAAGTTGGTCATCATGCCGCCGAGCCAACGAGCGTTGACGTAGGGCATGCCGCACTTGTTGGCAGCCTCAATGACGGACTCCTGAGCCTGCTTCTTGGTGCCGACGAACAGCACGGTGCCGCCCTGGGAAGCAATCTGGCTGACTGCGGTGTAAGCAGCGTCCAGGCCGTAAAGGGTTTCCTTGAGGTCGATGATGTAGATGTCGCCGCGCTTGCCGAAGATGTACTGCTTCATCTTGGGGTTCCAGCGGCGGGTCTGGTGGCCGAAGTGGCAACCTGCATCGAGCAGGACCTTAAGGTTGATCTTGGTCATTTTTTCTCCATTCGTTGATCCTCTGCCTGGCTTCATCCCTGCGCTCGCAACCCCGCGGGGCCACTGGCGAGCATAAGTCCACCAAGCATGTGAAATAAAACAGCCTTGCTAGTATACGAAGCCCTGCGTGCCTATGCAAGGAAAACTTACGGCTTCGGCACGGCTTGCTGGCGGGCGCCGGCACTCCCCTGGCCGCACGGGTGGATGCGCGATGGGGGAGGCGACTCGCCGGCGGGCGCCGGTGCCGCCCTTGCCGCACGGGCCGATTCGCACTAAGTGCGGTTGCCGGCGGACAGCGGCGCTCACCCTTGCCACACGGGCCGACACACACTAGGCGCGGCCAGCGCGAAGATGCTTGACAACGCGGCAGACGCGCTCGGCGGCCTCGGTGGCACTGCTTGCCGAAAGGCCGGAATAGCATATCACCAGCTTGGTGGAGCTGCCGGCGGATTTGCCCTGGTCAGCTGAGGAACCGACGGCCTCGTTGGGAGCTTTAGAGTGGGCGCCTCGCTTGGCCGAGTCGCAGCGGCGGGCCGACTCGCTACTCGAGCCGGAAGAAGCGCCTAAGTAGTCGCTCAAAGTTCTCACGCGCACGCCTTCCTCCAAGAGCTCGGCCTTAAGGCGCGCCTCATCGAGCGGTTCTTCGCAGTCGAGCACGAAATGCAGGCCCGCGTCTTTGCCCAGGGCGCCGCAGGCCAGACCGTCCAAGCCCGCAAGGAAGGCGTCGCGCACCTCGCGGTAGTGGCGGCGCATGCGATTGACATGCTTGTCGAAGGCGCCCTCGGACAAAAAGCGCGCGAGCGCCATCTGCTCGATGGCGGAGACCGACGAGGCCTCGCCGCCCCATTCGTCATGGAAGCGCTGGGCCAGGTGAGAGGGCAAAACCATGAAGCCCAGCCTGAGGCTCGGGGCGATGGTGCGTGCGAAGGTATTGAGATAGACCACCCGCTCGGCGGCGTCGATGCCCTGCAGCGCGGGAATCGGGCGGCCCTGATGACGGAACTCGCAGTCGTAGTCGTCCTCGATGATGTAGCGCCCCTGGCCTTGCGCGGCCCAGGCCAAAAGCTCATAGCGGCGCGCGATGGGCATAACCGCGCCCGTGGGGAAATGATGCGACGGCATAACGTGCGCCACCTGCGCCCTCGATGCGCGCAAGGCGTCAACGTCCATGCCCTTTTCGTCCATGGCGACCTGCGCAACCTCTATGTTGCTGGCGGCGTAAGTTCGAGCGAGCGTCGGGTAGCCCGGATCCTCCACGGCAAAACGCGTGCACCCGAGCAAGCGCGGCAGCACAGGGTAGAGCCCCTGAGCACCCGCGCCGACGATCACCTGCCAGGGCTCAACCTGCATGTCGCGGGCCCGCGCCACGTAATGGGCAATGGCGCGGCGCAGCTCGGCTAAGCCTTCGCGCGGGGCGCTTTTAAGAAGAAGATCATCGGGGGCATCCTCCACCACCTCGCGCACGATGCGCGACCAAGCCTGGCGCGGAAAGGAATCGGGTGCGACACCACCGGTAAGATCAAAAGAAACGTATGAGGAATTCGCGGCTGAAGCTGATGGGTCGTTGGAGGCCGCAGCCGAAGCCGCACTTGCGCCACGCCCCGCACTGAAGGAACCATCCCAAAGAACATGGCTATCTTCACTCGCTGCCCCAAAGGAGCCACCACCAGCGGACTCCGAGCGAGCGCTTGCGCGCTTTTTGGCTGAGCCACCCGAAAGCAGGCTATCCGCCACCTTAGCCGCAAAGGAACCAACGTCGTTGGCGTAATAGCCCTTGCGCTGAATCGCGCGCACGTAGCCCTCGGCAACCAGCTGCTGGTAGGCGTGCTCCACCGTGATAACGCTCACGCCGAGCGAGCGCGCGAAATCCCTTTTCGAAGGAAGATGCTCGTCGGGTGCGATGATGCCCTGCGCGATGTCGGCACGCATGCGTCGGACCAGCTCCTCGTACAGGCTGCCGCCCTCTCGCGCATCAAGATCGTATTGAAGCACCTTCAGCTTCCTTTCTTTTGCGGCGGCACCGGGCAACTGGCCAGCGTTCAAGCAGCACGCCAACGCCGCAGCGACACATCACGGCCGAACCTCCGCAGCCCCGTACCCCCGCCAACACCGGCACACTGGTCTTATCGCCCTTTGCTGTTTTCCATCAATTTTATAACCAGCTGGTCATATTAAAAACCAGAGTTTTGGATATTTCAACATAATCAGACGCGCCGTATCGTAGCTGCCAACACATAATCGCTCCTTAAAGGAAGGAACCCAATGTCTGAACGCTACGAACTCAACAAGCAGCTGGCCCAAATGCTCAAGGGCGGCGTGATCATGGACGTCACCACGCCCGAGCAGGCGCGCATCGCCGAGGAAGCGGGCGCCTGCGCCGTCATGGCTCTGGAGCGCATCCCCGCCGATATCCGCGCGGCCGGTGGCGTTTCCCGCATGTCCGACCCCAAGATGATCAAGGGCATCCAGGAGGCCGTGAGCATCCCCGTTATGGCCAAGGTGCGCATCGGGCACCAGGTTGAGGCGCAGATTTTGCAAGCCATCGAAATCGACTACATCGACGAGTCCGAGGTGCTCTCGCCCGCCGACAACATCTACCACATCGATAAGACCGCCTTCGAGGTCCCCTTCGTCTGCGGCGCCCGCGACCTGGGCGAGGCGCTGCGTCGCATTGCCGAGGGCGCATCGATGATCCGCACCAAGGGCGAGCCCGGCACCGGCGACGTGGTGCAGGCGGTAAGCCACATGCGCCTTATCCAGAACCAGATTCGCCACGTGGTGTCGCTGCGCGAAGACGAGCTGTTCGAGGAAGCCAAGCAGCTGGCGGTGCCCTACGAGCTGGTTAAGTACGTGCACGAAAATGGCAAGCTCCCCGTGGTCAACTTCGCAGCAGGCGGCGTGGCCACCCCCGCCGACGCCGCGCTGATGATGCAGCTGGGCGCCGAGGGCGTGTTCGTGGGCTCGGGCATCTTCAAGTCCGGCAACCCCGCCAAACGCGCGCAGGCCATCGTAAAGGCCGTGGCCAACTACAACGATGCCAAGCTCATCGCCGAGCTTTCCGAGGATTTGGGCGAGGCCATGGTCGGCATCAACGAGAGCGAGATTGAGCTTCTGATGGCGGAGCGTGGCAAGTAATGACGCGCACGATTGCGGTACTGGCCGTTCAGGGAGCATTCGCCGAGCACGAAGCCAGGCTGCGCGAGCTTGGCGCGAAGGTGGTTGAGATTCGCCAGGCGGCGGACCTTAAGCAAGAATTCGACGGGCTGGTTTTGCCCGGAGGCGAATCGACCACCCAAGCCAAGCTGCTGCGCGAGCTGGGAATGTTCGACGAACTTAAGCAAAGGATTGAAGATGGCTTGCCCGTGCTGGCAACCTGCGCGGGGCTGATTCTTCTGGCAAAGGAAGTGGAAGGCACCGGCGACTTAGCCGGGCTTGACCCTGCGGCTGCCAAAGAACGCTTGGCAGTGCACGGCTTCGGTACGCTGGACGTGAGCGTGGAGCGCAACGCCTACGG
>CAVHFE010000041.1:0-8000 GCA_963635145.1 Oscillospiraceae bacterium
ACGATGCCGAGGAAACCGATCCCGACATCTCCTCGGTGGAAGACGAGGCCCATGAGGCCAAGGAAGCCGCTCATATGAGCGACGAGGAGCTGCTCGAGGGCATCCCCGAGTCCGAGCTCAAGGCTGCATCCGACGTAGCCCTTCCCAAGGTCAACAAGTCCAAGAGCACGCGCACGCGCGCCCGTGGTCGTGGCAAGCGCTCAAACGACGCTTCCGTCACCCTGCTCACCGGCGATCCGGTGCGCATGTACCTGAAGGAAATCGGCCGCGTCAACCTGCTCACCGCCGCCGAAGAGGTCGACCTCGCCATGAAGATCGAGGCCGGTGTTGCCGCCACCGAGCAGCTTGAAAAAGAAGAAGCCGGCGAGATTGAGCTTGAGCGCCGTGAGCGCCGTCGTCTTTCCCGCGTTGAAATGGTCGGCCTTGACGCAAAGCAGCAGCTCATTGAAGCCAACCTTCGTCTGGTCGTCTCCATCGCCAAGCGCTACGTCGGTCGCGGCATGCTCTTCTTGGACCTTATCCAGGAAGGCAACCTGGGCCTAATCCGCGCGGTCGAGAAGTTCGACTACACCAAGGGCTTCAAGTTCTCCACCTACGCAACCTGGTGGATCCGTCAGGCCATCACCCGCGCCATCGCCGACCAGGCGCGCACCATCCGCATTCCCGTGCACATGGTGGAAACCATCAATAAGCTTGTTCGCATCCAGCGTCAGCTTCTGCAGTCGCTCGGCCGCGAACCAACTCCCGCTGAAATCGGCGAGGAGATGGGCCTTACCGAGGAGCGCGTCCGCGAGATTCAGAAGATCTCTCAGGAGCCCGTTTCCCTGGAAACTCCCATCGGCGAGGAAGAAGACTCCCAGCTCGGCGACTTCATCGAGGACGACGCCGCTGTGGTTCCGCCCGATGCCGCTTCCTTCAGCATGCTGCAGGAGCAGCTGCGCAAGACGCTCGACGGTTTGGCCGAGCGCGAGCGCAAGGTCATCGAGCTTCGTTTCGGCCTGGTCGACGGTCATCCGCGCACGCTTGAGGAAGTCGGCCGCGAGTTCGGCGTCACCCGTGAGCGCATTCGCCAGATCGAGTCCAAGACGCTTGCCAAGCTGCGCCATCCTTCCCGTTCCCAGAAGCTGAAGGATTACTTGGAGGACTAAAGGCCTTCTGCGCTTTGATGCTGTTCGGGCCTGGGTGGGCTTGGGCAAGCTTCAGCGCATAACATAATGCCTTGGTGCCCGTTTGAGCTTATGAGGGTAAGTTTCAACTCTTAAAGCTTCGAGCGGGCACCTTCTTTATATAATTTGCAAAAAGAAAAGCGCGCGAACGGGTGCGTGCCCAACGATCGACGGGTGCCTGCGCGGCACTCAAGGAGGATGTCATGGCTTACAAGCGTTCCGGGGATTTCAAGGGCAAAAGGCCCGAAGGCATTTTCGAGTTCTTCGCAACCTGCCCCTTTGGTTTTGAACAGGTGGTCGCCGACGAGCTTAAGAACATGGGAATCCGCCGCGTGCGTCCTCTGAACGGCGGCGTGTCGTTCACGGGCAAGCCGGTTGACGCGTACCGTGCGTGCCTGTGGTCGCGCGCCGCATCGCGTATCATGCTCGTTGTCGATCGCGTGGATGCCAAAGATGCCGATGAACTCTATTCGTCGGTGCGCGCCATTCCCTGGGAAAAGCACATGAACCCTCAGAAGACCATGGCCGTTTTCGCGCGCGGTACTTCCGATACGCTGCGTAATACGGCTTTCATCGGGCAAAAGGTGAAAGATGCCGTTTGCGACCGTCTGCGCAGCGTTCATGGCGAGCGCCCTGACGTCGATCCGGACGACCCTGATGTGGGCATTTGGGTTAACCTGCACGGCGCTCGCGCAACCATCAACATCGATTTCGCAGGTGGCTCCCTGCATCGTCGCGGTTACCGTGAAAACGGCATCCAGGTTACCGCCCCTTTGAAGGAGGCGCTTGCGGCGGGCATGCTCCTCAAAGGCCGCTGGCCCGAGCGCGCCAAAAGCGCCGGCGCCTTCGTGGACCCCATGTGCGGCAGCGGCACTTTGGTAATCGAGGCCGCTATGATTGCTGCCGATCGTGCCCCGGGTTTGCTTCGCGAGAAGTGGGGCTTTGAGGCTTGGCTGCCCTACAAGCCCGAGGAGTTCTATGCGCTCATCGATGAGGCGGACGAGCGCTTCGAGGCCGGACTCTCGGCTGAACAGCCGTTTTTCCTCGGTGCCGACATCGACCCTCGTTGCGTTGAGATTGCCCAGGCTGCCGCCAATCGTGCGGGTCTTTCGTCCATCGTTCGCTTTGAGCAGGCCGATTGTCTTGAGCTGGGAAAGACGCTCGAGCGCGCAGGCGTGCCGCTTGATCGCGCTGGCTTCGTTGCGGTGAACCCTCCTTACGGCATTCGCCTGGCAAAAGATAATCTGCGCGAGGTCATCGAGTCACTGCGCAAGGGCGTAAGCACGCTTCCTTCCGATTGGCAGATGCTCGTCATCACCCCCGACCCCCAGTTCGACGTGCTCATGGCCATGGACGCCACCGAGCAGAGCACCGTCTACAACGGGCGCATCGAATCCACCGTTCGCCTGTACGACCTTGGCTCATCGCGTTTGGAGATACTCGACCTCATCGACCTTGCCGGTAACGAGAAAAGGATCTCGGTTTCCTCGGGGCATGCCGAGCAGTTCGCGGGGCGCTTGCGCAAGATGGCCAAGCAGCGTCGCAAGTGGGCCGCGCGCGAGGGCGTCTTCGCCTATCGTGTCTACGATGCCGATTTGCCCGATTACGCGGTTGCAATCGACGTGATCATGGGCATGCGCATCCAAGATCCGCTTGAGGAGCAGCGTGCCTACGACGCGCGCCGCAATTCTTCTTACAAAGGCCGTCCGGCGGGCAAAGATGATCGTCGTGCGTCGGCCGGGCGTGGTCGTGGCGGCAAGTTCGGTGCCGAAACCGGCAAGTTCCACGACAATCGCGCGAAGGTCGATCCAAAAGACGGCTTCAAGGGCGAAGGCAAGCAGAAGCGCAGCTTCGTGCATGTGCGCTCCATTTCGGCTGAGACCGTGAAATCCTATATGAAGCCCTACCTGGTGATTTCCGAATATCAAGCCCCCCGCGAGATCGATCCCACCAAGGCGGCGCGTCGCTTGGACGACGCCATCAAGGTTGCCTCGGTGATTCTCGATGTTCCCGACGAGCGCATCGCAACGCGCGTGCGAAAGCAGGAAAAGGGCGGCAGTCAATACGCCGCCGCCGAGCGCAAGGGCATGCATCTGCTTACCGTGGAAGGTGGGCATGTGTTCGAGCTCAACCTGACCGGGTACTTGGACACCGGCCTGTTCTTGGATCATCGCCCCGTTCGTGCCCTTATCGAAAAGCGCGCTTCCGGCAAGCGTTTCTGCAACCTGTTCGCTTACACGGGCAGCGCTTCGGTTTACGCTGCCGCGGGAGGCGCAGCAAGCACGGCCACCGTCGATCTTTCGCCAAGGTATTTGGAGTGGGCACGCAGGAATATGCAGCGCAATGGCTTTAGGGATAAGGTTTATCGATTCAGCAAGGCGGATACGCTCGATTGGCTCGATGGCGAAAGAGAGAAGGGCATCCAGTACGATCTGGTGTTCGTTGATCCGCCGACTTTCAGCAACTCCAAGGCCATGGGCAATCGCACCTGGGATATCCAGCGCGACCATATCGCGATGTTGAAGAAAGTTGCCTGTGTTTTGGCCCCCGAGGGCACGGTTTTGTTCAGCGGCAACCTGCGTTCGTTTAAGTTGGACCAAGAAGGTTTAAGGCAGCTTGGCCTTAAAGCAAAGGACATCACAGCCGAGAGCATCCCGGAGGATTTCGGTCGCAACAAGAAGATCCACTTCTGCTACGAGATAACGCGCGCTTAAGCCGTTCGGTATTTACTCGGCGGCAGCTTCGCCGTCGGCCTTGCTACCGGCGCGCTTTTCTTGGATAGCTTTAACGCCGTAAGGGTCGCTGCCTCCTTGGAAACGCGCCGGTGGATACTGGCTAATGAACCAGGTGAAGGTGGGGAGACCCCAAGCTAGTGCCACGCACCAGCCGCCGATGAGGTCGATGCCCCAATGGACGCCCAGGTAGACGCGCGACAGGGCAACGCAAAGCGCTACCAGCACCAAGACGACCATGATGACGATGCCGGGCGTGTCAGATTTACCGCGCTTCCTGAAGTAAACGATGGCGAGCATCGAGATGATGAAGGCGAGCATCAGGCTTGTGCCGGAATGCCCCGAGGGGTAGGAAAAGGTGAGGGGCAGGTTGATGATGGCCTGGTCGGTTGGGCGCGGGGTGCAGAAGATGAATTTGGCACCCTGCGAGATTGCCAAAAACACCGCGTAGTTACCCAGGCAATAGAGGAAATCGTCCCACCTGCGCCTGATGGCGAGCCAGATGATTACCACTAGGGCGATGAGCGTCGAGCCTAGCTCGCTCCCGATAACGCTTAAGGCGCACATTACTTGGGTGAGCGCAGGGTTGCGCCATGATTGAATGGTGTTTGCCGCAAAGGAGTTGAAGTCGCTCACCCAGGCTGCACCTTGTGCTGCTTGGGTGCCGATGAAGACGAAGGCTGCCAGCAAGGCAAGACAGGCGATGATGCTCCACTTCGGGGCGATGGGGAAACCCTTTTGTATGTAGTTCAAAAGCGCTTCGCTTGCGGTAGTGCTGTTGGCAGGCTGTTCGCCCATGGGTGCCTCCTCGGTAATTCACAAATTAGCAAGAATTCTATCACGCTCAATCGTTCTCAACTGCTTTGATGAAACTGCGGCTGCGCAAGTGCCCGTGCTTCTTGATTAGTGCGACAATAAGAATAAGGACGCTGTTGAGGGACGCTTCTTTTGGGATGCGTAATGCTTCATGATGCAATCGCTGCAGACGAGCGATGCGCATGGCAAAGAGCCTATGATGCGCTCAGGCCTGCGGACAAACTTGCATCCTTGCCGGTGCAGGGCAGGCGCGGGGTATGCAAGGCAAAGGGCGCATGGCGTCATCGATGAAGGGGGAAAGATGCTTGTTCTGGTTATCAACGCGGGGAGTTCCACCCTGAAGTGCCAACTTATCGAAACCGACGGGAAAATCTCGCGTATGAAATTCCTGGCCGACCGTATCGGGGCCGAGCAAACGGATCTTACGCTTCGTTTTCCCGAGTCTGAAGTGAAGCGAAAGGCCGCGCTTGAAAATGCATCGATCGAGGAATGCCTGGAATGGTTGCTGCAAGCCTTGGTTGAAGATGAAGCCTCACCCATTTCTTCTTTGGGCGAGATCGATGCCGTTGGAAACCGCGTCGTTTCCGGCGGTGAGCATTTCGATCGTTCGATTCTTATCGATGATGAGGCCCTGCGCCTGATAAAGGAATGCGAGATCTTGGCCCCGTTGCACAATCCTCCCGCTGATGCGTGCATCGATCATATGAAAAAGATCTTGCCCGATGTGCCTCAGGCTGCCGTGTTCGATACCGCGTTTCATCAAACCATGCCCGCCAAGGCCTATATGTACCCCTTGCCCATGCGTTATTACGAGCAGTACCACATCCGTAAATACGGAGCTCACGGCACGAGTCATCGCTATGCAGCCCAGCAGGCCGCGAATTTGCTTGGCCGCCCTCTTGAGGATTTAGGCCTGATCACCTGCCATCTGGGCAGCGGTGGCTCGATCGCCGCCATCAACCATGGAAAATCGATCGATACCTCGATGGGCTTCACTCCGCTCGATGGCATTATGATGGGTACCCGCTCAGGCTCCATCGACCCTTCCATCGTTACCTATCTGATGCGGCGCGAGAACTTAAGTTTTGACCAGATGGACGCGGTGCTTAACAAGGAATCCGGCGTGCTGGGCATCACGGGCATCACCTCCGACATGCGCGAGGTCTTGCAAATGGCGAAGCTCGGCAACGGCAATGCCCAACTCGCCATCGACATGTACGTGTACAAGATTCAGAAAACCATCGGCTCTTATTACGCGACCATGCGCCGGCTGGACGCCGTGGTTATGACAGCGGGGATTGGCGAGAACTCCGCGGAGCTGCGCGAGCTCATTTTCGCAGGTCTTGCACATATGGGGATGATTTTGGACAAGGAGCGCAACGATGTGTCGGGTGCCATCGGCATGAACCGCATTATCTCGATAGACGATAGCCCCATCAAGATTTGCGTGGTAACCACCGACGAGGAGATGCGCATCGCGCGTGAGACGGATGCGCTGGTGAACGGGGAGGACGCCACCAATCTTCCCGCCGACGCTTTTGCCTAGAACTCTATCTGCAGCTTGGAGCCGAGCGGTGTGCGCTTGACGACGATCTTGCGGTCGATGGCGCCTTTCAGCTCCTCGACGTGGCTGATGATGCCGATGAGCTTGTTCTCGTTGGAGAGGCCCGACAGCATACCGATTGCGGCGGTGAGCGCCTCTTGGTCAAGAGAGCCGAAGCCCTCGTCGATGAACATGGTTTCCAGTTGGATGCCTCCCGCATGGGCCTGCACCACGTCGGAGAGGCCCAAAGCTAAGCAGAGGGAAGCCTGGAAGGTTTCGCCGCCGGAAAGCGAGCTCGCGCTGCGTGCTCTTCCGGTGAAGTTGTCGAGCACGTTGAGCTCCAAACCTGTTTGGCCTTGGTGTTTTTCGCAGCTGGTGTCGCGCAGAAGTTCGTAACGCCCCTGAGTCAAGCTGTTCAAGCGCCTGTTGGCGGCGGCGATGATCTGGTCGAAGTAGATGCCCTGCACATAGGTCTCGAAGCTTATGCGCGCTTGTCCGGTCAGTTTTCCGTTGGCGACGTCCGAGAGTTCCTTCACTTGCGCGTAGCGCTTTTCCAGGGAATTTGAGGCATCGAGTGCTCGACTAAGCTGCTCGCCGGCTTGTTCGTTCGTTTTCCTTCGGAAACCGAGTTCTTCTGCTTGCCTTGCGTAGTTTTCAAGTTCTTGCTCTGCGATGCGCTGCCGCTCGGTTTGCTTTTCGATGTCGATCGAGCTGGCCTGCTTCAAAATCTCCTGGCAGTTTTCTTGCGCGTCCTTGCAGCGGGCAAGATCCCTTTCGAGATTTTCGAGCTCGGCCTCTGCTTGCGTGCGCGCAAGAATCAATGCGTCGCGCTTGGCGCACGCGAGTTTTAGCTGCGATTGCGCCTCTTCCTGGTTTTGGCAGGGGAGCGTCTTCTCGATTTCGGATTTCGCTGCGGTATCTTTGGCGATGCTGGTTTTTGCTTCGTTGATTTTTTCTTGTAGCTTATTTGCCTTGGTCTCGATTTCGAGCAGGGCTTCCTTTTCTTTGTTCTGGTGATCGATTGCGTCCTTGCGCTTGCACATGTTTGTTTCGGCTGCCTGGAGTGCGGCCTCTGCTTTGCGCACTTCGGTTTCAAGCTCAGCAAGTGAGCCTTCGGTGAAGTTGCTCTTCGAGTTTTCGAGTGCTGACTTTTGCTCTCGGTAGCTTGCTTGCGCTTGGGCAAGTTTGAGCCTTGCGTCGTTAAGCGCGGATTCAGATTTCTTCTTTTCCGCTTCCGCTCTGGTGAGCTTCTCATTTTCGGCGGATAGCTTTTCTTGCTCCGCCTTCAAAGTTTGCTCTTGCGCTTTTAGGCGATCGAGTTCTTGTTGGGTGTCCAGGATTGCGGCGTCGAGTTTGCGTTGCTCGTTTTCAAGCTCATCGCGTGAGCCGTCGTTCTTTTTGAGCGAATCAAGCCTTTCGTTCAAAGTGTCGATGTGGGCCTTTGCTGCAACTGCATCGTCGTTGGCCTTGCCGCGAGCGCCTTGTGCGTCTTCTTCCCTCGCTTGCGCTTTCTTGAGCTCGAGAGGGCTTGGTGCTGCATCGGAGAGGCTCGCCGGATGGGGATGCTCGGTCGAGCCGCACACGGGGCAAGGCGCGTCATCCTGCAATTTGGCCGCAAGGGCTCCGGCCGCCTCCAGGCTTTGCAAATTTTGCATATGCACAAGCTCGGCATGGGCATGCTCGTATGTTCTGGTTGCTTCCAGCAGTTTATCTGTTATCTGCTCGTGGCGTTTTTGCGCGCGC
>CAVHFE010000041.1:8010-17298 GCA_963635145.1 Oscillospiraceae bacterium
ATATCGGATGCAAGATTCGTTTGTGCTCCGATTTTGCTGGTGACAAGCCGTTTCGCGGATTGCAAGCGTTCAAGCTCGCCCTTTGCTTTTTCCAGCGCGCGCTCGACAGGCTGGAGCTCGTTTATCCGAGTCTCTGTCTGATCGCGGACGAGCTTCGCCGACTCTGCTTTCGCGCTCGCGCATTGGTCGGCCTTTTCGGCTTCGTCAAGTGAACGGGCGAGCTTTTCGCGTTCAAGTTCCAATGATTTCAAGCGTTCAAGCTTACTCAGGTGTTCCTTTGCGGCGTCCCTGGCTTCCTTGTGCTGGTTGAGCGTTTGCTTGGCCCTCTCAAAAAGCACGTCGGCCTCTTTGAGCTCCTCAATCTGAAGCCCAAGCTCCTCAAGAACCGTTTGGGATTTTGCTTTGTCGGCTTGCGTTTCTTCGGCTTTTTGCAGCAGCTCTTCAAGGCTGCTTTGCTTGGTTGAAAGCTTGTTCGCAATATCTTTCAGGCGTTCGAACGAGGGAAGGCTCTTTTCCAGGCTCAGAATCTTTCCGGAAAGCTCTTCTTCCAGGGGCTTGCTTTCTTGCGCTTTGGCTGCTTTAGCCTTGACTTCGGGCAGCTTCTCGTTGAGCTTTTCTTCCTGCTGCTGGGCTAAAAGTAGATTTTTGCGCGTGCTTTCCAAGGTGTTGGCTTGCGCAATCAGTTGCCTTGCTTCGTCTCTTGCACTTTGAGCCGTTTTCCTCTTTTGCTCGAGTTCCGCCGACAGAGATGCGTCTTCTACGAGCTGCTTTTTCAAAGCTTCGTCCAGCCAGGGGCCTATAAGAAGGCCTTCTTCCAGTCGTTCTTTGCGTTCAATGTCGCGCTTGCTACCTTCGATGAAAGCAGCACTTTTCGCCGCGTTGACGATCTCCCTCTTGGCATCGGAAAAATCGGCTTCAAGTCCCTTGCGCTCCTCATCAAGTTTTTCGGAGAAAAGGCCGTAGGGCAGAGTGTTGAAGAGCTTTCGGAGGATTTGGCTTCGGTCTTTGGTATCGGCCACTAAGAGTTTCCGGAAGTCACCTTGCGCGATCATCGCGATTTGCGAAAACTGCTCGCGGTCGATGCCGAGCAGTTCGATGATGGCGTTTTTAACCGGGGTCTCCTTGGTGAGCACTGGCTTGCCAGGTCGATGGAGCTCGACGCCTGCGACTTGCTTGGTGAGCCCGGTGCCGCGCGTTTTGGGACGCAGGTATTCGGGGTTGCGGCGAATCAGGTAGCGCTCGCCCTGGAACTCGAACTCGAGCTCCACGTAAGTTTCCGTCATCGGCTCCGCAAAATCGCTTCGTAGCGTTTTGCTGTTGCGTCCGCCCTTGCCGCCGCCGTCCGAAGCCGCGCCGTATAGGGCGAAGCTGATGGCGTCGAAGATGGTCGTCTTGCCCGCTCCGGTGTCGCCGCAAATCAGATAAAGCCCGCCTTTCCCAAGCTTGGACAAGGGGATCTCGACCTTCCCTGCGTAAGGTCCGAAGGCGCTGATAGTTAGATTGAGAGGCCTCATCGTTTTAGTCCTCCTTGCCTGTCGAGGTGATTTGCTGGCTTTCGTTCATGAGATTTACTGCGATATTCGCCTGTTCGGCGTTCATTTCCTTGCCCGTTTGTTCCTTGAAGAAACCGGCGAAGAGTTCCGAAGGATTCATCATCGTTGCATCGCCTTGAAGCTTGGTCTCGCTATTTGCGCATGAGGTGGGCGTTTGCTCGCGGCTGAACGACATCAGGTTGGGATACATCGTGCGCAAGCGCGCCTGAGCATCAAGGGGCAGCACTTCGTCGGTAAGCGTGGCGTGAATGTAATCGAGGGATTTTTCCAAGATTGATTCATCGGTTAGGTCGGCAAGGCTGCCTTTGATTTGCCGTAGGTTGTGCTTGATCGGGTACTTGATGAGTTCAAAGCTTACGCAGCTGCTTTCTTCTTTTGCCAATGTTTCGGCTTCTTTGGGACCAAGCTCCACAAGCACGGCCGACTTCGCCTGCCTGGATTCCGAGACGGAGTATTTAAGGAGCGAGCCGGCATAGCGGCACTCGTCACGTCCGATGCGCTGCGGTCGGTGGATGTGTCCTAGGGCAACGTAGTCGAACGGGTCGAAAACGTGCGAATCCACGTTGTCGAGCCCGCCTAGGTTAAGTTCGGACGAGCTTCGTTCGGTAAGCTGTCCCTGCGCGGTGACGAATTGGTGGGCAACAAGGATGTTGCGTTTGCTTGGATCAAGCTTGCAGCTTGAAAGCACGCATTCGAGTGCGCGCGTGTAGTCGCTTTGGATGTCTTCATCGGGGAAGAAGGGACGCACTTGTGCTGGCTTTAGAAAGGGCATAAGCCAAAAGCTCACCGCCCCGAATTCATCTTCAAGCTCCACCTTGTGCACCTGCCCATTGAAAAGGGGAGGGAAGTAAGCCCCTTGCTTTTCGAGGATGCTTTGCGCGTAAGCCACTCGCTCCGCCGAATCGTGGTTTCCGGGTATTCCCAGCACCTTGATGTTGCGCACTGCAAGCTCGCTGATGAACCAGTCGACGAGTTGAACCGCCTCGGCGCTCGGTGCCGCTTTGTCATACAAATCGCCAGCGATAACGACGGCGTCCAGCTCGCGATTGCTTGCGATGTCCAGTATCCCCTCAAGGGCGAAGCGCTGATCGTCGAGCATATTGAAGCCGTTGACGATTTTGCCGATATGCAAATCGGATAGATGCAGGAACTTCATGCGCAAGTCCTCTCGGGGTAATTGGGTTTCGTATGCGGGCGGCGTGCTTTCGGGCTAGGTGCGATTCTTGAGCTCGGCTGCCTTTCGGCTATCTTGTTGGTGCGCGCCGCGCGCTTCGTGGCGGCTTGTTGTGAGCCGGGCGGCGTGCTTGGATGTGAACGTGCCTACAGCAAGTTCGTGAGCGGACCTTGGCTGATGACGCTCGCCTTCTGCGTTGCGCGGCTTAAAGCCGTGTAGAGGCGGCAGCGTGACAGCTCGTCGTCTGTGTAAACCTCCTGCTGCGCATCGGCTATGAGCACCTGTTCGAACTCCAAGCCCTTCGCCAGGGCAACGTCCATCACCAGCACGCCCGATTCGGGCAGCTCATCATGCTTGTCAAGGAAGATTGCCGGGCTGTCGTCAAGCCATTTCGCCATCCATTTCACGCGGCTCTTTTCCGCGACGATGACGGCTGCTAGTCCTTCGACCTCGCTGTTCATACGCTCGATTTCCGCGCGGACGGCCGATTGGTATTCGTTGGTGTCAAGATATTCCTTGATGCACGGTTCGTATCCGGGCCGCTGGATGGACGAGGTTTTGATGCGCTCGTTGGCGGGCATAAGGCTGGTGAAGAGCTTGGTGATCTCGGGGCTTGAGCGGTAGCTGGTCATGAGCTGGCATTCGTGAACCTCGCCGCGCGCAGCGCTGAAAATCTGGCGAATTTCGTCGAAGCTTGCCGTGCTGGCTTTGATAGCCTGGTTCGGGTCGCCGAGCAAAAGGAAGTGCGCGTTGTTGAAATAGCGCGCCAAAACCATCAGCTGGGCGCAGGAGTAATCCTGCACCTCGTCCACCATGACGTAGCGTGCGCTGCGCTTGCTGCCGCCCGCAAGCGCGAGTTTGAGATAGAGCCACTCGGCACTGTTGAGCGCCTTCTTTTTGAGCATGCGCATGCCTATCCTGTCGATGCGCAGCCACTCGCCGTTCTCGATTGCTTCCTCGATGGGCGCGTAGCGATCTTTCAGGTAGGTGAGCGCGTAATCCTGGAATTCCGATTCGCTAGCCGGCTGGATGGGCATGCCGAAGATGCGCATCATCTCGTCGTGGTCGAGGTCCATCATCGCGTCGAAGGTGTCCTCGCTGCGTGAAAGGCGCTTGATGCGCTGCGCCAGGCGTTCGTGGAGCTCATCGGCGGTCAGCGCTGCGTGGTGCGGGCCTGCGGGGATGGATTTGAACTGGCGGTAGGCGTTACGTGCGGTGGATGCGCTCAGCACCACTTCGTCGTCGATCTTCAGATCGGCGAAGTCTCGGCCGTCCAGCACAAGGCCGGGCAGGAGTTCGTCGATCAGGCGCAGGTCCTCGGCGCCCCCTTGCTTGCCAAGGTCGCGGTTGTCGAGTTTCAGCGTGGCCATAAGGTCGTCCCAGGTAAGGGTCTGCGGGTTTTCCTCGCCCATGTCGGGAAGTACGTTGTCTATGTAGCGCTGGAACACCGAGTTCGGGGTTATCAGGTAGACGTCGCGTGGGCTTAGGTTCTCGCGCTGCTGGTAGAACAGGTAGGCGATGCGCTGCAGAAGAACGCTGGTTTTGCCCGAACCTGCGATTCCGTTTACCAGAAGGACGTCCACATCGTCGTGGCGCACGACCGTGTTCTGCTCGCGCTGGATGGTCGCGGTGATATCGCTGAGTTTGTCGTTGCGCCCGCGTGCCAACGAGGCCAGCAACAGTGGGTCTTCGATGGCCACGGTGGTGTCAAAGTAGGCGTTCAGCTTGTCGCCCTCGATGTCGAACTGGCGGCGGCACAGAAGCTCGGCTTCAATGGTGCGTCCATTTGCGGTGTAGGAGGTTTTGCCGTTGGCCTGGTTGTAATAGGTCTCGGCGATAGGGGAGCGCCAATCGACGATGAAGTGCCGGCGTTTCTCGTCGGTGATGCCTGCGGTGCCGATATAAATATCGCGTGCGGGTGTGCTGGGTCGCAGTTGCAGGCTCACCTTGGCGAAGTACGGTTTTCTCATAAGAAGGTTTGCCGTATCGAGCCTTTGGGCGTCCATGTCGTTGGCGAGGTTGTATTCATCGATGACCTTGTGCATGGCCTCGAACTCGACGTAGGTTTCAAGGTTCACGCCGTTGCCAAAGTCGACGAACAGCTCGTCGAGCATGTTGGCCTTGTCGCCTCGTGCGGATTTCAGGCGTTCATCAAGGGCATGGGCGGCGTCGTTGGCAATCGCCTTCAGCTTCCCGTAGGTTTCGCTGAGGTGCGTCTGCTCCTCAAGGAAGATGGGATCTTCATCGTTGGCCTTATCGGCTTCCCGTTCGCTGTCGTGTTTTATGTTTGTCATCGAATCGGTTCCTTAAATTGGTCGAGTTGCACAAGAAAACAAAGCCAGGCTTTTGGTTTGAGTGGAGCGGAACTCTCTCGGTTTGAGTGGAGTGCGCCTTTCGGCTTGAGGGGAACGTTCCCACCTTCTGGCCGCCTTGGATTTTTTGGGATGAAAATTGTAGCAAGCACCCGCTGCCCATAGAGGCCCAAGCCAAAAGAAAGCAAAGATGAAACAAAAAGGCGCGGAATAGAAAAAGGAGCCCTTTCGGACTCCTTAAATTCAAACTGGTGTCGGAGGCGGGATTTGAACCCGCACGCCCGGTAAAAGACTTTGACTTATCGCCTGTCAAAGTGCAATTCATCGCATTTGATGGTTTTTCTATTTTATCACTTTTTAGGTGCAATAATCGAGAATTTTAAATTTCCAGAAGCTTGATAGGCTCCTTGTTGTCGAGATTAGCAATCTCGCGTAAAACCCGTTAAAGGGTTTTACCGCGCAGGGGAGTCGCAGCAACAAGGCCGCGCGTTTTCGATTGTCTGAAAGGTTGCAACCACGGCAACCCATCGCTCACCGACAACGCCCAACTAAGAGCGACCCATCACCCTTCACGTCGCGCGGCCTGCGATGAATGCAACCGCAGGTCAGCGAACGGTGCCGGATGGCACCGTTCTTGTCTCAACATAACAAAGGCCAGGTAAAAACCTGGCCTTTTATGCGCAACATTCACTTTTCAGACGCTCTTAGATCAGCTCCACGTATTTCGACTCGATAACGACCCTGAACTTGAAGAAGACGTCCTTCTTCAAGTGGTAGTCGTAATCTCCGATGGAAATCTCGACCTGGTGATAATCCGTGCCGTCGCAATCCGTCCACGACTCAAGCACGGCGCAAGGGATTCCCTCGCCGTAATCGGTGCCGATCACGTTCTCGGCATAGCTGGTTTGCAGATCCCATTGCCCGTCATCGTTTATCGGCACCGCGTTAAGCCCTTGCCCGACATGGGAGACCTCGTTGGCCCGAAGATTCTCTTTGTTGAGCTTCTTCGCCAGCATGATCCTAGCCGCTCCGATGTGCTCCTTGCCGTCTTGCACTGCGCTCATCTTTCTCTCTCTTTCCGCCGGGCCTTCCGCCCGGCAATCAAATCACCGGGCATAAGCCCCTTCATATGCGAAAAGAGAGGATCCCCCGAATCGGGGACCCTCTCCTAGGTCCCCGATTAACCTCCGGGATGAGGGTTCCTCACGCTAATCGACCGGAGTCCCCTTTAACCATACAGCCGAGGAGGCCAAGTCGATCTCGGAATTCCAAATCAGCCCGTGACCACCGTCACCGACGTAAACCTTGTTGAAAAGGTCCTTGTCTTTCAGCTTTTCAAAAAGTGGGTGGATTTCAAGCAGCTGCTCGAAATCGAGGCGTCTTTTGTCGCCGTTGGCGAACTGAATCTCGATGACCTTGCCGTCGATCGCTTTCACGCTGGTTGCCGTCGGATACATTTTAGGCTCCTTAATCTAGAGGATTAAGCTTCCTGAACTCTTGCGATTCCCAGATGAGCAGAAGCTCGCTTCTGTTTATGGTAATCCAATCTTGAACCATCGTGACGGCTCTTGGAGGAAGCTTCCCTTGGATCATTTCGCCGGTCTCGATGGAGAACGAAGCATCTTGCTCCGCGTATCTCGCATGAACATGCGGCGGATTGTGATCCCCGATATACATCGCAACGACGATTCCGTAAAACCTAGACAATTCTGGCATCATTTGTCCCTTTCCTTTTCCTATACGAAAAAGGAGGCCCCCGAATCCCGGGAGCCTCCTAAAAGACTCCCGTGACCCTAGGCAGGGGAGGGCGACGTGCCCTAGATCGCGGTGCTGAGCGACATGAGGAACGCCAGGTCGGCCCCCGAACCGGGTCCGGTCCTGCGCGTGCTGAAATAGTCGACCACGGCCTTCTTCTTATCCTCGGTGAGACCGACGCTTTCGCCGGTCTCGGGGTCGAAGCCGATCGCCACGATGGGACCCCAGAGCAGTGTGTAATAGCCGCCCTCGTGCACAACAGTGCGGAAGTCGAGCTGACTCAGATAGCCGTCATCTTCCATCGCCTTCGTGGCGATGATGGCGCGGTTGGGCTGGCAGCTATAGATTCCTTCGTCGTTGACGTAGAGGTCGATGTTGCGGCCTTCGCCGAACAGCGGCAGGCAAACGACGTCGATCATGCCGCCGACGAGCTTGACCAGATCGTCGGAGTCCTTGACATCGACCTCTTCGATGCCCTCGTAACCGATAAGCAGTGCTTCCATTTTTCTTTTCCCTTTCTATAAGTGATTTTCCATATAGAAAGGCTCCCAGGTCACACCCGGGAGCCTCATGTAAGCTCCCGGTTTCACTTCCTGGGCAGGAAGGCGCTTTAACGCAGTTTTTGGGCGATGACGAGGCCAAGCTTGACCGCCTCGAAGTCGGGCTCGCTCAAGCTGCCGCGCAGCTCGGAATTTTCAATATCCTTCGCTTTGGCGATCATCGTCTTGGAGCAGCGAGCCGTGGACTTGTGCTTCAGGCCCGCTTCCTTCCAATCCTTGATGACGACCTCTCCGGGAGATTCCTTGCGGGGTCCGTGCGAGGTGATCTTCACCAGCAGGACGTCGTCGTTTTCCTCGCGGAGCAAAGCGACGACCGCAGGGCGTTCCTTGGACATGGTCGGGTCTTCCTCGTATTCGAAGTCAACCTGTCTGACCTGCCCTTCTTTCAGCGGCTCATCAATCATCGTCGTCCAGCCAATCTTTAGGGACGGCGAGGCCGCCGTTCTTCCCGGCCTTGGCGCGGGGGATGCTCGGGTCGTCCCAGTCGAAGCTCTCCGTGCTGAGATCGAACGGTATCCCGCCGCATTCGGCCACTTTGACCAGATAGATGTTGATCGCGTCGGTAAGGGACAGCCCCCAATGGTCGAGCGCCTTGACGGCGGCTTCCTTCGTGGCCTTGGGGACCATTGCCTTGACTACGGTATCTCGCTTCATCGGTTTAACCTCCTTTTGGTGCTTGTTTGTACCAAGTATAGTACCAAGCGAGTACCATTGGGCTAACGCTTCAGCCATTACCTCTCCTTTCTATAAGTGATTTTCTATACAGAAAGGCTCCCAGGTCATCCCCGGGAGCCTTGCAAGCTCCCGGTTTCACTTCCTGGGAAGGAAGGCGCTTCTAGCGCTTCGCCCGATTCTCAAGATAAGCGAGGTAATCGAGCATCATGCCGCGTTCGAGACTTGGCAAAGCCGCGATGCGCAGGACGGTTTCCTCCGCTGCGCCGCGCTCGGGCTTTTCACGCCCAAGGACGGCGTCCACGCTGCAACCCAGTTTCTCGGCGATGCGAACTGCCGAATAGGTCGGGATGGTCTGCGGCTGCCGCTCGTAGCGCGAATAGGTGGACTCGGGGATGCTCATCGCGATTGCGAAGTCCTTCGCGGAGCGATAGCCCGCCTCACGGCGCATCTGTTGCAGATTGCTGGTCATCGCTAAACCTCCTTTTCAGAGACCTTAACGATGACGTCCAGGTCGAGGCAGGGGTTCAGGCTGAAGCCATCGTCCCAGTGCACATCGACCACGTTGAGCGGCGGTGGGCAGGTGTCCACCACGGTCCCCACCACGCCGATTGGCACGTCCTTGCGATAAGGGTCGTCCATCTTGACGAGCCTCACCCTGTCGCCGGGCTTGAAGTCGGTCGCGTTCATTTCACGGCCTCCTTAAGCCTCAGGAATCGCACGGGCTTCATCGCCCAGCGCATCAAGGGCGCGGGCGAGCTTTTCGTTCAGCTCATCGATCCGCTTCTCAAGCTCGGCGATCTTCGCCTTGCTCTCGCTCTCGGCGTTGCCAAGGGCGTTGATGTGATGGCGAAGGAGCGCCTTGCCGTCGTTGATGACGACCATCGAGATCTCGTCGAACCGCACGCAGCTATCGGCGAAGTCGGCGTGGTCGGTGAGCCAAAGCCCTGCCATGCGCTCGCACTTGACGCGGTCGCAAAGGATTTCCTCAACGTCGTCGAAGCTGCCTTCACGAGTGACCTTCGCCACCGCGAACACCAGGATAGGCGCCGCGTAGCGATCGTCATGGTCGAGCGCCACGATGTCGATGGTCCCAGCCTTGGTCTCGTAATTGCGATCAAGGATCGTATAGCCCTTGATCTCCAAGTTCTTAACGGCAGCCGAGACCGCCTTCTCGTGCAAAGTCTTTGCATTCAAAGCCATGCTCTCGTTTTCCATCTTCTTTTCCTCCTAAGAGTTCGCGCCGGGTCGTCACCCGGCAA
>CAVHFE010000042.1:0-16685 GCA_963635145.1 Oscillospiraceae bacterium
GCTTGAAAAATGTTATGATTCACAAAAAGTCGTCCCAGAAAATGTAACGAATCACACTTTTCAGGCGGAGTTTGAGATCAAGGGGGGCAACATGGATCGTTACCTGATGGATGAACTTGTGCGCTGGAAGGATTCGCCGCGCCGCAAGCCTCTGATTCTCAACGGTGCGCGGCAGGTCGGTAAGACCTGGCTGCTCAAAGAATTCGGCCGCACCTGTTTCGACGGGGTCGCTTACGTGAGCTTGGATGTCAACTCTGCGGCCACCGCGCTCTTCGAAGGAGATTTCAACGTTGAGCGCATCATCGGCGGCCTATCCCTTCTGACGGGCGTGCGCATCGAGCCTCACTCCACGCTTGTCATCCTTGATGAGATCCAATCCGTTCCCAAGGCCATCACTTCTCTAAAGTACTTTTGCGAAAACGCGCCTGAGTACGCGGTGGCTGCTGCAGGGTCGCTTCTGGGCATCTCGGCAAACGAAGGCACCGGATACCCGGTCGGTAAGGTCGACACGCTCGATTTGTATCCGCTGCACTTTCGCGAATTCCTGGATGCCACGGGGGACGGGATGCTTCGCGAGCTTCTTGACGGCGGCGATCCCGCCTTGATCAATCCTTTCAGGGATCGCGCCGCCCTTGCGCTCAAGCGGTACTGCGTGGTGGGCGGTATGCCGGCGGCAGTGAGCGCGTATGCGGAAGACGGGGATTTCGAGCCTGCGCGCAGGGTGCAGGCGCAGATCGTCGAAGATTACGAGCGCGACTTCGCTAAGCATGCGCCCATGCGCCTCTACCCCAGAATGATGGAGGCGTGGCAATCCATTCCCGCCCACCTTTCGCAGGAGAACAAGAAGTTTGTGTTCGGGAGGATTCGGGAAGGTGCGCGGGCGAAGGACTTCGAGGAGGCGCTTATCTGGCTTGAGCAGGCTGGATTGATTAACCGTGTGTCGCGCGTGTCGAAGCCTGGTCTGCCGCTTGCTGCCTACAACGACCACAAGGCGTTTAAGGTGTTCCATGTCGATGTGGGGCTGCTCGGCTCTATGAGCGGGCTCGATCCCGCGAGCGTTGTGGACGGCAACGCCGTGTTCACCGAGTTCAAGGGCGCATTGGCCGAGCAGTTCGTTTGCCAGCAATTGCTCAGCGATTGCGGGATGCGGCCGTTTTACTGGTCGGCCGATGGTTCGCGCGGCGAGTTGGACTTTCTTGCACAGAAGCGCGGGAAAACGTACGCCATCGAGGTGAAAGCCGAGGAGAATTTGCAGGCGAAGAGTCTGCGTGCGTTTAAGGAGAAGCATCCCGAGGTGCAAGCCCGCCGCTTCTCACTGTCGGGCTACCGCGAACAGGACTGGATGACGAACGTGCCCCTGTACGCCATCGGCGTGGCCAGCTTGTGGGAGTAGATACGCCCTGCTCTCTCGCGTTTATGATTTTGTGCGCCGGCAGTTCGGGGTTCGGAAAATCTCGTCGGCGGGCTCATCTACAGGACGGGCAGCAAAGTAACTAATAGGTAACTGTAAGAAAGCTGGCGGTGTAAACACTGGGTAACCACAATAGCTGCGTTTACCCAGGTGAACAGGTGAAAATTAACCCTACGCAACATGATCATAGATAAATGAAATCATGATATCGTAAACAGTCTGAGCGAATATCCGCGGCGAGAAAACGGGTGGAACAAATGAACCAAAGGGATGCATTGAAACCCTCACTTCCCTATCGAGAGGTCTCCGAGGCTTCGAACTCTTGGGGGGGGGGTATCGCTTTCCCTCCCGGCATCAGCTAAGCGAAGCGCTGGTGTCCTCCCGAATCCTTCGCCAGGCGAGCGAAGCGTAAAGGCAACCTCCGTGAACCATCTCGAATCAACGCATCTCATGAATCCCGGCGCAACCTCACGTTCTGCTGTTCGCGGGGGCTCCCGTCGTGTTACCCAATCGAAACTGTCACGGCCGCGTCACGAATGCGACGGGGCGGCACGGGTCAAGGTGCATACTCGCGGGATGCTGGGAGGAGGTAGCAACATGGAACGCCTGGAAGCATCCGCCGCGGTTGGAGGCGAAAACTCGGTGAAAAGCATCGTCGACCATCTTGGAGGCTACCATCGGTGCCACCTGAGCGATTCCGTGTCCCTTGAATTCGTCAGTGGCAATCTGTGCTCGATGCTCGGTTACAGCAAAGCGGAGCTCTCATGCCTGATCGGAAGATCCTATACGGTGCTGATGCATCCCGACGACGTGCCTATCTTCGAGAACTTCGTCTCCAAGCTGGCAAAAGAAGAAGGTTGCGAAAGTGTGGCCTATCGCCTGATAAGGAAGGACGGCACCGTTATCAGGGTCGTTGACACCATGGCTTCTATCAGGGGGAACGATGGATGCATGAGGGGTTATTCCGTCGTATGCGAGATTCCGGGCGACCAGATGACGCCGAAGTTGAGCACGCCGGGCGAGAGAGTCGCGATGCTGAAAGTATCGGGCGGGGTAAATCCGGTAATCGAGCAGATGCATGGCGTGGCCGAAGAGCTGTTTTCCGCGGGAGGCGGCTTTCAGGCACCGTATTTCTTGGAGTTTGTTTCCGTGGCTGATCGGGAAAGGGTTAAGCGCGCCATGGTGCGTGCGTACCAAGATGGCTACTCGGGGATAGAGTCGAGCACCATCGTTTCAGCTGATGGAACTGGATTGAAGTGCGATATTTGGATTGACCGGCTGATTGATGAGGGTTGCTTCGATAAAAGCTCCTTCTGCGTTAAGGCGGAAATAGATTTCGACTATCAGCGGGAACGAGAAAACAAGAAGATGGCGTCTTTCAGCAAGGCGTTGTTCTCCAGCTTCGCGGAAGACGTTTTTGAGGTCGACAGGCTTGAAAATTCCGTCAAATACATTTGCCACAGCGATCAAAGCTCAATAAAAGCCCTGCTCAACGTGCGAATGAACGCTGACGATTTTCTTGGTTGGTTTCTCGGGTATGTTTCCGAGAAAGATAGGGATGCGGTAAGAAAGTTCTGCCTTGAGACGAAGTCGCTGAAGCGCGATTGGGGACAGGATGGTTTAGGGCCGTCGAAAATCAGGTTTGAGATGAGCGGAGAATGCGATTTCGCTTCGTCTGTGGCTCTTGTCATGGTTCCCGTTTCGCGTTCGAAGTATTTCTTGTGCCTCAACACCGATTTCACTGCGATAGGGTCGGGCTTCTGTTCCACGGCGGTAGGCGATCGAAGGCACATTGCGGCAAGGTTGTTCGGGCCGTTCGGCTTGACCGTCGATGATAAGGCGGTTTTTATCCGGAGCGACAAAGGTCGTGAGCTGTTGGCCCTCTTGATCGTGAAACGCGGGGCGTACCTGACGACACGCGAGGCTATTTCGTCGCTATGGGAGTGCGAGCCCGACGAGGCTTCGCGCGCGAGGTATCGCAAGGTTGTCTCGCGGCTCATGTCGGAGTTGAAGAAGGTCGGCATCGAATACATCGTCGAGAGCGATCGCGGGGCGCGAAGGATTGTGCCGGAATTCATCGATTGCGACTATTACGACTACCTGGATGGTTCGGCCGAGGCTTCGGCCTCCTGCGAATTCCTCCCCGAGTATTCGTGGTCTGAGTACGTGCAGATTGGTTGATAGCGGGCTTCCTCGTCAGTTTAACGAGCCAAAGTAGCTCCGGATTTCCCGGAGTGCCGTTTTCGCAAACGCGGTCACGGGTTTTGAATCGCATTGATTTGTTATCCCCCATTTACTAACTGAATAATAGTTAAAGCAAGAAAACACCTTAATGAACAGGTGTTTTCTTGCTTTATGTCACACGCAAGTCACAGATGTGATTAATGCAGGGAAAGGTCTCTCAACCTGTCACGGCGGATATGCAGAATAGGTCTCCACTGAAAACAATTGCGCCCTGAAGAAGGAAACGGTGCGAAGGAGCGAGCATGGAGAGACCTCGTAAACATAGGTTGGCAGCCTCATTCATGGCTCTTGCGTTGGTTATCGGCATGCTCCCCGGAGGATTGGGTGCCTATGCGAGTGGCGAAGAGCAAGATGCTGAGGATTTGTCGGCAAGTTTGTTGATGGATTCGTCTGCCGAAACGTCGATGATGCTCGCTGATGCGAATGACATCGGGCAGAGCTCGACGGTGTACCTGAACGATTACGTGACGGCGACGCTCTTGTCCGATAAGGCGGAATACACTGCTGGGGAGACTGCGACTTTTACCATTACGGTCACGAACAACAGCACCAAGGAACAAGTCGAGGATGTCGCTGCCGCCAATATCTCATTCGCTGATTCCACTTTGAACGATGCGGTGAAAGACCAGATTGCAAGCAGTATCACTATCGGCAAAGATGGCAAGGTGGACAAAGCCACCTACGACAAGAAGACCGATGTCACTACGCCTGGCACCGCCTCGCAGACGTTTCAGGTGAAGATCCCTGCCGATCTCCTTACCGTGAGTACGAGCCTGAGCCTTAATGTCACGACCAAGAAGAGCGGCTCGGCAACGGTCTCGATCCCCGTCAACGTCAAGGCGGCCTGCAAAGGCATCGCTCTTGCCTCTGCGGCAGATGACGGCACCCAGCTTAATGGCTATAAGGCATCCTATGACCAGGACCTCCTGAAGGTGAGGTTCGGCCTGCTCAACTACAACGCCGATGCGACAGACTACACCTATTCCCTCAATGTTGTTGGTCGCGAGATTACTGGCGGCGAAGGCGTTGACATCACCGACCAGTTGACGGCGCAGTGGAGCGATGCCCTTCCGGGCGATTCTGCGGCTGGAATGTCCGGCTCTGGAAGTCTTGCAGGGAGCACCGCAGGTGCGGGTACCGTGAGCTTCGCGTTCGACGCATCCAGTGAGCTTGCCAAGTACAGCGAGTACGATGTGTCCCTCACCATCACGGATGCCGACAGCAATACGACGACCCGGAGCGTGAGCCTGTATCGCGAACGCATGGACCTGGATTCCGTTACCTGGAAGTTTGTCGACGATACCGATAAGAAGAGCGGCTATATCACAAAGACGGGTACGGCCTGGTTCTCGACGCTCTACTACGACAACGTGGCAGCCGATTCCCGCGTGCCCTTCAGCGATGCGGCGTCTCTCAAGGCGTATCTCTCTTCCTTGCCGTCGGTCGAAAAAGCTCAAGAGGCGCTCGAGAAGTACATCTGGGACATGCTCGAGCCGCATGTGGGTAAAGCCGGCGACTACGGCGACTCGAGCTTGCTCTGGCCGAAGGACGGCAAATCGCCGTTCCATCATGTGATTATGAGCAAGATTGAGCAGATGGGAACCTATTCACAGTCTGAGAACGGCGTTTCCTACACTGACGAATACTTCCAGAACCTGAAGAAGACCGCCGGCCCCAACCTGGGCGATGCAAACACCGACCGCTCGTACGAGATTGACCTGCACGCCGAAACAAACCCTGTGGCGACGAAGCCCGCGGTGTACATAATCATGGTTCCCACGCATTGGCAGACCTTCGATGAGCTGCACGCCAAGGCACAGGAGAAAGAAGGAGGAACCGAAGTCGGCAGCATCCTGACCTCCGTCGACGAGATGGCGAATCTCTATGACGTCAAGAACGCCATCAGAGACTTCGCCTCCTATCTGAAGGCGCAGGGCAGCAATGCGGCGGTTGCCATCGTGAACACTCAGCATGGTTCCGACAATTCGATGATTTACACCGCCCGCGGCCACTACACAACCAACATGGACGACCTGATCTACGGCATCGATGGTTGGGATAGCTTCGGCGATTGCGAGCATGTCCACTGGTCGTGCGATAAAATGGAAGATGCAATCAAGAATGTGTATTCCGACCTTTCAAGCTGGAAAGATGCGGATGGCGAAACGGTCGATCTCAAGAAAGTGACCAAGACAGTGGTTGCCATCGGTGGAGCAACCGAAAATTCAGACGACGGTCAAGGCTATGGCTCCTGTCTCGACAACACGAGCAAAGGGGATGAGGACTACGACCCCGCGAAAGACAAGACTCAATGGACCAATGTCGACTACCTCTACGGCATTCGCACGGTAACGGGCACCACTCAGGTGTACCAGGATGACCGCCCCATCTACTCGTGGCTGGACAACAAGCATAATCAGCAGATGATCAAAGCTCACAACAAGTACTACACCTCGATCGATGACCAAGATAACCCTGCATATTCCATCTGCACCTCGGAAGAGGCCGTATACAGCCAGCTGGTGAGCATCTACAACCAATCCGGCACGGATCAGAAGACGACCGAGTACGGCGTCGTTGATAACGCGACTATCTCGGACACCGTAACGGATGAGTTCGACGTCAAGGGTGTTACCGCCACCTGGACCTCGTGCGACGGCACGAGCACCACCAGCACCTGGACAGTTGAGGGTGGCACCGCGGTCGATCCCGATGACCCGAGCGCCGATCAGATTTCCGTCACTGTCAAAGACGACGGCAGCACCGATGTCTCCGTGAACTTCGGCACCCTCACCGGCACCGGCACCGTGGATGTGAAGATCAACGCCGTGGCCAAGCAGGACTACATGGGCTCCAACAACGTCGACACGAACGTGGGCACCCCGAAGGTCAGCTGGGAGCATACGCACACGGTCTCCAAGGTTACGACCCCGTACGGCTTGGACTTCGCCGAGCAGCCCTCGGTCAACGTCCCCGTGCTCGACATGACCGCCACGGGCGGCAGCGACTCCGGCCGGATCGGCACGGCGTTCAACCTGAAGGACTACGCCAAGTTCGACTCTGGTGAGCTTCTCAACGGCCGCTACGACCAGCTCAACGGCACAGTGTCGCTCTCGTGGGTCGAGGTCGACGCAAACGGGAACGAGATTGCCATTGCCGATGACCCGTCCTATGCACCGGCGACCTACACCGTTGTCGACGGCGCCATCCAAGGCACGCTCGAGCTCCCCAGCTGCACCGTGAAATCGGACGAGGTCGGCACGCGGAAGTTCAAGCTCAAGGTCACTTATGTGCCCGAAGAAGCCACCAACGGCATGATCACCGTCACAGGCAAAGAAGTCTCCGCGAACGTCGACTTAACGTGGACCGACAAAATGGCCCTCTCCGTCCTTAAGGTCGATTCCGAGGACCAAGCCCCGCTTGCAGGCGTCGGCTTCGAGCTGCGATCCGATGACGGCGACGGGAAGTACGACCCTGCTACCGACCAATATGCCGACGTGTACTCGGATGCTGCCTGCACCGATAAGATCACTGGCTCGGTGTTTACTGCCGATACGGGCAAGGTTCTCTTCTATGGCATGAGCGCCGGCACCTATTGGCTCAAGGAGACGAGCACCGCCGCCGGCTATCAGATGAACGGCAACGCCTTCAAGCTTCGTGTTACTGCGGAAGGCAAGGTTTACATGACTGGTGAAAGCGGGTCAGAAGCAGAAGTTACAGTTGCGAACGATGTCGCGCACATCACGATCGAGAACACGCGCATTCCTAGCCTGCCGAATGCGTCTGGGCCTGGAGTGCTTGGCTTGATCGGCCTCGGGGCCGGACTGGTTTGCGTCGGTGTTCTTTGCGGTGCCTCGTGCGCGTTGCGCCGTCGTCGACTTTGCTCTGCGAAGCATCGGGCGATGTAGAGGCGGCGCTCAATCTGACACCCGTTGCCCTATGAGGTTCTTTTTGTCGGCGCATGCCCGGCTGGAGATAAAGATAGAAGTAATTCTCTTGAAAGGAGAAAGAACATGAAAATGGAAACTTACGCAACTAAGGCCGCCCGGGCAATGTGCGCGTCAGTCCTGGCCGCAGGGCTGATGATCCCTTCGGGCGTGGCGCTGGCCAACACATCCGTTGCTGACAGCCAGGTGACCATCGAGGGGCTGCAGAGCGGCGACACCGTGAGCGCGTACAAGATCGCCGGCGTCGACATCAACGCCGACAACACCCTGAACTACACCTTCGCCACCGGCCTGCCCACCGCATACGACAGCGTCGAGGAGCTCTCCAAGATTGCCACCGACGGCTACTCCTTCAAGCAGGGCACCGACATGCAGAAAGCCGCCGCGGCGATCGCCAACGGCATCGTGGGCAACGGCGCTGCCAAGACCGCAGAGGCAACGGGCAGCAGCGCGACCCTCACCCTCCCGAGCGGCTACTACCTGGTCCGCGTCACCTCCACGAGCGGCAACACCAAGGTGTACCAGAACATGGTCGTCGACGTGACGCCCCAGGCCGAAGGCACTGCGTACAAGGCTCACGATAATGTGAGCGCCGCTGTGAAGTCCACCGAGGTTACGGTGACCAAGAAGGTTGGCAAGGACTACACCGGCAAGACCGACGCCTACCAGGTCGGCGACGAGGTGCCCTTCCAGATCACGACTGCCATTCCCAGCTACCCTGCAGGCTCTCCGAACGCGACTTTCGTGATCGGCGACACCCCCACCGCCGGCCTGTCGATCGATACGGACTCCATTAAGGTCGAGGGCGCAACCGCTGACACCGATTATACGATCGACGCAAAGACTACGGGCTACACCATCACCTTCACGAAGGACTTCATCCTCAAAAACCCTGGCGTGCACATCGAGGTCACCTACAACGCCACGCTGACCAAGGACGCGTTCTCGAAGGCTGACGGCACCGTGACGGGTAACACCGCAACGGTGAAGTTCAACCCCAACCCGTACACCACCACCACCGTGACGCCCGAGGACAAGGCTACCGTCCAGACCTACGGCTACGTCTTCGACAAGACCGGCAAGGACGACGTTGCTCTCGAAGGTGCTGTGTTCACCCTGTACAACGCTGACGGCACTGCTCCTGTCAAGGACGAAAACGGCAATCTGATCACCTCTACTTCCAAGAAGGTGGGCGATAAGGCGTACGTCTACTTCAGCGGCCTGAAGTCCGGCAGCTACAAGGCCAAGGAGACCACCGTCCCCGCCGGATACACCGCCGTCAGCGACATCGAGTTCAGTGTTTCTTCCACCGATGCCACGGGCGATAACCCCGCGACCACGGACGTTAAGGAGAACAACTTCAAGGTCAACTCCACAAGCGTCAAGGACCCCGAGGCCTCCGCGCTGCCTGTCACCGGTGGCGCTGGCACCATGGCTGTGACCGTTGCCGGTGTGGCCTTCATCGGCGGCGCGGCTTATCTGATCGTTCGCTCCCGCAGGAAGGGCGAAGAGCAGCAGTAGTTCAAATCGAATCACCGATTCGTTCGTGATTTTGCGTAGGGAGGCAGGGTCGTCGCGCTTGCCTCCCTGAGGTTTAGGAGCAGATGAGCAAAGCAGTAAGAACAGCGTTGATCGTTGCCTTTTTCGTCATCGGCGTATGCCTGCTTGCGTATCCCTGGGTCAGCAATTGGCTTGAAGAGCAGAACCGCGCTTCGGTTATGAGCGACTACAAAGAGGTGGTTGCCCAAACTCCGAAGCAGGATCTTGATGCCGAGTGGGAAAAAGCGCGCACGTACGAGGAACGCTTGCGCAGTGGTGCTATGCGGGTGATCGACCCCTTCGATCCGAATGCGATTCAGACGACCGACGAGGAATACGAGTCGTGCCTTAACCTGAACGGCGACGGCGTGATGGGCGAGATTGCCATTCCGAGCATCAACGCCCATCTCCCCATCTACCACGGTACATCGGAGGAGGGGCTCCAAAAGGGCGTCGGGCATCTTCAGGGGACATCGCTCCCAATAGGCGGAGAATCAACACATTGCGTGCTCGCCGGTCATACGGGGCTTCCGACCACGCGCATCTTCGACCTGCTCGACCAGGTGAAGATGGGCGACGTCTTCACGCTGTCGGTGCTGGGGGAAACCCTTGCTTACAAAGTTTGCGACATCCAGGTTGTTTTGCCTGACGAATCGGACTCCCTGGCGGTTCAAGAGGGCAGGGATCTGGTTACGCTCGTCACCTGCATCCCCTACGGCAAGAATACGCATAGGCTTCTGGTGACGGGAGAGCGCTGCGAGCTTCCTGACGAGGAGTCGTCCTCCGCTGCTAGCAAGGTGGAATGGCATCCTTCCGTGCAAGATATGTCCCTGTTGATGGCGATCGCCGTTTTGATTGCGGGTGTTATTTATGGAGCGCTGTCTCTTCGTAGGCGCTCCAAGAGAATGCCTGCGCATGTTGAGAGGCGGCATCGGCGGTCGCGATGAAGGAGAAATCACAGCATACCAGGGCGTTGGTTGATTTACTTGCTGCCCTGTTCCTGCTTGCGGGGGCGGTGCTGCTGTTTGCGCCGTTGGTCCAGAATGCGTTGAGTCAGGCTGCGATGAACGGGCAGATCGACGAGGTTCGGCAGGTGCTTGCGGCGGGTTCGGCTGGCGAAGGGAGCAGTAGCGCCGGCACCGCTGCCGACTCCGGCGCGAACGCGGCTGCGGCCTCGGGCGACACTGATGGCTCCCTCGTCACCGCAGCCTACCTTTCCCGCATCAAACAATGGCTCGTGCAGTACAACCAGAAGGTCTCTGCTGGCGAGATATCGATATCGTCCGACCCGTTTTCGTTCGACGGCGCAACCAACCTGTTCGGATCGCAGGGCCTGGAAGACGGCCTGATTGGCTATATCGAAATCCCGAAGATGAACTGCTCGCTTCCGCTGTATCTGGGCTCGAGCGAAGCGCACATGGCGAAGGGGGCGACCGTCGTTTCGGGGTCGTCGGCCCCGCTTGGGGGCGAGTCGAGCAATTGCGTGATAGCGGCGCACCGCGGCTATGCGAATGCTGCGATGTTTCGTGATATCGAAGAGCTTTCGCCGGGCGATAAGGTGTACGTCTATTCGCTCTGGGAAAAGCTTACGTACACGGTGGTCAACACGAAGGTGATCAGCCCCTCCGATACCGCGGCAGTGGGCGTTCAGAAGGGCCGTGACATGGTGTCGCTCTCAACGTGCCATCCGTACGGGTATAACTCCTCACGCTACATCGTCGAGTGCGAGCGCGGCGAAGGAGTTTCGGCGCAAGAAGCCGTTTCCTCTGGTCAAATGGATGATCAGCAAGCTCTGGGCCGCGATCAAGACCAGCCTCAGGCTCAGACCGAAGCCGCGCAAGGCGTCTTATGGCTGCCCCTGAGCAAGGTGGAAGACTACCTCAGAGCAATCGGCGGAGCAATTCTCCTGCTATGCGCTGCGGTTCTGCTGGCTCGGCGGGTGAAGGCACGCAGGGGGCAAATAGGGGATCGAAGCTGACGCAGGGCGCGCGGAAGCCTCGGCGAGCAAGCAAGGGGCAAGTAGGGAAACATCGGCAACAAAAGGTGGGCTAGCCTGCGCGATTCACATGAATATTGTTTCTATCTGCGACTTTACCGACCTACCGCGAATGGGTCACAGACTGATTCGGTTTGTCACGATTGGGTTCGATTCCGTCACGGACGGTGTGGAGAATGCTGGTTAACGTAAATGATCGAGCACTGCGCTTCGCTGCGAACGAGGGCGGGCGATAAGGCTGCGGAAGAGGCAAAGTCTGTGGAATCGAAAATCGACAAGTCGCTCAATGGAAGGCTCAAGGCTTTCCTAGCTGTGCTTCTGAGCGTAGCCGTGTCTCTTGGCATGTTGCCTTCTTTGGACCTGACATCTGCTCTGGCGGCGGGGGCATCGGCCCAGAAGACCGTCGATGTCACGTTCAATAAGGTTTGGGAAGGCGATGCGGACCACCAGGATGCGCGCCCCTCGTCCGTCACACTTTCGGTATCCAATGCCAACACCGGCGCCTTCGTGAAGGAGGTAACCCTTACGGCAGATGGGAATTGGACGGCAACGGAACGTCTTCCTTACGTGACGGACGCCGAGGGGCATCTCGCCTATACCGTGGTCGAGAAAAAGCAGTCGGACGCCTACGACACCTCCGTCCAGACAATGACCAACAGCACCGGCAAGGGCCTGGAGCTGTGGACGCTGGCCACCGGTTCGCGCATGGCCGACGGCGCTGTGGTGGTGCTTACCAACGGTAAGGCGGGCGATGTTGATCTGTACAAGGCCGAAGGCCCAACGCAAGACGTGATGAGCGGCACACAGTACATCATCACCGAGCCCCTTACGGTGGACGGTACGACGTACGATTCCTATTGTCGAATCGCGGCGGATACCGATGCGACCGTTGAGGATTCGCTCGGCTGGACCGTTATCGCCCAGGGCGACGGCTTCGTCTTGCAGAGCAACCTGCTCAAGGCAGACCCTGAGCTCGACAAGGAAGGCTACGTCGTTATCAACGACAAGGGCGAGATGAAACTGACGGGAAGTAGGGATTCGGCAACCGTGTTCTCGTTCGATCAGAGTACCGGCGCCCTCACCGCATCGGGCACCACGCTGTACGGCTTCGCAAAGACCGACGACAGCTCGCTTGCGGATTACATCTCCACCGTTACCATTACAAACACCTACGTGGGGTCTAGCCCGGTGGGCCCTACGGTTGAGGTCGGCGATGGCGATGTGACGCTTAACGCTACCAAAACGTGGGACGACGACGATGACGCTGCTGGCGCGCGCCCCGACTACGTTGACCTGGTCGTGCTTGCGAATGGGCAGCCTGCCAAAGACTCAGATGGCAACGAGGTCAAAGTGCGCGTGAGCGCGGACAGTGATTGGAAGGGCACGGTCGAGGGTCTCGCCCGCTATGACGCCGACGGCAACCTCATCGCCTACACGCTCAGCGAGCCCAACGTGCCCGATGGCTACACCTCAACGGTGGGTGATCCCGTTGTGACGGAGAAGGACGATAAGACATATTGGGTTCAGGCCACCACGTTCGGCACATCGAAGGCCGACGAGGATACCTACCTGGTGGTCGCCCGCGATGTGGATAACTCCAGCAAGTGGCTCGGCATGCATACGGAAGGCAATACTGCCAGCTGGACGAACAAGGAAGGCCACAGCGCTTCCGAGATCGCGATCAATCATGAGACCCTTAAAGTGACAGTTGATGGCGAGACCCATGAATACGCATCGTGGATTTCGGATGAGGTGGCAAAGCAATACCAAGACTGCCTGTGGCAAACGGAGTATGACGGCGTTGATTCGGATAAGCAGTCAGGTGGAACTTTCACCAACTTCTTTCTCAAGAATGTGAAGACTGGCAAGTATCTGAAGTGTAATGGCCAGGGAGACCTTGTGGACAGCCCGAAGCAGGGCGAGTGCTCCTTCCACTACGGCATTCCCCGAACGGCAAAGGATGTCACGCTCAAGAACCCTAAAGAAGAGTGGCCGTATGTGCTCGGCAACATGAAGCACTACTACATCGTCAACAATAACCACACCGGCGACGGAAGCGCCACGCATGCATCTGTAGTGCGCATCTACAAGAAGATAGTGGTGAAGGAGAAAACCGTCGACGTCACCGTCTCCAATAGCTATAAGACCCCGACCGGCTCCATCACCATCAAGAAGATTGACCAGCAGGGCGCGAAGCTCTCCGGCGCGGAATTTTCCCTCTATTGCTCAAGCGAAGGCGCAGGCGAGCAGTACGCCTGGAACGGCATGACCTACTACAAGGTCCTCGACGCGACAACAGATGCCGACGGCGTGGCGAAGTTCAGCGACCTGGTAGCCGACAGCAAGGTGAACTACCTGCTTGTGGAAACGAAGGCACCGCAGGGCTACGACCCCATCGACCCGGTCGTGTTCGCGCTCCCCGTCGCGCGCAACGGTGATAAACCCGCCGACTACACCGGCAATAGCACGACTGCCGACGGGGTTACGTACTACTACGACGTTACCTACACGGCTATCGACGCGATGTCGGTGATTCTGCCGGAAACCGCAGGTCCGGGCATCTTGCCTTTCGCCTTTGTGGGGCTGGTGGTTATGGGTCTTGGTGCCGCATTGGGCTGGTCGTCTAAAAAATCGGCGGGGGATCAAAAAGACAGGAGGAGGCCAAGATGAATGGCATGAAAAAGCTGCACCGCAAAGGCTGCCAGCTTTCTCCGTGAGGTGGCAATTCAAGATGAATCAGGTTGAAAGACAGCAAGAAAGGATAAAAGAATGAAAGCAGAGACCAAAGACAAGATGAAAACGAAGGGTGGTGCATTCGCATCGGCTGCCTGTGCCCTTATGATGACGGTGGCTCTGGGTGGATCCCTTGCGGTTACTCCCGCACATGCGGCCACTGTCACCTTCAACCAGGACCTGGCAGGCAAAGCGGTCGAGGGCCGCATTCTCAATGCCTACAAGCTGGCCACCTACACGGCCAACACTGACGGAACCCACGTCTATACGTTCGTCAGCGCTGAGGTGAAGAACGCTGTTGTTCAGGTGCTTTCCGATATGAGCGTCGACATGACCGGTCTGACCACCGACGCCTCGATCGCCGGCAAGATCAAGGACCTGAACTCCTCGCAGCAGGTTGAGTTCGCAAGCAAGATCGCCGACAAGGTGGTCAGCTTCGTCACCTCGACAACAATTAAAGGCAACGCGGAAGACCTCAACGAGAACAGCTACTACGTCGTGACCGAGACGACCACTTCCGTCGTCCAGGCAGCCCCGTTCCTGCTCGAGGTCGGTACCGACGCAAAGACCGTAACGCTCAAGAGCAGCCAGCCGAGCATCGACAAGGAGATCACGAGCGATCACAGGCAGGATGCCAAGTACGATGACACCAGCATCGGCAGCGACGTTGCCTTCAAGCTGAACGGCATGACCGTCCCCAGCACCTATGGCTACGATACGTTCACCTACAACATCACCGACCGGATGTCCAGCGGCCTGACCGTAACCAAGGATCAGCTTACTAACATGAAGCTGACCATCGGCGGCAATGAGATTTCCGCAGGTGACAAGACCTACAAGGTCTATGTTGTCGAGAACGGTGCCGAAAAGCTCGTGAGCGAACTGGCTGACGGTTGGAGCGCCAAGGGCGCACAGTTCGTCATCAAGTTCTACGACAAGTACTTCATCGGCACCTATGGCGCAACCGCCAAGGACTACACCCAGGATCCCGCTGTCAACAGCGCCATTGCGGTGACCTTCTCCGCCACGCTCAACAGTGATGCGACAGTCGCAACCCCCGAGACGAACACGACCCACCTCACCTACAGCAACACCCCGTCCACGACGACCGACTCCACTGACCACACGGTCTACGTGTACACCTTTGGCGTTGAGGTCCAGAAGAGCTTCTCCGATAACAAGAACCTGTTCGACCGGGTTGAGTTCGGCATCACCGGCACCACTGGCGACATCTATGTGACCGGCAGCAACGGCGTTTATACCGTGTGCAAGAAGGGCGACACCGGCGCCCAGGACGCATCCAAGGGCCTCAAGCTGGATAACTCGGGTCACTTCCAGATCAAGGGTCTCGATCAGGGTACCTACACCGTGACTGAGACAAAGATTCCCGACGGTTACACGTCCAAGGGAGACAAGACCATCACGATCACCCCTGATTACGGTAATAGCGGTGAAAAGGGCAAGGCTGGCCAGACCGTTACGGTCGCCAACGACGCTGATCGCGACGGCTACGTCGACGGTGCCGTGACGAACACCCCGAACGCCTTCAACCTGCCTCAAACCGGCGAGGTCGGCATGATCCTGTTGCCGGCACTTGGTCTGGCAATCATGGGCGGGGTTGTGGTGACCTCCTCCCGTAAGCGTATGAAGAGCGACAACCAGTAAGTATCGCGAACGATCGCTTTGCATGCCTCCCCTTCGGCTTCTTCGAGGGGGAGGCAGATTGTTGTTAGGGGTTTTGAGGAAAGGGGCGGGTGTGGGCATCCATCGCGACAAGCACGGAAAGAGCGCATTTTGCTTCGTAACCCGCAAAAGGGTTCTGTCGCTTGCGGTGTTCGCTGTGGGGCTTTTCCTGTTCCTGTATCCGGTCCTCAGCAACATTCAGTACGATGCGCAGCAAAAGGAAAACGCTCGAGCTTACGATGAGGCAATGGCCCAGTTGGCGTTGGGTTCTTCTTCGGACGGATCGGCGGGCGATTCTTTGGAAGCAATGCTCGCTGAAGCCCGTGCCTACAATAAAAGCTTGCTTACCAGCGGGACGTATCTGACCGACCCGTTCGACGAGGCAGCGTTGGCCGACCCAACCCAGGAACCCTATTCCGGGCTTTTGAACACGGATGGCAACGGGCTTATGGGCTACGTCGACATACCGAAGATGGATGTAACCCTCCCTATCTTCCATGGAACCACCTCCGAGGTGCTTGAAGGCGGGGTTGGGCACTTGCAGCCAACATCGCTGCCGGTCGGCGGTGCGGGGACGCATTCGGTGCTTTCTGCTCACACCGGCCTTGGCGGGAAGAAGCTGTTCACCGATCTGGATCAGCTAGGCGAAGGGGATGTTTTCTATCTTCATGTGCTTGGTCAGGTATTGGCGTACCGGGTAAGCGACATCAGGGTTGTCCTGCCCGACGACGTCTCGTCGCTTTCCATCGACCCCGCAGCCGACAAGTGCACCTTGGTTACCTGCACGCCCTATGGCGTGAACGACCATCGCCTTCTGGTAACTGGCCTTCGGACGGAATACAACCCCGACGAAGCGAATGCGGACGATGGCATTCCATTCACCTCCACGAGCTGGTTTGCCGACTATGCGCGTGCTGTCCTTATCTGGACTGTCGTCATAGTTGTCATCTTGCTCTTCCGTTTCATTGTGCGAAGGAGGAGGCGTTCTTAGGGGATTCGCTTTCGTTCTGGGCTCGCCCCGCCTTCCCCAATCCCCCCGTTCGGTGAAAAACTGCGCGCGCCCCCGCTTCCTGTGGTGCTATCGGGTACTATGGTTCCAAAATGGTGCGCGAAAGCGCAAGGTGGCGAAAGG
>CAVHFE010000043.1:0-16453 GCA_963635145.1 Oscillospiraceae bacterium
GATCTTTGTTTCCGACGGTGCCAAGTCCGACTGCGGCAACATCGGCGACATCCTTTCCATCGACAACAAGATTGCCGTGTGCGATCCGGTGTATCCCGTTTACGTGGACACCAACGCCATGGCCGGCCGTGCGGGCACCTATGACGAGGAAGCTCAAGGCTGGACCAACATCTACTACATGCCCACCACGGCGGAAAACGGCTTTTCGCCCGAGCTGCCCAAGGTGAAGGTCGACGTTATCTACCTGTGCAGCCCTAACAACCCCACGGGCACCGTTCTTAATGCCGAGCAGCTTAAGGCGTGGGTCGACTACGCCAACGAGAACGGCTCGATCATCATGTTCGACGCCGCCTACGAGCGCTTCATTACCGAGCCTGGCGTGCCTCATTCCATCTTCGAGGTGGAGGGCGCCAAGACCTGCGCTATCGAGTTCCGCTCCTTCTCCAAGACGGCGGGCTTCACGGGTGCTCGTTGCGGTTACACCGTTGTCCCCAAGGACCTCGTTCGCGACGGTCAGAGCTTGAACGCCATGTGGAATCGCCGTCAGACCACCAAGTTTAACGGCGCTTCTTACGTCATTCAGCGCGGTGCCGCTGCGGTTTACACCGAGGAAGGCGCTGCTCAGATTGAGGAAACCCTTGATTACTACCGCAACAACGCCAAGGTGATCAAAGAGGGCCTGGAGTCCGCCGGCTTCACCGTGTTCGGCGCGGTCAACAGCCCCTACATTTGGTGCCAGACCCCCGAGGGCATGGGCTCCTGGGAGTTCTTCGACAAATTGCTTACCGAGGCCAACATCATCACCACTCCCGGTGCCGGCTTCGGCCCCTCGGGTGAGGGCTACATTCGCCTTACCGCATTCGGCGACGCCGATCGCACGGTCGAGGCCATGGAGCGCATCAAGAAGCTTATGGCCTAAAGGCCCATTGCAATTGTTCTGCGCGGCGTTGGGCAGGCCAACTCGGTAACGTCGCGGGCGCTTTGACTTAAGGATGCTTAAAAAGGCATGGGCGGCAGCTCGGAAACGATGCTTGCCGTCCATGCCTTCGTTTTTGACCAAGTACCAGGGCTTGCGTCCATGAGCTTCCGTTCCTATAAACTTGGTCTTATACGGCAGCCTGGGCGGAAAGCAAGACGAAAGGAAAGCTATGGATACAAAGCGCGAATGGGTTCTTGTTTTCGATTCGACGCATGCCGCCATGGCTGCCCAAAACATTTTGGCCTCCCTTGATCCTTTCGTTATCCCGACGCCCCGCGCAATTACCGCAAGCTGCGGCATTTCTTTGCGTATGAACGAGGAGCGGGCAATCAAAGCGAAGAAACTCATTGCCGAGCATCCGGATATCTGCGAGCTTTCCAAGTGGTATGCCAAAGCGGGTGATGCTTGGGTTCTTGCCGTTCCGGGTGAGCTTGAAGAGGACGCCGCCCTTCATGGGGTGGGCGAGGGTTCTTCCGGCTCGGCTTCTTCGGGCTTGGTTGCCAAGGGCGCATCTCTTCGTTTGAATGGCGACGAGAATCCGGCCGATCCTATTACCACGCTGCAAGTTCATACGGTTTCGTCCGATGGAGCAAGCGAGCTTAGACCCATGACGGTGCAAGCCGAGCATTCCCTCGACGTTTATGTGAACGAAGAGCTTACCATGCGCGTGGTTTGCACGCCGACGCATCTGTTCGACCTGATAATCGGCAGGTTGTGCACCGAAGGCTTGATTTCCGGCATCGATGAAATCGAATCGATCGACCTGCTTGCCAGCGGTAGGCGCGCCAACGTTTACTTGCGTAATCGTCAGGCCGATTTGTCGCGTGCGCATGTGAGCATTGTTCCTACTTGCTGCACGGGAAATCAGCTTTTCAACAGCTATTTCGTCAACGATGACAGTATGCGGAGGCTCGAATCTTTTGACTGGGAGCCCGAGTGGGTGTTCGGTTTGGCGCGCATGCTTGCGAGTGACACGCCGCTGCATCGGCAGACCTTCGGTGCGCACAGCTGCTATCTCTCCCATAAAGGCACTTTGATTTGCTGCCGCGAAGACCTCGGTCGTCATAATGCCCTGGACAAGGTGGTTGGCAAGGCCATGCGGGAAGGCGTCAAGCTTGAGGAATGCATCGTGTACAGCTCGGGGCGAGTTCCGGTTGACATGGTGCAAAAGGTTATTCGAGCGCGTATTCCCGTTCTTGCGTCCAAGGCGGTTCCCACCGATATGACCATTCGCTTGGCTCGGGAGTTCGATCTTACGCTCATCTGCTCGGCGCGTCCCGATTCCATGAAGGTCTTGAACAGCCCGAATTTCGAGTGATTGGATGCCGCCGGTTCTGCTTAAGCTTCATGTTTGCGTGGTTGAAGCGGGGGATTCCATGGTTTGACTGGCAATGAGGTGAATCGCAACGAAAAAGCTCGTGCGGCAAACATGCTGCACGAGCTTTCTTGGTTAGTTGTTTAGGCGCTCGCCCCAGCTTCTCAGCCGGATTCCCCGGGCCGTCTTGAAACGTGATTAGTATTTGCGCAAGAGCACGCCAACGCCGATGCAGACGATGGTGAGCACGGCGAAGATGATGCCGTAGGTGCTTTGGTCGGCCATGAACATAAGGGCGGTGCTGATAAGCATTAGGGCGCTGCATCCGAAGATGACGCTCGAGCCGATGGACTTGAACGATTTCAGGCTCTTGTTCTGCTGCTGTTTCTTCTTGCTGCTGCGTTTGCTCATGGCGACCCCTCAAGCTTGCGAACGTGGGTGATTATTTGCGGTGAGGGATATTTTACCCGCTAGTTTTCCGCAATCAAATGCCCGAATTCGTCATGTTTTACTTTGGGGACGCTGTGCTTCACACGGTCGTGCTCCTCGGCGCGCTTTGCATCGTTGAAGCGGTCGAGCGTGCCAACCAGATATCCGGTGATGCGGCGAATGCGCTCGAAGGGGACGGCGTCGTAGTGGTAGGTGATGCCCACGTCTTCGCCTTCGATGTCGAGCTCGGCCCACTTAAGGTGTTTGCCGGGGTTCATTTCCTTGTCGCGCGCGATGTAGGCACCGAGCTCCTGCTCGGAGACGTGCTGATCGTTTTCGTTGAGGTAGTTGATGACGAATTCAACGCCTTGATGGGTTTTGTGCTGTGTTGTAGGCATTCGCTTCTCCTTTATATCGTTGAGCAAGGCTTCGGTTGAGCGGCATTTGCCCGGCGCCTGGGCAGGCGAGTCGCCCTTTCGAAGCCGATTGGTTGAGCGCATTTGATGATAGTCCCCAAAAATCATCCTGTAAACATCATATTGTGCAAATGGATAAAGCCCAAACACAAGATATAGGTTAAAATCCACCGAAGCATAATTAAGCGGGTAGAGTTTTAAGGGCAACTCGGCTAACGTTATTGTTGATGTCGCTTTGATTGCCCCAGGATTCAAGATTCAAAAACTGGAAAATACCTGAAGCTTGATGGCACTTTTGGCAATGGGAATCAAACCCACTTCAAGATTATGCGAAGGGAGGAGATGTGATTATGCGCATCGATCTTTTCAAGAGTCTTGAAGGTGTTTCTTACTATGGCGACATCCCTGAGGTCCATGGCCTGCCAGAGTCCCAAGTGGATTCTTCGTGCTATTGCTTTGATGTTGAGCTCGAAGAACTTCAGCGTTTCGCCGATCAGGTTGATGAGGCCTGCGGAGCGCTGATTGATGTATTCGACGAAGATTATTTTGACGCGGAAAAATGCAAGAAGTTGGTAGGGCTGCTCGACGCCCTCAATTGCACTGGCAATGAAAGCATGGATGCATTCATTGCCGATCTGCGCAGATGCGCCCAGCAAGCTATTAAGCTTGGTACGGGCATCGTCTTGGAGCTTTAGTCTTGAAAAGTACCTATAAGCTCATTGGCTTGTATTGGGACGGCAAAGCGGAGGCTGAACGGCTCGAGGACCTGCTTCCATTCGATCCTTCTTATTTGGATTCTTCTGCTCCGCTCTGTTTGTTCGACTTTGTCGCCAAAAAAAGAAATGTTTATTTATCTGTTTTGTTGGGCGCAAACAATCAGGAAGAATTTGACAGCGTAGCTAAAGGATTAGAAGGCTGTGACTATATCGCTGTAGTTGTCGACTATTGTCCGGTCTTTGCTTCGATCGTGCATCGCCGCTTCTATGAGCATAGGGCTCTTCAGGTTCTGGGGCAGGTGCATAAGGCCGTCCCGAAAGCCAATCTGGTTATGATGGCTTTGCCAGAAACGGCGGGTGCTGCATGATTTCTTCTTTGATTGATTTGATGAAGCTGATTGACGAGTATGCCAGCTACTTAAAGGCAAGAAACGTTTTATTAGACGATAAGGGATTTCCTTTGCTCGACCGCAGATGTTTTCTTCAAGAGTGGCCGGATCGGGTAGTTCCTTTTAGGGATAGGAAATCAAAACTTGTTATCAACCCTAAGAGAGTGGTCCTTTGTTTTTATTGCGACGACGAGCGAATTTATCCACGAATAGAAAACGTTCTTAATGATTTGCCTGAATACAGAAAATATATGGGCGTGATTTCTTCTGACGTTACGGTGACTGCAGATATGGATATCGAATGGCAGCGCGAATTAATGCTCCTGAACCAGCTTTTTATGGCTGTTCTTGCCGTGAATGGAATCAAGGTTGTTTGTAATTTAAGGTGTGGTTCCAGGGGGTCTATTTCATGTTTTGATGCCATCCCATCAGGCGTGATGTGTGCCTCAGGCACACTCGGTTGTTCATTGACCGAGTCTGTTCTGGACATGGGGTATTTGGAAAAGCTGATGAGATTGAGACCGTCTAGGCTTCTTGTTTACGGCAAAGTCGATCCCGTTATGAGAGAGCAAATCAAGTTGGTCGGTATTCCTTGTCGGTGGTTTGCCGATGTTCATACGGCGATGAAGGCTCGTCGGGTTGGATGAAGTTCAAATTTCTTTCGGGCTTCTATCGGACACACGTCAATATGATGCAATCCCGTGGCAAAATATATGAGTTACACGTCATGTGAAAGCGGTGCTTCGGTCGCCAGCAACGATGCGGATGCATGGGTGCCGCAAGCACTGCATATCGCAAGCCTTTAGCTATTTAAGGAGGGCACATGGCATTTGCTCATTTGCATTGTCACACCGAGTATTCCCTGCTCGATGGTGCCACGCACATCGAAGATATGGTCCGCCGCGCCGCTGAATTGGACATGCCCGCCATCGCCATCACCGACCACGGCGTGATGTCGGGCGTCCCCGAACTTTCCGACGCTTGCGACAAGATCAAAAAGGAAACGGGCAAGTGGGTCAAACCCATTTTCGGCTGTGAGATTTACTTCACTACCGACAGCACCCTGAGTCGCGAGCACAAGCCCAAGCTTCACCATATGATCTTGTTGGCGAAGAACTCGACGGGTTACCACAACCTGCTTAAGCTGGTAAGCGAATCCCACGTTGACAACTTCTATTACAAGCCGCGCACTACTTTCGAGATGCTCGAGAAGTATTCCGAGGGCATTATCGCGACGAGCGCTTGCATCGCGGGCATCATCCCGCGTTGTATCGATGCGGGCCAGTGGGACGAGGCCGTTGAGTGGGCGCGCAAACTTTCCTCGCTCTACGCCCCCGGCGACTTCTACATTGAGCTGCAGGACCAGGGCATTACCACCAATGCCGGCATGAGCCAGTACGAGCTCAATTGCAAGCTCACCGAGATAGCCAAGATGCTCGGCTTACAGACCATCGCCACCAACGATTTCCACTATCTCACCAAGGAAGACGCGCGCGCCCAGGATGTGATGCTATGCATCGGCACCAACTCCAACCTCAACCAGGAAAAGCGCTTCAAATTCCCCAACAACGAGTTCTACATGAAGACCGAGGAGGAGATGCGCGCCGCCCTGAAGGACTTCCCCGAGGCCTGCGACAACACGGTCAGCCTGGCGGAGAAGTGCGACGTCGTTCTTGAGCGCGATTCCATTTTGCCGCGCTTCCCCTTGCCCGAGGGCTACACCGAGGAAATGCTGTTCCGTGAAGAATGCGAGAAGGGTCTTGAGCATCGCTACGGCAAAGATTGGCGCAGCGTTGTTCTGAAGGACAACACGGGCAAGGAAAAGTCGGTCCTTGAGCAGTACGAGTATGAGGCCGACATCATCATCCAGCAGGGTTTCCCTGCGTACTTCCTTATCGTGCAGGAATACATTCGCTGGGCGCGTGAGCACGGCATCGGCGTCGGTCCCGGTCGTGGTTCGGCGGCGGGCTCGCTATGCACCTATGCGATGGGTATTACCGATCTCGATCCGATTCAGAACGGTTTGATGTTCGAGCGCTTCCTTAACCCTGAGCGCGTTGAGATGCCCGATATCGACGTCGACTTCGACGATCAGCATCGCCAAGATGTTATCGAGCACATCCGCGAGTTCTACGGCGAGGACCATGTGGCGGGCGTTATCACCTTCGGCAAGCTGCAGGCGAAGAACGCCGTGCGCGACGCCGCCCGCGTGTTGGATTACCCCTACGCGGTGGGCGACCGCATCTGCAAGATGATCGGCGGCGAGCTGGGCATCACCATCGACAAGGCGCTCGAGGAAAACCCCGACCTTAAGGCCGCCTACGACAACGAGCAGGACATCAAAGAGGTCATCAACGCCGCCAAGTCGATCGAGGGCCATGTTCGCGGCGAGGGCGTGCACGCGTGCGCGACCATCATCTGCCGCGACCCTATGAGCGATCATGTGCCGCTGAAGCGCGACACCAAGGGTGGCGGCATCATCACCCAGTATGACGGACACTACACGCCCGACCTGGGCCTTTTGAAGATGGACTTCTTGGGCCTGCGCACCCTTGGCGTGCTTTCCCGCGCCTGCAAGAACGTCGAGGAAACCCTGGGCGAGAGCATCGCCCCCGAGGAAATCCCCATCGAGGACGACAAGGCCTTCGCCCTGATGCGCGGCGAGCTGCGCAAGAACGGCATGCCTTTGAACATGGACGGCCTGTTCCAGGTTGAGGGCGCCCTGTACGTGAGCCTGTTCGCGCAGATCCCGCCCGAGCGCTTCTCCGACGTCGTCGCGTCGATCGCGCTTAACCGCCCGGGCCCCTTGGAGTCTGGCATGGTGGAAGACTACGTCAAGGTCGTTCAGGGCAAAACCCCTGTTCATTACTATGACGACCGCCTGCGCCCCATTCTTGAGGAAACCTACGGCACCATGGTCTACCAGGAACAGATCATGCAGGTGTCCATGGTCATGAGCGGCTTTTCGGCTGGCAAGGCGGACAAGCTGCGCAAGGCAATGGGCAAGAAGAAGCTCGACGTCATGCGCGAGCTTCAGGACGACTGGAATACCGGCGCCGTCGAAAACGGTTATTCGCTCGAAATCGCCCAGAAGATCTGGAGCGACGCCGAGAAGTTCGCTAAGTACGCCTTCAACAAGTCGCACTCGGCGGCTTACGCTTTGCTGGTCATGCGCACGGCTTACCTGAAGGCGCATTACCCTAACGAGTACATGGCGGCCGTTTTGTCCAGCTACATGGGCAACAACGATCGCCTGATCAAATACATCGCAAGCTGCAACCATTCGGGCATCCCCGTTTTGCCGCCCGACATCAATTCGTCGCGCCTGGAGTTCACCCCCTTGGAGGAGGGCATTCGTTTCGGCTTGGCGGGCGTTCGCGGCGTGGGCGAGCACGTGGCCGAGGTCATCATCGCCGAGCGCGAGCAGAACGGCCCCTTCACCAGCCTGCACGATTTTGTCAATCGTGTTCCGGCCAACGCCTACAACCGCAAAACCTTGGAGGCTCTCATCAAATCGGGCGCTTTCGATTCGACGGGCTACACCCGCAAGCAGTGCATGCACTTCATCGACGAGACCTCCTTACTTGAGGGCGCTTCCAAGCGCCAGAAGGACAAGGCGGCCGGCCAGACCGACCTCTTCAGCATGTTCAGCGACGTGGACGACAGTTTCAAAGAAGAGGTGCCCGAGCCCGATGGCATCGAGTGGGACAAGCGCACCCTGCTTGCCTTTGAGAAGGACATCTTGAAGATGTTCGTATCGGACCACCCGGTGCGCCCCTATGAAAACTACATCTCGCGCTTAACCAAGCACACCATGGGCAGCCTGAGCGACCAACAAAAGTCGATCAAGAACATCACGGTTGCGGGCATGGTGTCGGATACCAACATCCGTCGCACCAAAACCGGCAAACTCATGGCAACCTTCAGCCTTGAGGACACCACGGGCCACTGCGAGTGCATCTGCTTCGATTACGAGAAAAACCAGGACGGTATCCAGGAAGACAACATCGTCACCATCAAGGGCAAGTACGAGGTGGCCGATCGCGGAAACCAGCTGGTGTGCTACGAGGTGAAGACGCTCGACGTGCCTCAGGAGGACTTGAACGTCGCGCCCTCGCAGCTGGTTCTTAACCTGCACGGGGCAAGCCTGAGCGGTTCGAGCTTGAATAAGCTCACGAGACTTCTTGAGGCCAACCCCGGCAACGACCCGGTTATCGTCAACGTGACCTTCAGCGACGGACACGTTAAGACGGCAAAGCTTCCTTGCACCGCCGACTCGCGCAACAGCCTGCTGAAAACCCGTATCGCCGACCTGTTCGGCTCAAGCGTATGGAGGGCCTCGTAGAGCCATGGATGAGTCTTCGCTTCCCCCGATCATAAAGCCCGAAGCGGAAACGACGCCGGTGCCCAAGACGGGCGCCGCGCGCGTCGATTCCACCTGCGATTTGTCGAGCGTTCTGGGCGCGGACGACACTTTGGGCGTCTGGAACCCTTTGGCGCCCACGCCTGCCGAGCGCGAGGTGACCGATGATTTGCAGGCGGTCATTGCGATGCGCGTGACATATCGTGGCGAGCCTTTTTGCGGCTTTGCCAAACAGCCTGGTCAACTGACGGTTCAGGGGAGCTTGGAAGAGGCTTTGGCTAAGGTGTTCCGTCATCCCGTCGAGACGGTATGCGCCGGTCGCACCGATTCGGGCGTGCATGCCCGCGGCCAGTGGGTGAGCTTCAGCCTTTCGGCCAAAGAATGGAACGAGCGCAGCGACTACAAGGTCTTGAAGTCGCTTAATGCGCTTACGCACGAGGACATCAGCGTCTGCGAGATTATGCGTAAGGACCTTGATTTCAACGCTCGTTTCAGCGCGCGCTCGCGCGAGTACCGTTATTTCATCTGCACCGACAAACCAGCTCCTTTGCTCATGCGCGATTTCAGTTGGCATCTGGGCAAGGAACTCGACCTTGAGGCCATGCGCAAGGCTGCTTCCTATCTAATCGGCGAGCACGACTTCCGCAGCTTCTGCATGGCTGCTTCGGCCGAGGGCAAGACCACCAACCGCAACGTCGTAAGCATCGACATCGACGAGGTCGAGATGTGGGGCGAGAACCTGGTGGTCATCACCGTTGTGGGCAATGCTTTCCTGCATTCGATGGTGCGCACCATCGTGGGAACCTTGGTTCTTGTTGGCCGCGGAAAGCGCGAGCCGGAGTGGGTGGCCGAGGTTTTGGCTGCTTGCGACCGTTGCGCAGCGGGCGAGAACGCCCCTGCTCAAGGTCTTGTTTTCTGGCAGGTTAACTATGATGGCGAGCTGATTTACGACCCCGAGGCCAAGCGCAAGGAGGCGCGCGCCAAGGAGCTTGCCGAGGCTGAGGCCAAGGCAAAGGCCGAGAAGAAGTTTCACCTGTTCGGCAACATGCGCTTTGGCACGGGTGCCGAGTTCTCCATTCCCCGTGGCGTGCCCCGGGAAGAGGGGCAGCTGCCCTTCAGCGGTGCGAGCATGTCCGACGTGAAGACCAAAAAGGGCGACACCGACAATTTCAATCCGCTTGAAGTGGATGCTTTGCGCAACCCTACCAATAAGGCGTCCGAGGCTGGTGCCGTGGCGCAGAAAGCTGCCGAGCGTGGTCCGGTTGCGGAGCAGGATTCAGCCAAGTTCGCCCCCTCATTGGGTGACACCGCGCCCGCGTCGGCTGGCAAGCCTGTTCTTGCGCGTGCGAGCGTTTCGAGCGTTCAGACCCCTGCCGCGGCCTACACCGAAGCGGGAGCCTACGGCGATCTTGAGTGGGACATCGAACTTGAAGAGGCAAAACAGGCTTCGAAAGAGGAGGGCCCCAAGGAGCTTGAAGTTCCCGAAATCGATGCTGTGGATAAAACGGGCGAGCGTGAGCCAGGCGCCCCTAAGCACACCACGCCTTCGCACGATTTGACCGCTCCTATGAAGCCTGTCTCAGCCGACGAAGACTTCGAGCAGCTTGAGGATGCTCCCGTTTCCGCCAAACATGGTAAGCGTGCTGCTGGTCTGAGCGACGGGGAGCTTGCTTCTGGCGAGACTGCTTCCGCTACGGTTTCGGCTGTTCTCAGCGTTGATGGGTCAAGCTCCGAGAAGGCGGGCGGCGCAAGTGTTCCCTTGAGCCAGAAGATTGCCAGCCGTCAAGCTCGCGCTGCCGCGCAGGCGGGCAAGCATCAGGCGCCGGCTGCGAGCGTTGCGGTTCATGCTGCCGAGAAAAGCGCCCTCAACGCCAAACATGGCAAGCCTCACGAGCAAGATGACCCCGACAAAACCGCAGCCATGCCTGCGCTCGACGGCCGCTACCCCTTCGAAACGCGCCCTCTTCCTTACCAGCTTAAGGATTAGCGCTCGCGCGTGCCTGGCTATTGAGTCTGGCTAGCAAGCCGAACCGCCATCCCCCTTGCAGCCTGCTTGGGGGTGGTATGATTCTTGAACGCTAAACAATTATTTACCGCATCCGATCCAAGGAGAATTCCGTGGCTCTTTCCATTGGCATCGTCGGCCTTCCCAATGTCGGCAAGTCATCTTTGTTCACCGCGCTTACCAAGAAGACGGGCTTCGCGGCAAACTACCCCTTTGCGACCATTGAGCCCAACGTCGGTTTGGTTCCCGTGCCCGACAAGCGCCTTGAGGCCTTGGCCGAGCTTGACCATGCCAAGAAGATCGTTCCCGCAACGGTCGAGTTCGTGGACATCGCGGGCCTGGTGGAAGGCGCCAGCCATGGCGAGGGTCTGGGCAACAAGTTTTTGGCCAACATCCGCGACACCGATGCGATTTGCGAGGTCGTGCGCTTCTTCAGCGACCCGAACGTCGAGCACGTTTCCAAGAAAGTCGACCCTGCAGCCGACGTCGACACCATCAAAACCGAGCTGATCTTGGCCGACATCGCCACGATTGAAAAGGCGCTTCCTCGTCTGGAAAAGGACGCCAAGCGCTACGGCAAGGACCGCGCCCTTCTTTTTGAAACGGCGAAAAAGGTACACGAAGGCCTGCTTGAGGAACATCGCGCCTTGAGCCTGGATTTAAGCGACGAGGAAAAGGACGTTATCCGCGAGCTTTGCCTGCTTACCATGAAGCCCATCCTCTACATCGCCAACGTCGATGAAGATCGCCTGAATGACGAGCTGCCTGAAATCGATGGCCAAAAGCCCGTGCCCATCTGCTCGAAGACCGAGGCGGAGCTTGCCGAGCTCGACCCCGAGGACGCCGAGATGTTCCTTGAGGAAATGGGCATGACCGAATCCGGCCTGGTTCGTCTTATCCAAGCGGCTTATCGCTTGCTCGGCCTGCAGAGCTACTTCACCTCGGGTGAGGTCGAGGCGCGCGCATGGACCATCCCTGTTGGCGCCAAGGCCCCTCAGGCTGCGGGTGTTATCCATTCCGATTTCGAGCGCGGCTTCATCAAGGCTGAAACCGCGAGCTTCGAGGATTACATCGCGCTCGGCGGCGAGAAGGGCTGCCGCGAGGCGGGCAAGTTGCGCCAGGAGGGCAAGGATTACGTCGTTCAAGACGGCGACGTCATGCACTTCAAGTTCAACGTGTAAATGCGAAGGAGGCAAGTCCGTCAAGGTCTTGCTTCCTTCTTCAATTGAATAGCCGGGGGCCTGCCAGGTTCCTAAGGGGAAAGCGAGTTTGGTATGGAGTTGCGCACACTGGGGAAAACGGGCGTGAAGGTTTCGCCTTTGGGCTTTGGCATCATGCGCCTGCCCATGAAGAACGGCGGCCGCGCCACCAACGACACCACCATCGAAGACGTTGACATGGAGCAATCGATTGCCATGGTTAGGGAGGCAATCGACAACGGAGTAAACTACCTGGACACCGCCTACAACTACCTCAACGGCAAGTCGGAGGAGATAACGGCGCGCATTCTTGAGGACGGTTATCGCGAAAAGGTGCACCTGGCCACGAAGAGCCCCTCGTGGCTGTGGCGCGAGGTGGGCGATTTCGACCGCATCTTGGCCGAGCAGCTTGAACGCCTGAAAACCGACCATATTGAGTTCTATCTGCTGCATTCCATTAACGGCGGCACCTGGAAGCGCGCCAAGCGCCTGGGTATCTTGGATGACATTCAGCGCGCCAAGGCCGATGGTCGCATTGAGTACATGGGCTTCAGCTTTCACGATGACTACGAGCTTTTCGAGGAAATTTTGGACGCCGCTCCGTGGGATTTCGTGCAGATCCAGCTGAACTACCTCGATACCGATTACCAGGCAGGTTTGAAGGGTCTGCGCGAGGCTGCTAGGCGCGGCCTGGGCGTTATCGTCATGGAGCCTTTGCGCGGTGGCTATCTGGTTAACGTGCCCACGGGCGCGCAGGAGGTCTTCGATGCCGCGTCCATCAAGCGCTCGAACGTCGAATGGGGCTTGGACTGGCTTTGGAACCTGCCGGAGGTCTCGGTTGTTCTTTCCGGCATGTCCAATTTGGAGCAAACGCGCCAAAACGTGGAGCTTGCCAACAAGGCCCACGCCGGCATGCTAAACGATGAGGATTTGGCGGTGATAGCCCGCGCCAAGCAGGCTTTCGACGAGTGCGCGGCGATTCCTTGCACGGGTTGCAACTATTGTGTGGAATATTGCCCAAATCACATTGTTATCCCCAACAACTTCACCGCCTACAACCTAAACTTCATTTACAACGATTTGCAGATGGCGCGCGACAACTATGCCAACGAGGTGGGAAATTTCGGCCGTCGCGCCGAGGACTGCATCTCGTGCGGATTGTGCGAGGAGCATTGCCCCCAGCACATCAAGATCAGCGAGTGGATGCCTAAGGTGCATGAACTCTTAGGCTAAGAGCGCAAGGGAGCCTTATGTCTGAAGTCGATATCGAAACCACGTTACGCATGCTTGCCGCCGGCGAGCTTTCGGTTGAGGATGCACTGCTGCGCTTCAAACAGCAGCCCTTCGAGGACTTGGGCTTTGCGAAGCTCGATCATCATCGCGCGATCCGCCAGGGTGCGGCCGAGGTCGTCTACGGCGAGGGTAAAACCACCGAGCAGCTGCATGCCATTTGCTCGGCGCTCATCAAGGCGCAGGATTGCGTTTTGATCACGCGCCTTTCCGCTGATGCTGCGGCAGATCTGCAGACTGTTTTCAGCCTTGACTACCACAAGGAATCGCGCGTCGGCATCATCGGGCCGATCCCTAAGCCCAACGGCAACGGCTCCATCGTGGTTGCCGCCGCGGGCACCAGCGATCTTCCGGTGGCCGAGGAGGCCGCGCTTACGGCGGAGGCCTTGGGCAACAAGGTCGTGCGCTTGTACGACGTGGGCGTTGCGGGGCTGCATCGCCTTCTTTCCAAGATGGGCGTTCTTGCCAACGCTCAGGCGATCATTGCGGTTGCCGGCATGGAGGGCGCGCTGCCCAGCGTAGTGTCCGGCCTGGTTTCGTGTCCGGTTATCGCGGTTCCCACCAGCGTGGGCTATGGCGCCTCGTTCGGTGGTTTGGCGGCGCTTCTTTCCATGCTCAACTCGTGCGCGAGTGGCGTTTCGGTGGTGAACATCGACAACGGCTTCGGCGCCGGCTTCCAGGCGCACCAGATCAACCATCTGCGCATTCCCGCCGATACCGAGCGCGCGGCTGGGGACAATGCCTCCACAGGCGATAAGAGTGCGGCGGGGGAGACCTTGCAGCACGCTCATGGTGCCGCACGTACGTACAGCGTTGATAATTGCCGGGCTGCTGGCTCTTCCGATGGGGGGTCTGAGCACGATGGCTTCCTGTCCGCCCTGGGCAGCATTCTTCGTCCTGTCGTTGGGCATGCCAACGCGCATACCGGCGAAGGCGGCAATTTGGAGATTGGCTCGGGTTCTGGGCCTGAGGCGCGCGCAGATGCCGACACGGCGGAACTTCATGTTCCCGGGGTTCAGCGCACCGCGCCCTTGCCTTTCTTGCAAAAGACCGCCGCTTTCTCAGCCGAAGACGTAAGCGCTGCTCTGGCTGCGCAGAAAGAAGAGGAAGAGCGGGCAGCCAAGGCTGCATCCGCGCAAGGTGAAGGGTCCGAGATTGAGCGCGCGCAGAGTGAGGGCGTGGATGAGTGCGACGCCAAGGAGCAGGAGAACGCCGTTGTGGCCGAAAAGGCCGAGGGTCAAGGCGTCGCTGAAGGCCAGGATGCCAAAACCGACGAGGGTAAGGAAAGCGCTGCTGCGGGCAGTGCTGGCGCGGGCGGCGATGATGCCGAGCTGCGCGAGATCATGCTCGATTTAAGCCAGGCGGCAACGCGTAAATCAATTCTTGACCAGCTGGAATCTTTGCTTGATGCCGACCAGCGCAAGCGCCGTGCGCTCATCTTGCGCGAAGCTCGCGTTCCCGCTAAGCAGCATCACAACATCGCCGAGGTAAACGAGAGCATCGATGGCCTTAATGCGCCTGACGAGCTGAAAGAACATCTGCGCGCTGTGTACGACGTTTTGGCTCATGCCGAGGCGAAGGCCCACGGCGTTCCCGTTGAGGAAACTCATTTCCACGAGGTTGGCAAAGGCCTGAGCATCCTCAATGCCCTTACTATCGCGGCTACTTTCTATGTTTTGGAGCCTTCGTTCGTGCGTGCGACCGCTGTGCAGACTGGCAAGGGTACTGTTGAATGCGCCCATGGCGAGGTGGATATTCCCGCGCCTGCAACGGCGGCGATCATCGATGAGGGCTTACCTGTTGTGAACAAGGACGCGCTGCTTGAGGGCGAGCTGTGCACGCCGACGTCGGCGGCCATCATCAAGCACTTCGTGCAGGAATTCGTGACCGAGGGCTAGCCTGTGGCCGAGCTTATCCTGGGCAGATTCGCGCCGATCGACGAGGCTGGCTCCGGCGGCTTCGCCAAGGTCGTCCATGCCTACGATACCGATCTTGCGCGCGAGGTTGCCATCAAGATCATTCCTCTTGAGGCTGACGCTCAGGCCGACGTCGCTCAAGCGGAAGCGTCTGTCAAACCGGGTAGGTTTTCTCGCGGGCGCTCCCAGGTGCTGCGCAGCACTACAGGCTTCTTGGCCGCTGAGGAAAAGTTCGCAAGCTTGCTGGGCGGTCCCTCGCATCGTGGGGAGACCGAGCTGCTTCCGCCGTCGGTAAGCCTTATCGGCGCCGACGCCAAGGGGCGTTGCGGTGCTGGCTTCGACGGTGCCGCGCAGGGTGCGGCAGGCCGCGGAACCATGGTCATGCCTTCCGACGGTTCGGCTACTTCCGATGTCGAGGGTTCCTATGTTGCAGGCTCCGGTTCCTCAAGCGCGCCGAAGAGCGTCCCCGGCCTGGAGGAAGCGCGCGCGGCCTCGACCTTGGATGACCCCACCATCGTGAAGATCCATGATTTCCGCCAGCAGGGAAATTTGGGCTACCTGATCATGGAGTACGTTGATGGCGTTTCCCTGGCTGACCTGATTACGCATTACCCCGATTCCTTGGATGCCGACGTGATCGCTGCCATCTTCAAGGCGGTTGCCAAAGCCTTGCAAGTGGCGCATTCAAAGGGCGTGCTGCACCTGGATATCAAGCCGGCCAATGTGTTGGTAACTCCGAAAGGCCAGGTCAAGGTCGTGGACTTCGGGCTAGCGCGTCTGATGGACGAATCGGGTTTCGGTTCGGCGGCATCAGGTGGCACCATCGGCTACATGCCTCCCGAGCAGATGCGTCAAGAGGAGCTCGATCAACGCTGCGACGAATGGGCGCTGGCTTCGCTCACCTACCAGATGATCACCGGCAGCAATCCTTTTATCGTCGATAGGCTGGAAGATGCTGAAGACGCCATTTACGGCGCCGAGATTTTCGTCCCCTCGGCCTTCAAGCAGGGGATAGACGATGCCATCGACGACATTATGTTCTGTGCGCTCGACCCTGAGCGAGAGAATCGCTACGACACGGTGAAGGCATTTGCCAAGGAAATGCAGCCGTGCCTGGGCGATGTGAAGGCGGGCAAGGCAAAGCTCAAGAGCTTGGCCTCCGCCATCAAGGGGCAGGTCACGCCCGATGAAACCGACGATATGGAGCCGGTTGCGGCTCCTCGGCTGGCCGAGCCTGCGCAGCCGAGCATCCCCTTGGTCGACCTTATCGCCGAGCGGGGCGATGCCGTTTTCCAGCGTGTCTGCGCAGTTATCGGGGTGTTGATTGCCGGCTTTGTGGCGGTGGGGAATTTCACCCCGGCAAATGACTGGTCGAGCCCCGTTACCTGGGCGATTTACGGGGCTTTGGTGCTTGCCGCTGGCGTGCTGCCCCATGT
>CAVHFE010000044.1:0-16310 GCA_963635145.1 Oscillospiraceae bacterium
CGTCGACGGCAATATGGGAGTCAGCTTAAATTTGCGAAAGATTCTTGACGGTACCGCACCGAATCAAAAAGGCCGGCAGCCAAGAAGGAAAAACCAAAAAACGCACGCAGCGGTTCGCCCGACACCTCATCAAGAATCGCCCGACACCTCATCAAAAAAAACAAGCAGCCCTCCCCCGAAACGAGGAAGAGCTGCTTGAAGATTTGACACTTGCGTTGCGTCTAGGAAGCACACCGGGCAGACCAAGCGCGCAGGTCCTTGGCTAGGCGCTCCAGAGATAACCGACGCCACGAACGGTCTCGAGGTGCTGAGAAAGCTCGGGGCCGAGCTTGGCACGGACGCGACGAACGTGAACGTCGACGGTACGGCTGCCGCCGAAGTAATCGAAGCCCCACACACGGCGAAGAAGGGCATCGCGCGAATAGGTGCGCCCCGGATGCGTTACCAGGAAGGCCAGAAGCGCGTACTCCAGGTAGGTGAAGTCCACGGGCTCGCCGCCGACGGTGACCTGATAGGTGGCCAGGTTGATGGCCATGGAATCGACCACGATGAAATCGCTTGCAGAACTTTCGTTGCCGGGCCACAGAAGCTGACGGATGCGCAGCGAACATTCCTCGGAGCTGGCGCCGTGCACGACGAAGTCGGAGTTCAGTTGCACGGGCAGGCGGAAATTGCCCAGGTTCTCCTCGGGGACGATAACCAAGATCGAAGACCCGCCATCGTCCACCAAGGTCTGCTCGACCGTGGAGAGGGCGGAGGCCGCCTCGGCGCCGTTGGCCTCGTAGATCACCAGATCGTAAGAAGGATTCTCGCTGATGATCTTCTTGAATTGCAAAGAGGAGCCAGCGGTCACGTCGACGTCCAGGCCGCTTAGCACGGCTTGGAACTTGTGCGCGTTATCAAGGCTGTCGGCGATGAATATGACGTTTTTGCGTTGCATTCCTACTTCCCTCCTAGATTACCGGCAGATAGTGCTCGCGTTCCCAAGAGGAAACATGCTGTTGGTATTCGTTCCATTCGCGACGCTTGGCCTCAACCAGGAAGCCGTGGATATGCTCGCCCAGGATTTCCTTCATCAGCTCGGACTCGGCGAAGAGCTCGACCGCCTCGCCCAAGTTGTCGGGCAGGGCCGCGATTCCCCTCTCCTTAAGCTCCTGGCGCGATGCCTCGGCCAAGCCGGGATCGTCGATGGGATCGGAAAGCTCAAGCTCGTCCTCAATGCCCTTCAGGCCAGCGGCGAGCATGACGGCGAAGGCGAGGTAAGGATTGGCGGACGGGTCGGGGTTGCGCAGCTCGACGCGGCAAGCCTCTTCCTTGTTGGGCTTGTAGCCGGGAATGCGAATGAGGGTGTAGCGGTTATTGCGCGCCCAGCTAACCGAAACGGGAGCCTCGATGCCGGGGACCAAGCGCTTGTAGGAGTTGACGCTGGGGTTGGTGATAAGGCAGAACTCGCGCGCGTACTTAAGAAGGCCGGCGATGTAGTGCTTGGCGAGCTTGGACAGGCGATAGCCTTGCGGGTCTTCGGGGTCGAAGAACAGGTTGTTGCCATCCTCGTCAAAGAGGCTCTGGTGAACGTGCATGCCCGAGCCAGGCGCCGAAGAAAGGGGCTTGGGCATGAAGGAGGCGAACTGCCCATGCTGCAGGGCAACCTCCTTGACGACCATCTTGTAGGTCATCACGTTGTCGGCCATGGTAAGGGCGTCGGCATAGCGCAGGTCGATTTCCTGCTGGGAGGGGCCGCCCTCGTGATGCGAGTACTCGACGGGGATGCCCATGTGCTCGAGCGTGAGGATGGTGTCACGACGAAGGTCGCTTGCGGAGTCGAGCGAGGTGAGGTCGAAGTAACCGCCGTAATCGATGGGGATGGGCTCGCCGGTGGCGGGGTCGGTGTCGAAGCCCGAAGGAGTGCCCTCGGAGTTACGGAAGTAGTAGTACTCAAGCTCGGGGCCGACGTTCATGATGTAGCCCTTTTCGGCCGCACGGGCGACCATGCGACCAAGCACCGCACGCGAATCGCCGTCGAAGACCCCGCCCTCGGGGGTGCGCACCGTGCAGAACATGCGGGCGACCGCATTCTTGTTGGGGCGCCAGGGCAAGATTTGGAAGGTGGATGCCTCGGGGAAGGCGACCATGTCGGACTCGGACTTGGACGAGAAGCCGCGAACGCTGCCTCCGTCGAAACCCATGCCCTCCTCGAAGGCATGCTCCAACTCGCTTGGAATGACCGCGAACGATTTCATATGGCCAAGGACGTCGCAGAACCAGAAACGAACGAAGTGGACATCGCGGCTCTTCACTGTCTTTAAGACGAAATCCTGATCAGGGCTTGTAGCCATAGCGCTCCCCTTTGCAATGCGTCTGAAAAATTTCCTAAAGCATAATTATATAGCTACTTGTTTCATTCGTATTTCAACGAATTTCAGGCGAAAACCCTCGTTCAGCATGGGATTCCGCAAAGAAAGGACCAGCCTCGGCAAAGGGAACGAGCGGGGGCGCAGCAACAGAATCAGAACTAAAGGCGCTATCGCCAGATGCGGTAATAGGCGTTTTGCCAATCGAGGGAATCGGACAGGTAAGGGTCGCCCGCAACGAAGTAGCGCGGCCAACGATAGCGGAAATAAGCGCGCTCCTGCTCGAAGCGCAGGCGCTGCTCGTCGGTAACCAGGCGCTCGGGATTGGTGGAGCGATGATCGTAGGCCTCTACCTGGGGGCACAGAACACAGCGGTACCCATGCTTGGCCGCCTGCAGGCAGAAGTCGGCGTCGGCCAAGCCCATGCGGAAGCGCTCGTCGAAGCCGCCCACCTTATCGAAGGCCTCGCGCGAGACCATCATGCAGTTCATCGAGACCGCGCTCACCTCGGAGGGAGCGGCGAAGCGATTGAGATAGCCCGTGCGTGTGCGCGGCAAACCGGCGCCTGCAAAGCCGGCGCCACCGTTGACCCCGATGATGGTGCCCGCATGGGCGATAGTGTCGTCGGGGAGAAGCACCTTGCCGCCGACGATGCCCACACCGGGAACCAGGCATTCCAAAACCATGGTGGCCAGGGCATCTGAGCTCACCAACTCGGTGGCCGCATCGAGGAAAAGCAAATGCGTACCCGTGGCATGCTTGACTGCGGCGTTGGCCAGGCTGGAGCGCGACAAAACGCCGTCATGGGCAACCACCTCGGTGTCGGGGTGGGCCTTCTTTATCTCGGCGTGCAGCTTCGCAGCGGCGCGCTTATCGGGCGAGGAATCGGCGATCACCAGCTGAAAGGGCAGCATCTCCTCGGCCTTGAGCAGGCGCTCGACGCCCAGGCTCAAGCGCTCCAGGTTGTCAGCGCCGAACATCACGATAGAAATACGTGGCGCTGGATTGGGCAAGTGGTAGGTAGCCGACATGCCATAGGGCGTGGAGACCACCGTCGCCTGACAGCCCAAGCGACGCAAATGCTGAGCCAAGGCCTTGCGACTCCCCCGCGTGGCGCTGGCAATGCGCTCCTCGTTAAGCGCCACGAGCGGCGCGTCCGTGGCATCGGCATCCTGCACGTGGTAGAGCACATTGCTCACACGGCAAAACACCGCGCCAAGCTCCCATGCCTTAAGCAAAAGGTCGTGCATGAAGCCCTCGCTTGCGAAGCCGCGCGCCTCGGCAACCGTCCTCACCACTTCCGCGGAGAACATGACGAAGGGGCCAACGTAGGGATAAGCGCGCAGAAAGTCTGGAGCGCAAACGGGCTTGAGCTCGGGAGCGTACAGGTTGCCTTGCACATCAAGGTGGTCGTGATCGCAGTAGAGGACTATAGGGTCTTCGCCCAAGCTTGCGGCAACCGAAGCCATCTGATCGGGGATACCCGCGCCGGCACGCTGGCCGCTCCAGCCGCTCGTCCAAAAATCACCGCGGGAATCGATGGGCTCGTTGATCTTGCGCACGAAGAAGAACAAAGCCTCGGGGGCAAGCACCACCGAAGGATGCAGCACCGCACGGTACGAGCCGCGCGCCTGCATCAGGCCCGTTGCCATGCAGGTGGCGTCATCGGTGTCCTCGGCAACGGCGATCCTCACCAGGCGCGGGTCGCCCGCCCAGGCGCCCAGCAGGCCATCGTAGGAATATTCCTGCGGGCACTTGTCCACGATGACCACTTCGAACAAATCGTAGCTCTGGCGCAAAAGCGCGTCCAAGGCGATAAAGGCTGGCTTGCGATCGGCTGGCGCCAAAGGAATCACCAGGGAGATCAAAGGCTCGTAGGGCAAGGAGGTTTGACGCTGCACCTCAAGCTCGGAGAGCGTGGCGCGATGCTGGTAGTACCACAGCGGGTATTCTTCGTCGTAAGTGGCGTCGGCAAGCTGGCTTTCGGTGCGATCACGCAGAGGGACGTAGGTTTCGTCGCAGAAGCGCGCGAAACCGCCCTCGATGAACTCGGAGGCATCGTAGACCTTCACGCAAAAATCCTTGTTGCCGCGCGGGACGCGCACCGAGAACTCGATGCGCAGATGCTCGTCGTCGCCGATGCGCGTGGCAGGCACCACCTCGTCGACGAGCGGGTAAACGGGCAGGTCGAAGCCGTGCCCGCGATTATCAAGGAAGTCAACCATCACATCGGCGTCGGGGACGTTGGGCATGTCCACGAGCATGCGGACCACGATCTCGTCACCATCGTCGACGGCCGAGGTGAGGTAAACGTTCATGCGGCCGGCGGAGTACTCGTGCTCGATGTCGAGCATCTGGCTCACCAGATCGTTGCGGACGAACTGGTTGAAGCGCGAGCGCCAGCCGACGCTGTTGAGCTCGACCGTCAAATGGCCGCGCGAAACGGGCTTGTCGCTTGCGCCGAACTCCTCGAAATCAAGGTCGACCTCGCGCAGGGCGAAGTGCGGCATGACCACGATGAAGTTGGCCTGGGAGTGCCCGTCGGCCGGATGGAAGGGCAAAAGCAGCGAGGGAATCTCGGAACCGTCCTTCGCATGGGCTTGCACGCCCACCACCGCATCGTCGATCAGGCGATCGACCACCATCTGAAGATAAATTTTCCCATCACCTAAACAGGTGGATTCCAAACGCACGTTCATCGATTAATGCCTTAGCGCGTAGTAGGGGCTGTCGGGGTCGAGGTTGGGGTTGAAGAAGGGGTCGCCCTCGACGAAGAGCTCGGGCCACAGGTATTGCATCAGCGAAGCCTCGCGACGCATCTTGATTTGCTGGGAAAGCGAGATCACGTGGATGCGCGAAAGGCCGCGGAAATGCCCCAGCACCGCATACGGGGTGAACACCGTGTACAGGCCGAGCTCGCGCACCTTCAGGCAGAAGTCAATACCGGCATAGGCCGTGGTGAGCTCGGTGGTGAAACCGCCCACCCGATCGAAGGTGACACGGGAAACCATCATGCAGTCCTCGGCCACGGCGGTGACGTTCTGCGCAACCACGGCACGGTTCAAATAGCCATGCCACGAACCGGGCATGAACCTGAACAAAGGCGTGGTGACGTTGCCGCCGCCCACCGAGACGCCGGCGTGGTCGATGGTGCCGTCGGAGAAAAGGCGCTTGGGGCCGACGATGCCCGTTTGCTTGGATTGGAAGTAACCCAGCAGCGTCTCGATAAAGTCGTCGCTCATAACGCGCGTGTCATCGTTCAGGAACAAAAGGTACTCGCCTTGGGCATGGCCTGCCGCCAGGTTGTTGAGCGCGGCAAGGCTGCGCTCGGAGCTTGAAAGCACCGACAAGGAATCGTAGCGCTCGGAAAGCGTATGAATGGCCGCATCGCTTGAGTCATCGCCCTCACTTCGGTTGACGACGATAACCTCGAAGTTGCGGTAGCTCGTTTTGGTGTAGAGCGAGCGCAGGCACTGGGCAAGCTGGTCGATGTCGTTCCTGGTGATGATGACGATTGACACCAGAGGGCTGTCGGCCACCACATGGCGCACGCGGAAATGCAAAGGAATGCTCGTGGGCAACACCTCGGCGGTGAAGCCCATGCGCTTGCAATGGTTAACGAGCACCTTGCGATGCGCCTCCTGCTCGACGTCGTCGAAGACTTCGGGGTCAAGGGCGCTCATCACCGCATAACGGCGATGGCAAAGCACACGCGGCACATGAGAAACAAGGCGAGCGTTCTCGGTCAGCCTAAGGATGAAGTCGTAGTGGACCGACCACTCGGTGGCGCCTTGGAGCTCACCCACCTCGTAGGCCAGGCTCGAGCGAACCGCGAAGAAATCCTGAATGTAGTTGCAGGAGCGTAGGAGCTCGGGCGAGAAATCGGGCAGGAACACCGGGTCGAAATGGACGCCGTCGGCATCGAAGGTATCCAGGTCGGCATAGACCACGTCGACCTCAGGGGACTCGTTGATGGCGCGCGCGAACTCGAACAGGGCATCGGGCGAAAGCACGCTTGCAACATCCATGGAAACCACGAAATCACCCTCGGATGCCGCCAAGCCCGCCTGGAAGGCACTGATGCGCGTGCTGCCCTCGGGCACGTCCAGCACGAAAATGCGCTCGTCCTTGAAGGCCGACACCAAATCGTCCAGCTCGGTATGCAAGCTATCGGCGTTAACAAGGATGAGTTCCCAGTTGGCGTAGCTTTGGATGACGAAGGAAGACACCAGATCGTGCACGTAATGGGTTTCGGTGTTGGTGGCGTTGACGATGACGCTGAAACTCGGGGTTTCCTCGAAATGGCACGACACCTGCTCCAAGAGCGTGGGCAAATCGGCACGGTGGCCGGCAAACCATTCGTCATAACCTGGGTCCTCGTCGGCGGCCATGGTGACCAGCGCGGTCTCGCGCATCAGGCGATAAAGGCTCTTGGGGCTCAAAACCGCGAAGCCCGGCGCCACGTTGCCCACGGTGTCGGTTGCGCAAAGGCACAAGCGAGGCTCGGCACGGTCGATTTCAAAGCTCACGACCATATGGCGACGGTCGTACTCGCCGAAGTCGGGAGCGCGGGTGATGGAATCCTCGATGACCTTGGCCTCGAAGGGCAAAGCCTGGCCACGATCGCCCAAGAAGTCGTACTCGATCGAACTTTGCTCGTGATAGGGCATCTCGACCTGAGCGGAAACAAGGACGCTTTTCTCAAGCTCGACGGCGCGCACGAACTCAATCTGAATGCGATCGTGCACGAAGCGCCCGTCAAGGCTGCGGATGGATTCAAGATTGGCATGGTTGGTGCGCTGCCCCACGAAGGACAAGAGCCCGAAGGAAGCCTGATCGATGGTCTTCGTGCACACATCAACCGCCGAGCCCGACGAATCGATGGCACGGAACTCAAGCACCCAACGGCGCACTCTCATCCAAGGCAAGACGATAACGAACAAACGGATGCCCGCGGTGTTCTTGGTGTGAGCAAGCACCATGCCGCTCTCATCGTTGGCAAGCGAGCCATCGCGCAGAACGGCCTCGACCTCGAAAGGGTCGCTTGGGTTGCAGAAGGGGAAGGAATCGGAAGGAATGCGGGCGCCCTCCTCGGTGGAAGCGGCCAGAACAACCGGCAAATGCTCGTCGTAACCGGTGATCTCGGTCAGGATATAGGCTTTGTCGCCGTGACGGCGCATAAGCTTGAACTGGACTTCCATCCATTCCCCTTCCCTATCAGAAAAGTTAACAGATGCCCATTATCCGCCCAATGGGCGCGCGCGCCGGATGAAAACCCAAAAGTACTTGAAAACATACAAAAGGAGAACACGGGCAAGGAAGCCCAAGGGCCACCGGGGCGTAAGGAAGAAATAAAAAGAGCCCGGGAAACCCGAGCTCGCAAATTCAATGGTGCCCCGTACGAGAGTCGAACTCGTCTCTGCACCTTGAAAGGGTGCCGTCCTAGCCGATAGACGAACGGGACAAAGGCTGCTTAGCAGCTTGATGATTATTACAAAGGCTCAAAGATTTTGCAAGAAGAATTTTGCCTCGTGCTCGTCCATCACCCTAAGGCCTTTTTCGCGCATCATCCCCGCTGCAAGGCCGTCCCCCTCAACCAAGGTGCCCGTGAAAGTTCCGTCGTAGATTTTGCCCGTGCCGCACGAAGGACTCTTGGCCTTCAGGATGGCGCAGGCGCAACCCGCCTCAAGGGCTTTCTCGGTTGCCGCGCGCGAGCCGGCCAGGAAGGCCTGGGTGTTGTCCGCGCCTTCGGAATCGACGACGCGAAGTTCGGGCTCGCTCGTCTTGATTTCGTTGGCGGGATGCGGAATCGAAAGGCCACCCATGACCTCGGGGCACACGCGCACAAGCTCATGACCGGCAAGTAGGGCGCACAGCTCGTCGTCGCCCTTTGAGCGCCCGTCGTAGCGACAGGGCACTCCAAGCAAGCATGCGCTCACCGCTATCTTCATGCGAACCTTCTTTCGTGCCTGCGCCGGGCCCTTCGTCATGGCCCGCACTTAGACTCTTCGGCACAACCTACACCTAGGCCTGCCAAGTCCCGCAGGTCTCTTGCCAAGGCATGTGTCAAGCTTCAACTGCGCCTTGCGCCGTTGGACACCCCGTATCGGGCGCCCTGGCTTCGTTTTCCTGTTTGGTCCCCTAGTTTAGACCATGAAGATACACGGCTTCTTGTTCTTGCCCCAATTCTCGCCTTCGCTTATCTCCCTTTCCTCAAACCGAGTCCTTCTGTGCTTCGCTGCTCCCCCGCTTGAGTTCCCTTCCGCCTTGCCGCCTCTAGCCAGCTAAAGCGAAATCGCCCGCCGCGCGAACGCCCCGTACGTCCTAGCCGAAGTTGCCGGAAACGTAGCGCTCGGTGCGCTCGTCGTGCGGGTTCCCGAAAATCTGCTCGGTAGAGCCGTACTCCACCAGATCGCCCATCAGGAAGAAGGCGCAGCGGTCGGCGATGCGCTGTGCCTGCTGCATGTTGTGGGTAACCATGACAACGGTGTACTTTTTGGCCAGCTCGCGCGAAAGCTCCTCGATCTTGCCCGTGGAAATTGGGTCGAGCGCCGAGGTGGATTCGTCCATCAAAAGCACGTCGGGCTCCACGGCCAGGGCGCGCGCGATGCACAGGCGCTGCTGCTGGCCGCCGGAGAGCCCCAAGGCGGAACTCTTCAGGCGGTCTTTCACCTCGTCCCAAATGGCGGCACCACGCAGGGAATTCTCAACGATTTCGTCAAGGCTGGCGCGATCGTGGATGCCATGCGTGCGCGGGCCGTAGGCGATGTTGTCGTAGATGCTCATCGGGAAAGGATTGGCCTTCTGAAACACCATGCCGATCTGCCTGCGCAACCAAGTGACGTCGATGTCGTCATCGAAGATGTTCTTGCTGTAGTACTTGATCTCGCCCGTGATCTTGACGGAGGGCACCAGATCCTGCATACGATTAAGCGTCTTTAGGAAGGTGGACTTGCCGCAGCCTGAAGGCCCGATCAGTGCCGTAATGCGATTGCGCGGAATCTTCATGTCAATATCGTGCAGGGCATGGTTGTCGCCATACCAAAGGTTGAGCTTGCACGCCTCGAGGATGGAGGGCTGGGTTCGGTCCAAAACCGGTTCGGTCATAAAACTTAACTCCTTTAATAAGTTAGATAAGAAGCACGCTCGGGCTTCGTCGTTTAATCCTTCTTCAGCTTGTTGCCCACGAACTTCGCCAAGAAGTTGATACAGAAGGCCAGGCACAAAAGGACAAAAGCGATTGCAAAGGCGACGTCGATCTCGCCGCGCTCGGAGGCGTACACGTAAAGCGCGACGGTCAGGGTGGCAGACGACGAGGTGAGCGAGGTTATGAAGTCGTTCAGCACCAGGCCGAAGCCCGCGGTGAAGAGCAAGGCCGCCGACTCCTCGATCACACGGCCGATGGCCAGAATGCAGCCCGACAAGATGCCGTTGATGGAACTGGGCAAAACGACCGTGCGGATGGTGCGCCACTTGCCTGCGCCGAGCGCTTGGGCGCCCTCACGATACGCATCCGGCACCGAGCGCAGCGCTTCCTGCGTGGTGCGCATGATGGTGGGGATGGTGACCATGACCAGCGTCAGACCGCCAGCCAGGATGCCCTGCTTAAGCCCCAGGAACTGGACGAACATCAGCATGCCCACCAGGCCGAAGACGATGGAGGGGATGCCCGCCAAAGTTTCGGTGGCAAGCTCGATCACAGCGACGAGCTTGCGGTTGGTGGCGTACTCGGTAAGGTAGACCGCCGCTCCAACGCCCAAGGGCAAGACGATGCACATGGCAACGATAATCAAATACAGCGTATTCAGGATGTTGGGCAAGATGCCGATAGTGCCCGCGCGATAGCTCGTCTGCGTGCTAAGCAGATCCCAGGTGATGCACGGAATGCCGCGGTAAGCGATATAGCCGATTATCAGCAGCAAAAGCAGCGCCGTGGTAAGGCCTGCGCCCCACACCAAAACCTTGGCGCCCGCATTCCAAAGCTTGCGCTTGGCGGAAACCCTCTCGCCTTGCGGCACGGGCGCGTTGGCAGCATCCACGACAGGCGTCGCAAGGGGCATCCCTTTCGCCGGAGCGCCCAGGCTTGCGCTGGGCATCCTTGTTGCAACGGACATCTTCGCCGAAGTGCCGGCAGCAGCACCGGTCGCAACTCCGGGCCAGAAGGCCTTGAAGTTCGTGCTTTGCATGGTCTAGCCCCTCCTTTTCACGAAAACATTCAGGAACACGTTGATCATCAGAATGAATAGGAACAAAACCAAGCCGATGGAGAACAGGGCCTCGCGCTGCAGCGAGCCTGCGGCGGCGTACGACATCTCGGAGGCGATGGCGGTGGTCATGAAGCGCACCGGGTCCAAAAGGCCGGGCATGTTGGCAACGTTGCCGGAAACCATGATGATCGCCATGGCCTCGCCGATGGCGCGGCCCACGCCCAAGACGATGGCGGCGGCGATGCCGTTCTTCGCGGCGGGCAGGCTAACGCGGAAGAAGGTCTCCATGTCGGTTGCGCCCAAGGCGAGCGAGGCTTCCTCGTACTCTGCGGGAACCGCCGCAAGAGCGGTCTCGGATACGTTGATAATCGAAGGCAAAACCATGATGGTCAACACGATGATGGCAGCCGCCAAGGTTGCGCCGCTTGTAAGGTTGAAGAGCGCCTGGATGGCCGGCACCAAAACGATCATGCCCACCAGACCGTAAACGACCGAGGGAATGCCCGCCAGCAGCTGGACGGTGGAGCGCACCACGGCGGCCATTTTGGGCGGTGCGACCTTCGCCAGGAAAATCGAGGTCAAAACGCCCAGCGGAATGCCCAACAAAACCGCGCCCGCCGTGCCGTAGATGCTCGTCAAGATGAAGGGCAGGATGCCATAGGCAGGTTCGGTAGAGTTGGTGGGAGCCCAGGTTTCGCCCAGCAGGAAGTCGACCAAGCCGATCTTCTGGATGGCGGGGATGCCCGAGACCACCAGGTAAACCGAGATGCACAAAACAAAGCCCACCGAGATAAGCCCGCATAAAGAAAACAGCGCTTTCACGCTGTTTTCCAATGCGGCTCTTTTATTGAATCGAGCCAAGATTATCTCCGTTTACTTTGCGGTGGGGACGCAGCCAGCCTCGGTGATAAGATCGGCGGCATCAGCAGAAGTTGCGTAGTCGAAGAAGGCCTGAGCAGCGTCGGAAAGCTCGGTGCCGTCCTTGGTCACCAGGTTGAAGGGACGCTGGATCTTGTAGGAGCCGTCGGCAATGGTGTCCTCGGAAATGCTCACGCCCTCAACCTTCAGGATCTTGATGCCCTTCTGGTCTTTAACGGATGCATAGGATGCGTAGCCGATGGCGTTCTTGGAGTTCTGGACGGCCTGGATCACAGCGCCCGTGGAAGTGAGCTCCTGGGAAAGCTTGCAGGAGTCCTCGGTGCCGGTGATGGATTCAAAGCCGTCGCGGGTGCCGGAACCTGCCTCGCGGCCGATGACGGCGATGTCGGAGTTGCTGCCGCCGACCTTGCTGAAGTTCTTAACCTTGCCAGTGAAGATGCTGGCAATCTGCTTGATGGTCAAATCGTCAAGGTCGTTCTTCTCATTAACGATGATTGCGATGCCGTCCTTGGCGATGGTGGTGGCGGTAAGACCGCTCTCCTCGCTCTTAAGGTCGCGGGAGGCCAGGCCGATATCGGCGGTGCCGTTGCCGACGGACTCGACGCCAGTGCCGGAACCAGTAGCGTCGTAGGTGACGGTGACGCCGGAGTTGTCGCTCATGAACTGCTCGGACAAAGAGCCGATGACTTCTTCCATTGAGGTGGAGCCGTTGGTTGCAACCGTGCCGGAGAGCTCCTTGCTATCCGAGCTCGAAGAGCTGCCGGAGTTGCCGTTGGAGCCGCTGCAGCCAGCAAGGGCGAATGCGCCGACGAGGGCGAGTGCGAATGCCGCTGCGAGGACAGATTTTGCTCGCATGAATTTCCTTTCTCGAATGTTGATGGCCACCGCTTGCAGTTGCGTGCGATGACAGCGCGCTCATGCACTTGCGCGCACCAACAATTAAAGGAAAGGCAAGGAAACGGGCAGTCACGGAAGGGCAAAGACGAAGCAAAGTGTGGCTCGCGCTTCATCAAGGTTTCGTCAAGGACGCAAAGGAGAGGAAAAGACGGCTTTTGCGAAGCGCGGGGCGACAAAGGCCCCGCCGGATGTGGACATGCCTGGCGGCAGATGGCGAGGGTTTGCTAGCTGCAGGAGCGCAGGGCGGCAGGCCCGCGACCCACGCCCCTTACCCGCGCAGACGCCAAGCCAGGTACAACGGCAGGCTCACCGTTTCGCAGCCGTCTGCCTCCTTGTTTACCGCAAGATTTTTCAGGGAAAGCTTGAAACCCCGCTCAACGCCATAGCGCTTGCAAAAAATCCGATAACTCTTTGCCCTTGTGTTATCCGCCGACTTAACCTCAACGGGGACGATGTGCCCGTCGTCCTCGAAAACGAAATCGACCTCGGCGGAGTTCCCCGAACGCCAAAAATACGGCTTGATGCCCTGAGAGAGCATCTCGTTATGCACGTAATTCTCGGTAAACGCACCGCGAAAACGCGCGTAGGCCGGCATCGGCTCGAGCAGCGCCCGGTACGGAACGTTCGACATCTTGCGCAGAAGCCCCACGTCAGCCATGAACACCTTGAAATAAGATGCGTCGGCATTGAAGCTCAAGGGCAACTCGGCGTTCCTAACGAGCTCCAGCTTGTGCACCAAACCGGCCGCCACCAGCCATTGAAGGGCGTTCTCAAGCTCATGTGCGCGCTTACCTTCCTTAACCTGGGAAAAAATGAACTTGTTGTTTTCCTTGGCCAGCTGCTTTGGCACCGAAGCCCAAATCCAAGCAAGCTTGGCAACCTCGCTCACCGGCGCATGCTTTGCGAAGTCGGCCTCGTAGTCGGCCAATATGCCCTCCTGAACGCGCTCCGTCTCGGCGTAATCGGAGGATTCCACCCATCTCAGCACCGCCTCGGGCATGCCGCCCACGATAAGGAAATCCCTATACGCCGCCTCAAGGGTTTTAGCCAAAGCATCAGGAAGAGGCTTATCAAGGGGAAGCTCGGCAAGCACGTCTCGGATGCTTTGCCCTTGCGTAGCCGCAAGAAACTCGCCGAAGCTCATGGGGTACATTTGCAGCCGATCGACCTTGCCCACGGGAAAGGAAATATTCTCGTGGGTCAGCGCAACGCCAAGAAGAGAGCCGGCGCACATGACGTGAAGCTCGGGCAAATCCTCGTAAAAGTATTTGAGAGCCGTTAGAGCCTGCGGGCAAGCCTGAACCTCGTCGAGGATAAGCAGCGTCTTGCCCGGAACAACAGGCTTGCCAAGAGACAAAGCCGAAAGGTTCGCGATGGCCTTTGCAGGGTCAAGCGAAAGATCGAAAACCGACGCGGCCAGGCTATCCCGCTCCAGGTTAACGTAGGCCACATCCTTGAAAAACAGGCTGCCGAACTCATTCATAACGTGGGTTTTCCCACATTGACGAACTCCTGTGATAACAAGAGGCTTGCGATTGGAGCTGTTCTTCCATGCCTCCAAACTATCAAGGACGTCTCTGCGCATGGGTCCCCTCCGGTTGCGAACGATGAAATGCTATCGTGTCTTTTTCTGCTAAGAGTTTAAGTCATTCCTATGAAAAAGAGCAATTGGATGTCATTATTCATACGAAAAAGAGCATTCAGATGTCTTTTTTCATAGGAACTTTCGCAAATTCCCACTAGCAGCGCTTTTCCATGCCGCCATTTCCAGATGAGGCTACTTGGTCTTCACACTCTTCTTGGCAGACCAATCGGACCACAACACACAATCGTCCACTAGCTTGTAGCTGCGCACTTGCACGTAATACTTCTTTTTCTTCTTGAGCTTCTTGATTTTCTTCGAGGTTGTTTTGCCCGACTTCACCGTCACGGTCTTCGCGCCCTTCATGGAGGACTTCAGGCTGTAGCGAATCTGATAGCCCGCCACGCCCGACTTCTTCTTCCACTTCACCGTGAAGGCCTTCTTGGCTTTGGCCAGCTTCGTGATCGAGGTCTTGGAAGGAGCATACACATCGTAAGACACCATGTAATAGATTTCATCGGACTGGTCTGGTACGTATTCCGCCACATTGTCTTTGCTGCCAGGAACAATGGTCGTCGAATCATCGACCACGGTCACCCTGCAAGTTGCACGTATCGCCTTGTAGTCGTCCGTCTCGCCGTAGGTCACGGCGATGTTCGTGGTTCCGGCCCTCTTGGGCGTCACCTTGCCGTCGGAGGACACGGTCGCCACCGACTTATTGGAGGAGCTGAAGCTCCTGGCGCCGTCGGAGTTGCAGATGAGCTCAAGCGGGAAGGCTCCCTTCGAGAGCTTCGCCTCGACCGCGGCGGGCAGGGTCAGCGTCGGATCGAGCCTGTCGAGGACGGTCACCTTGCAGGTGGCGCTGGCCGCCTTGTAGTCGTCCGTCTCGCCGTAGGTCACGGTGATGTTCGTGGTTCCGGCCCTCTTGGGCGTCACCTTGCCGTCGCCGTCCACGGTGGCGACGGACTCGTCGGAGGAGCTGAAGCCCCTGGCGCCGTCGGAGTCGCAGGTAAGATCGAGCGGGAAGGCCCCCTCAGAAAGGTCAACCTTTTTAGAGCTGGGGATACCCGTTATAACCGGCGTGGCCTTTTCCTTAACAGTTACGACCATGCTTACGGTTTTGCCCAGCACCGTTGTCTCGAAAGTTGCGGTGCCAGGGCTCAACGCGCTTATCTTGAACCCATCAATTGAGGCAACACCGCTACCCTCTTTAAGCTTCCAGCTTTGCTCATTCAACGAACAGGAAAGAGTAGCTGCGAAATATTTGGAGCTACTAGAGGAATAGACCGTTAAATCAATCGAATCGGGAGCGGTAATTACATTGCCGACCTTGGCCGATTTTGAAATCGAGTCCACCTCCGAAAGGTTAACCTGGCTTGGCAACAGCGAAATTTCGACATCCTGATCACCATCAACATGACCCCCCCCGGTCACATCGGACACGCCGAACTCCATTGCCCAATAGCAAATGCCATCAGCTTCAAAACAAGCAATTGCAATACGACCATCCGTGTTGCTCCGAGTCCAATCCCTGAGCATATTCCGGCGGTGGCCTTGGCCGCTATAAGCCTTATCGTCCTCTCGCCAAGCAACAAAAGCCTTTTCAGCGGAGGTTTGACCCATAGCTATGTTTTCACCCCAGATTTCAGACTCAAAGGAGAAATCGCCGTTAACGGAATAACAGTCTTCGCCGTTCGGGCGCGTATGAGCGAATTTAGCTGCGATCTCGGCCGCCCTTTTCATAGCGAGCTTTTCCAGACCGTAGTCCCACTTAAGCGCGCTCAGCCCATTGACTGCTTTCTTGTTGCCGCTCTCGTCAATCAGCCAAGGAGTGTTGCCATCGTTCGTGTCGGGCGTGGCTGTCCTAAAATTATTCACCATGGCAAGCATCGAGTACGCCTCGGTCTGGTGGTACGTGCCCGAAATCGTGACGTTGCAAGCTTCCTCGGACGAACCGGAAGAATCCTCGGCGAAAGCCAACCCAGGGCAGCAAGTCGCAATCGCCAAAAAGATCGCAAAAGCCGCAAGCGCGGACAAGCTGAAGAAATTTAAGGATTTTCGCGCGTTTTCGTTTTTCATGCTCAAAACTCCCCTCGGACGGGTGACATGCGTTCAATCTCGACTGCAGTATTGCCGATTCCCTACTGCAGTCTTTGCCAGAAATAATACGTTATCTGGTGTTTTGTAATTGTAAAAAATACTTAAGCGGTGCAAACTCAGGTGAATCGTTTAGGCTCGTTCACAACCATTTCGTGACCATCACCCGCAAGATGCCCACCTTCTACAAGGACATGCTCGCCACCTTCGCCACGACTAAGTTCTACGACAAGCTCGACTCGAAGCTCGAGTTCGTCCAGTCCAAGTCTCGCGTGTATCTCGGCAGCAAGGACGTCA
>CAVHFE010000045.1:0-12724 GCA_963635145.1 Oscillospiraceae bacterium
CCGCGCCGGAAGTTTTTGCGCAATTCGGTGAAAATCGCGACTTTCACCAGGCCAGATAGGTGTTTGCCATCGTGCTGATGCAGAGAGAAAAGAAAGTTCCCCCGGTAAAATGTGCGAGGAACCACATTTTACCCCGGGTATTATGTGCGAGTCTCCCACGTTTTACCCGGGGTAAAACGTGGGAGTAGCTGTTCGATGGCTTGGTTGTTGCGAAAAGATGCCGGAAGTAGAGAGCAGGGCTGGGAAAGCGATTTCCAGTTCTTTTCCGCGCGGATAAACCTGCCGCGTGCATCGTATAGGCGCCGTTTGCCCGAAACCCCCTGATAGAAGTGGAAGAACTAGCGAATTACCGCTGGTAAACGAAACGTGTTTCAGATATTGTAGAGAACGTGTTATCTGTAGGAGCACTGTGTACCTGTACCCAAAAACAGCCTGGTTGGCAGGGCGCAGCGCTCGAAATCGATTGGGGCATATGCCGTAGGGGAACGCCAACGGCGAGGGCTTCCCTACGGAACGATTGATGAGGTGGAATGTGATGAGTGCCAATAACACTAGTGGCAAAGCATCAGCAAGCATGACAGAGCATTTCTCGCTCAGGCACAAGGTAATAGCCATTGCCATGTCTGTGGTCATGCTCGGCTTCGGCTGGCCTGCGGTTTCCCCCGCAAGCAGCTTTGCTGAAAATGGGGGGGGTCAGGCCGACGCGGCAGCTGTGTCTGAAGACCAAGGGGAAGGCGCCACTGGCGATGCCAGCGGTGAAAACGCCGATCTCCAAGACGAGGGCTCGAACGACGTAGAGTCCTACAGCCTGAATGGCCTTGGCACCTACACCTCTCAAATCAATGTGGCTTCCGAGAGCGAAAACGCTGAAGAGACCATTGCGGCCAAGATCGTCAAGCTGAACGCAGCTGGCGAGCAGATTGGCACGGAGGACATTAAGATTCCTGCGGGCACCGCAGCCGATCTGGCTTCCAAGTATTGCCCGAAAGGCTTTGAGCTGAGCTACGTCGGTAACCGTCCGAACGTGAAGGCAGGCGACTCGGTTATCTATTCCGTTGGCAAGACGACCGATGGCAAGACTTTCGTCAAGACTTCTGCTGACCAGCTTGGCGGGGTCATCCTAGCAGATGGCGTGACCATCGACTTCTACTACACGCAGACCGTGACGTCGTACAACATCTCTACGAAGGTGACCATCGACGGCAAAGATGTTTCTTCTGACGCAAGCAAGTACGTAAACATTGTTGCGCCTTCAACGGTGAAGCAGGGTGCTACCGGCACCATGACTGCTACGGCCGTTGATGGCTATACGGTGGATAGCGTATCTATCAGTAACGGCACCGTTTCCGAGAAGGATGGCGCCTACACGATCTCCGGCGTTGCTGCCGATGCTACCGTCACGGTTGCAATGAAGGCCCACGATCCCTACACCATCACGTTCCAGGGCTCGAACACCCACTTCACTTACAGCCCGACTGGCTACGATAAGGTTGACGCCGATAGCTACAAGGGCAGCAGTCACACAATAAAGTATTCGTCGAAGTACGGCGTGCCCTCTGAGTCGGTTTCATTTTCCATTAAGGGCATTAACGAGTGGGATACTACCAGCAAAGCCCTGAACATCCTTACGCTTACCATCGGTGAAACCACCTACCCGGTAAACCTGCCCTCAACCGCATCGAAGGGCTCTTCTGCCGAGACGACCATCGGTTCGTATAAAGTTACTGTCAGCTATGATGGCAGTTCGAGGAGCGGCAGCAATACCTACCCGACACACACCGTTACCATCACGAACGTGAACGGCGGTACGGTAGCCGGTGACATTTCGGTTTACGTGAACCACAAGAACGCGACCACCTACGAGGTTTGGGCTAAGGAGCTCACTGGCGTCAAGGACGAGAAGGCCTACGTTCAGGCTTCGAAGACCTCCAAGACCCTTTCCATGAAGTCCGATGACTTCAACGGAAATTACGCGGAGCGCAATAGCAATAGCCTTGCGACCACTGTCTATTTCAACGTGGCTGATGGTTATAAGACCGACGCTTCCACCATCAAGGTACAGCTGGTAAACAATGGCGTACTTGGCGAGACTCTTACGGCCACCAAGCTTAATAGCCCCGTGTCCAAGGAAGGCACCGCCTATAACTATTCGTTCACCATTCCTAGCTCCAATAAGTCCACCGACCTCCGCTTCATCGTTCAGTGTCAGCCAGATGAAAACAATGTATGGGCTGTGTACAAGAACGGTGACACCCAGGTCGGCGAAGCAAATGTAAGCAATGCCAACTCGTTCAAGGTCGCCGAGGGTGTTGCGGATCCCACCCAGGAAGGCAAGCACTTCATTAACTGGGCGAACGGTGCCGCTACCTATTATTCCGGCGACGTTATCCGTGTCTCTTCTGCGGAGCAGACCTTCAACAAAGAAAAGGGCCGCTACGAGATCGTCTTCCAGGCCAACTTCTCTGATGTCCCGAGCGAGAAGAGCTACCCCTACACCGTAGAGGTCTACCTCGAGAGCGCCGATAAGTCCGAAGCCCAGAAGATCAACACTGTTCCTGCCTTCGGTCCCGAAGGTACTGCCTATATTGATGCGGATGACATCAAGGCTCAGCTCGTTGATGAAAAATACTTCCCGGCACTTCTTGATGTCGATTACGAGAACAGTGCTCTGACGGGTGCGGTGACCAAGGATGGCAAGCTTGTACTCAAGGTTTCCTATAAGTACAAGACCGTCACCGGCCAGGTATCGAGCTACAACGGCGTGTACGATGGCGCTAGCCATGGTGCGTCTGTTACGGTTGATCCTATCGCCGGATGCGAGATCGACGCATCTTCGAATGCATCCGTAAAGGATGTAAAGGACGGTACCGTAACCGCCAAGTGCGACAGCCTCAAAGTTACGTACAACGGCACCGACGTTACCGATCTTCTGTATAAGGACATCAAAGACGGCGAACTGAAGGTTAGCCCGAAGCCCGCCACCATCACCGCCGGCTCCGCGGAGAAGGAATACGACGGCAACCCCCTGACCACCGATCAGTTCACCACCGGGGGCTTCGTCGAGGGCCAGGGCATCGCCTCCGCGACCATCGAGGGCTCCCAGACCGTGGTCGGCTCCTCGCCCAGCACCGTCAAGGACGGCAGCTGGACCGCCAAGGAGGGCACCAGCCTCGACAACTACACCGTCACCACCCAGCCCGGGACCCTGACGGTCAAGAGCCGCTCCGCCAAGTACCAGATCGAGGTCGAGGCGAACTCGGCTGATCACAAGTACGACGGCACCGAGAAGTCCGTTTCCGGCCTGAAGGCCACCACCTTCACGGTCGACGGCAACGAGTACACCGTCTCCGGCCTCACCGCCTCCGGCGCCAAGGGCACCGACGCGGGCACCTACACCAACGCAGTGTCCGGCACCGCCGTGGTCGAGGACAAGGCCGGCAACGACGTGTCCTCCCAGTTCGCCGTGTCCGTCAAGAACGGCTCTCTCAAGATCGATAAGCGCGAGGTGACCATCACCTCCAAGGACGCTGAGAAGGTCTACAACGGCCAGCCCCTGACCAAGCACGAGGTCGAGGTCGCCGACGACGGCATCGCCGACTCCGACAAGGACGGCGTGACCTACGTCTTCACGGGCGCCCAGACCGAGGCGGGCGAGAGCGAGAACCGCTTCACCGTCTCCGGCCTGAGCGACACCAACTACAAGGTGACCACTAAGTACGGCACGCTCAAGGTGAGCCCCGTGACCGACAAGGTCACCGTGACCATCACCGAGCACGGCGGCAGCCACCTCTACGACGGCACCGAGAAGACCGCCACCGGCTACGACGTGAAGAGCAGCAACAAGCTCTACACCGACAAGTGCTTCAGCTTCAGCGGCGACGCCAGCGTGAAGGGCACCGACGCGGGCACCTACGAGATGCAGCTCAAGGCCGCGGACTTCAAGAACACGAGCGATAACTTCAGCAACGTCGAGTTCAATATCGTCGACGCCAAGCTCACCATCGCCAAGCGCAGCGTCAAGCTCACCTCCGGCACCGACAGCAAGGTCTACGACGCCACCCCGCTCACCAACGGCACCGTGACCGTCTCCGGCGACGGCTTCGCCGACGGCGAGGGCGCGACCTACAGCGTGACCGGTACCATCACCGACGCCGGCCACGTGGACAACGAGTTCACCTACGCGCTGAACAAGGGCACCAATCCCGACAACTACAGCATCGAGACCCAGAACGGAACGCTCACCGTCACCCCGGTGACCGAAAAGGTCGTCGTGACCGTCGCCGGCCACAAGGGCGGCGAGAAGTACAGCGGCGAAGAGCAGACCGTCTCCGGCTACGACATCTCGGCTGACAACACCCTCTACAGCGTGGGCACCGCAGTCGAGTTCTCCGGCAGCGCCAGCGTCAGCGGCACCGACGCGGGCACCTACGCGATGGGCCTGAAGGACGCCGACTTCAAGAACACCGACGGCAACTTCAGCAACGTCAGGTTCGTGGTGACCGACGGCGAGCTGGCCATCTCCCAGCGCGGCGTGACGCTCACCTCCGCCGACGACAGCAAGGCCTACGACGGCACCCCGCTCACCAACGGCACCGTGACCGTCTCCGGCGACGGCTTCGTCGACGGCGAGGGCGCGACCTATAGCGTGACCGGCAGCCAGACCCTCGTCGGCAGCAGCGAGAACGAGTTCACCTACGCGCTGAACGACGGCACCAAGACCAAGAACTACAGCATCGAGACCGAGAACGGAACCCTCACCGTCGCCGATCGCGCCGACGCCGACAAGTACGTCGTCAAGGTCGTGGCCAACTCCGAGAAGGCGACCTACGACGGCAACGAGCACAGTGCCACCGGCATGACCGGCACCGCCTACACCAACGATAAGGGTGTCGCCTTCACCGTCACGGGCCTTTCGGCCGACGACGCCGTGGCAACCGACGCGGGCGAGTACGGCCACAGCATCACCGGCACCGCCAAGGTCGTGGACCCCGACGGCAACGACGTCACCGCCCAGTTCAAGGTCTCCACCGAGGACGGCAAGCTGGTCATCAACAGGAAGCCCGCCACCATCACCGCCGGCTCCGCGGAGAAGGAATACGACGGCAACCCCCTGACCACCGATCAGTTCACCACCGGGGGCTTCGTCGAGGGCCAGGGCATCGCCTCCGCGACCATCGAGGGCTCCCAGACCGTGGTCGGCTCCTCGCCCAGCACCGTCAAGGACGGCAGCTGGACCGCCAAGGAGGGCACCAGCCTCGACAACTACACCGTCACCACCCAGCCCGGGACCCTGACGGTCAAGAGCCGCTCCGCCAAGTACCAGATCGAGGTCGAGGCGAACTCGGCTGATCACAAGTACGACGGCACCGAGAAGTCCGTTTCCGGCCTGAAGGCCACCACCTTCACGGTCGACGGCAACGAGTACACCGTCTCCGGCCTCACCGCCTCCGGCGCCAAGGGCACCGACGCGGGCACCTACACCAACGCAGTGTCCGGCACCGCCGTGGTCGAGGACAAGGCCGGCAACGACGTGTCCTCCCAGTTCGCCGTGTCCGTCAAGAACGGCTCTCTCAAGATCGATAAGCGCGAGGTGACCATCACCTCCAAGGACGCTGAGAAGGTCTACAACGGCCAGCCCCTGACCAAGCACGAGGTCGAGGTCGCCGACGACGGCATCGCCGACTCCGACAAGGACGGCGTGACCTACGTCTTCACGGGCGCCCAGACCGAGGCGGGCGAGAGCGAGAACCGCTTCACCGTCTCCGGCCTGAGCGACACCAACTACAAGGTGACCACTAAGTACGGCACGCTCAAGGTGAGCCCCGTGACCGACAAGGTCACCGTGACCATCACCGAGCACGGCGGCAGCCACCTCTACGACGGCACCGAGAAGACCGCCACCGGCTACGACGTGAAGAGCAGCAACAAGCTCTACACCGACAAGTGCTTCAGCTTCAGCGGCGACGCCAGCGTGAAGGGCACCGACGCGGGCACCTACGAGATGCAGCTCAAGGCCGCGGACTTCAAGAACACGAGCGATAACTTCAGCAACGTCGAGTTCAATATCGTCGACGCCAAGCTCACCATCGCCAAGCGCAGCGTCAAGCTCACCTCCGGCACCGACAGCAAGGTCTACGACGCCACCCCGCTCACCAACGGCACCGTGACCGTCTCCGGCGACGGCTTCGCCGACGGCGAGGGCGCGACCTACAGCGTGACCGGTACCATCACCGACGCCGGCCACGTGGACAACGAGTTCACCTACGCGCTGAACAAGGGCACCAATCCCGACAACTACAGCATCGAGACCCAGAACGGAACGCTCACCGTCACCCCGGTGACCGAAAAGGTCGTCGTGACCGTCGCCGGCCACAAGGGCGGCGAGAAGTACAGCGGCGAAGAGCAGACCGTCTCCGGCTACGACATCTCGGCTGACAACACCCTCTACAGCGTGGGCACCGCAGTCGAGTTCTCCGGCAGCGCCAGCGTCAGCGGCACCGACGCGGGCACCTACGCGATGGGCCTGAAGGACGCCGACTTCAAGAACACCGACGGCAACTTCAGCAACGTCAGGTTCGTGGTGACCGACGGCGAGCTGGCCATCTCCCAGCGCGGCGTGACGCTCACCTCCGCCGACGACAGCAAGGCCTACGACGGCACCCCGCTCACCAACGGCACCGTGACCGTCTCCGGCGACGGCTTCGTCGACGGCGAGGGCGCGACCTATAGCGTGACCGGCAGCCAGACCCTCGTCGGCAGCAGCGAGAACGAGTTCACCTACGCGCTGAACGACGGCACCAAGACCAAGAACTACAGCATCGAGACCGAGAACGGAACCCTCACCGTCGCCGATCGCGCCGACGCCGACAAGTACGTCGTCAAGGTCGTGGCCAACTCCGAGAAGGCGACCTACGACGGCAACGAGCACAGTGCCACCGGCATGACCGGCACCGCCTACACCAACGATAAGGGTGTCGCCTTCACCGTCACGGGCCTTTCGGCCGACGACGCCGTGGCAACCGACGCGGGCGAGTACGGCCACAGCATCACCGGCACCGCCAAGGTCGTGGACCCCGACGGCAACGACGTCACCGCCCAGTTCAAGGTCTCCACCGAGGACGGCAAGCTGGTCATCGGCAAGCGCAACGCTACGGTAAACACCAAGGACGCTTGGAAGTACTATGATGGCAAGCCTCTGACGGCTGGTGGCAGCATCGAGCTCGTCGGCGATGAGTCGGCTACGGTAGTGACCAGTAAGTCTCAGACAAATGTTGGCGTTATTTCCAATGATGCCTATACCATCGACTGGAACGGCACTGCAAAGTCTGACAACTACAACGTAGTAGACGGAGAATTCGGAACTCTTACGGTTCTGGCTCAGTCCATCAACCCCGAGGACCCCGATGCTTACATGGGCGTCGAGATCGGTACGCTCCCCGATGTTGTCTACAACGGCTATGCCCAGGAGCAAAAGCCCACGGTTACCGACAAGGATGACAATGCTCTTGAAGAGGGCACCGACTACACGGTTTCCTTCAGCGACGACGTCAAGAACGTTGGCATGGTTACGGTGACCATCACCGGTATCGGCAACTACACCGGCACGGTGACCAGGACTTACCAGATCACGCCCGCTCCGCTGCACATCACTACCGGCAGCGCTACCAAGGTGTACAACGGCGAGCCGTTGACGAATTCGGAGATGACGGTGACCGGCCTGGTTGGCGACGACACGCTTACCGGCCTTACCACCGGTAGTCAGACCGAGGTTGGGTCTTCGCCTAACACCTACGAGCTGAAGGGCGGCACGGCAGACCTCGCCAACTACACCGTCACTGAAGAGCTCGGCTCTCTGACGGTTACCGAGGCGCCCGCCCCCGAGGCGGACACTCCGGCCGACGACAACAAGTCGGTAATGGCCAAGACCGGCGACACCATCCCGATGGCTGCTGTTGTGGCTGTTGCCGCAGTCGCGATGATCGCGCTTGCTGGTGCCGTAGTGGCCGCACGCCGCCGCAAGAACTAACGCCTAAGGCAGGCATATAGCAAGCCCAGCGAAGCACTTGCAGAGCTGACTCGCCTCCCATTTCTTGGAAACAGGAAATGGGAGGTTTCTTTATGTGTGGGGGATTCCGCTTTTAGTGTTGCGTTGACTAAACGCCCAACCTGGTCTTTTTCTCCCGATGTCTCTGCCAAGGCATCAATTTGTGATAACTTAATGCAATACGAGGTAATGGCTACAACCCTGCTTAGGGGGGGAGCCGCAAAAGCTGCCCACGGGCAGGAAAGAAGGTTTACATGAACAAGGCTAAATTTGTAATGGGGGGGGGTAGAGCTTCTTTCGCCGCTTTTGCTGTAGTGTTCGCAGCGGTTGTTGCATTCGCTCTTGCCCTTCCGTCAACTGCGTTGGCAAGCCCGGATCAGACGCCTGTGGCATCCGGCTCGCATACTGAGTACTACAACGGTGCCTCACATCACTACAAGTGCACCGTCAAGGACGCAGACGGCACCGAGCTCGAAGAGGGCGTAGACTTTACGCGCAGCTTCGCTTTCGTGAGCGACCGCACCAACGTCCCCACGGCCTCCGGCATCACGTGGGAAAGCACCGACGATGATATGGTCAGCTCGGGCTTTGTATGGGAGCGCATTACCTACATCGGACGCTACGCCCAGCACGCGAACGCATACGTCCGCCACAATACCTGCACCCTGTTCGAGCTTACCGAACTGAACATCGAGAAGGTCGAGGGTGAGGCTGACCCCACCCTGCAGAAGGCCTTGAACCTGGTGTACGGCAACCCCACGACCGAGATCGATCCCTCCGCATTTATCCTGAGCCGTGAGGCTGGCGAGCAGCCCGGCGAGTATGCCATTTCCTACACGACCGACCCTGAGCAGATTCCTGCCGCATACACGTCCAACACCGCAGGGACCCGTACGGGCCTTGGGAGCTTCGTCTCCGGCGGCTACACCTACGAGTATCTCGTCGGCGACGACATCTGCGGTTACAACTACATCAAGGTCATCCCCGGTACGCTCACCATCAAGCCCGCCTACATCAATGTAAGCGCGACTGTTGTTTGGAAGGATTCCTCCAACAAGGACGGCATCCGCCCGAGCGCTGAAGACTTCGCCAAGCTCCTCTCCCTCACTGCTGATGGCGAGGTTTCCGAGGTGCAGCCGGTCGTAGTCGACAACGGCGATGACACCTACACCGTCACGTACGAGAACCTCCGCAAGTACGCCTACAACGACGAGGGCGAGCGCCACGAGGTTGCCTACGAGATTGCCCAGGCCAGCATCAACGACTACACCACGGACAATGCGACCGTTGAAAACGGCGGTACCATCACCAACACGCACGAGGTAAAGGCAACGCCCGAGTCCACCGACAATGACTCCGCGAAGCCCACGGCCGACGGCAACAGCGATGTGCTTGCCAAGACGGGCGACTCCGCGCTTGTCTATGGTGTGTGCGCCGTTGCGGCAGCTGCCCTCGTAGCGGCTGCTGGCGCTGCGGCTCTGCGTCGTCGCTTCCACTAGGAGCGCCTTCTGAAAGCTCTTATGGTGTAATAGCCTGCAAGCTGCAATAAACGCGTAATGTAAGAAAGACCTCTGGCTAGCTAGCCAGAGGTCTTTCTTTGTGAGGGGAGCTATTAAGCGTTGTGCGTTCACGGTGAGCTGTCGTGCGGCAAGGCGGAAGGCGCAAAAAGAAATGCGGACAGGCTATTGAGCCGAACAGTGCTGGTTTAGGGGTTTCATGTGGGGCAAGAAAGCAGGGAGCTGCTCTTTCTGATCTGGTTAAAGGCAGTTAAACGGCGCGATTGTCGGTAAAAAGAAGGATGAAGCCCATTGACACGACACAAAATCTCCGTGACACTTAAAAGATCTATAAAGGGGAACTGTGACATAAACGGTCTGGTTCTATAAAGGCAGCATAAATGCAGTAAAGGCAGGGAGTGGTCGCATGAGATTGTTCGGTCGAATCGGAAAACAGATGTGGGGGGGGGTTGCAGTAATCGCCGTGGCGCTTTGCGCGCTGCTTGGCGTGACAGCCTTTGCGCCGTCCGCGGCTTATGCGGACATCGCCGATCAGGCTCCCGTGCATCACAAAACCATTAAGGCCAATGACGACGGCACCTATGATTTGACGCTCAATGTCCAGGGCGCTTCCGAGCAGTCCGAGACCGGAAAGCCCGTCGACGTCGTGGTTGTCGTAGACGTTTCCAGCTCGATGAACAAAGGCATCGGCGGATACAGCCGGACCTCCAAGATGGAGGCTGCGAAGAACGCCACCAAGATCCTGGCGGACACCCTTCTGACCGACGCCAACTCGAAGCTGCCGGAGAACCAGCAGATCAAGATGTCCGTGGTCACGTTCGGCACTCATGCGCAGACGGTCCAAAACTGGACCACGAGCGCGAACGCCGTTAACGACAGCGTGCCTTCGAGGGCCCAGGACAACCAGGGAACGAACTGGGAAGGTGGCCTCTCGATCGCGAACGGCCTTTCCACGGGCCGCGATGGCGTCGAGAAGTACATCGTATTCCTCTCTGATGGCGACCCCACGTACCGCAACAGCAAGTACGATGATCGGGCGCGGGACTATAACTGGGGCGAAGGCGTCTACGGCGAAGGCTCCTCCGATCGCAACGGTTGGGACTACGGTGCCGCCAAGGACGAGGCCAACAAGCGCGGTGCCTCCGTCGGCATGTTCGTAGTCAGCGCCGACAAATCTGCCACCAAGATGCAGGGCTTCGCAAACGACACGAAGGGCACCTATCTCGACGGCACGTCTGAGGAGAGCCTCAAGAAGGCCTTTGAGCAGATTGCTCAGTCCATCAAGAAGTCCGCGTCCTACAAGGACGTGAAGATCGTCGACCAGCTCTCTAAGTATGTTGACGGTCTGGGCGAGAACGGCGAGATCGTTAACGTCACCTACCAGAAGAACGGCTCCGCTTGGGCTGAAGCCCCCAAGGCAACCGTGGACGGCGATACGGTCTCTTGGGATCTCTCGTCTGAGGGTGAGCTCGCCGATGGTGCCACTTACTCGATGACCTTCAAGGTCAAGCCGAACCAGACCGCGTACGATGCTGCCATGGAGGCTGGCGCGCTGACTGAGCTTCCCTCCAACAATGCCGACGGCACCAAGGTCTATTACAAGACCGTGGTTAAGGAGACCGGCAAGGACGACCAGGTTTCCGATGAGAAGTCTGACGGCTACGAGAAGCCGACCATCAAGGTTCCCGTAGACACTGTGACCGTGAAGAAGGAGTGGAAGAACACCGACGGTGCCACTCTTCCCGCTTCCGTCACCGTCCAGCTGAAGAAGGACGGCCAGAACTACGGCGATGCTTTCAAGCTGACCGCAGCCAACAACTGGACCAAGGACGTTATCGTCCCTGCCGGCGTGGGCAACATTACGTGGTCCGTGGTTGAGAACGCTGTTTACAAGTACAACACCGCCTACAGCGACGCTGTCTCCGGTTCCGGCACCCTCACCGTGACTAACACGCACGAGACCTGGCCTGTGACCCTCGAGGGCGATACCGCCATCAAGGGCACCAAGACCCTGACCGGCCACGACATGACCTCTGCGTTCAACTTCAAGCTTGCTGCCGCCAAGAACTATGGCGACAAGGTAGTTATCGCTCAGGGTGCGGACACCGCTTCCGTCTCGGGTGCTGGGGACGGCGAGACCAAGACCTTCGCCTTCGGCGCTGTGACCTTCAAGGCTGCCGGCACCTATACGTTCAACGTAACCGAGCAGGGCACTGCTCCAGCCGGCTACGCCTACGATACGCACACCTCTGTCGTGACCGTCACGGTTACGGAGCAGGCCGGCAAGCTCGTGGCCAGCACTTCCTACGCCGACGGCACTTCTTGCGTGTTCAAGAACTCCTACAAGGCTGACCCCGTCACCGTCGATGGCGCTACCAACTTCAACTTCACGAAGGTGCTCGAAGGCCGCAATCTGAAGGCCGGCGAGTTCAGTTTCCAGATCGAGGCAACGAGCAACAACAATGCTCCGCTGCCCGAGAAGACCACCGTCACCAACGCGGCTGATGGCAGCGTCACCTTCGGCGATATCACCTTCACCAAGGCGGGCGTCTACACCTACGAGGTTTCTGAGGACACCAGCAGCTTGCCCGGCGGCGTCTCCGCTGTTACCACGGGTAAGAAGCAGATCACCATCACGGTGACTGACAACAACGAGGGTCAGCTTGTCGCTGACGTGAAGATGCCGGACGACGTGACCTTCAAGAACGCCTATGAGGCTAAGTCCACCACCATCGAAACCCTGACCACCACCAAGGTGATCCAGGCCACCCAGGACGGCGTTACGCCTCCTGCGCTCAATGCTGGTGACTTCAGCTTCACCATCAGCTCCACCGACGGCCCGCTCCCCGCTGACCGCATCGTCACCAACGATGCTGCCGGTAACGTGACCTTCGGTGCGATCACCTTCGACAAGGCTGGCACGTATCACTACACCATCACCGAGTCTGGTCGCAAGGCTGGCGTCACCAACGACTCCGAGGCCAAGACCTTCACGGTTACCGTTACCGACAACGGCAAGGGCAAGCTCGACGCTAAGGCTTCTGATATCGCCGGCTTTGTGAACACCTACACGGTTGGGGACGTCGACTACTCCGTGACCGCCGACGTCAACGTTGCCAAGAACCTCGAGGGCCGCGCCCTCAACTCTGGTGAGTTCACCTTC
>CAVHFE010000045.1:13546-16231 GCA_963635145.1 Oscillospiraceae bacterium
ACGTATGAGTACACCATCACCGAGCAGGGCACTGACGGCGAGGGCGTTACCTACGACACCCACGAGGCCACCGTTACCGTGAAGGTTACCGACAACGGCAAGGGCCAACTTGTGGCTACCCCGAACGTGACCAACGGCGTTTTCAACAACACCTACAAGGCCGGCTCTACCACGGTTGCCTTTGGTGCTGCCAAGGTGCTTTCCGGTGCGGACCTGGCCGATGGCCAGTTCATCTTCCAGCTGAAGGATTCCGACGGTAACGTTGTCGAGACCGCGAAGAACGACGCCAACGGCAACATTAAGTTCACCCACGAGTTCACCGCAGCTGGCGAGTACAAGTTCACGATCTCCGAGTTTAACGACCAGCAGCCCAATGTGTCGTACGACACCAAGTCCTACGACGTAACCGTTGTGGTTACCGACAACGGCAAGGGTCAGCTCGATGCAAAGGTCTCTGGTGATGGCGCTGTGTTCAACAACACCTACACCGAGCCCGCAAAGGAAGAGCCGAAGGCCGAAACCAAGAAGGACTCCACGCCTAAGACTGGCGACTCCGCTCCTATCTTCGGCCTGTGCGCTGCCGTAGCAGGCGCCGCCGGCGTGATTGGCCTCTATCGCCGTTCGCGCAAGGGCGACCTTCGCTAAAGAGCTTTATCGCTCGATAGGCATTAGGCTTTAAATAGCCTTACTAGAAGGCCTCCAACCACATGGTTGGAGGCCTTCGTTTGTATTGACCCTTTTTGTAATCGGAAGTGGGCGGGGGTATCAGCGCGCCGAGCAAATAAGGCAACGTGCTAATCTTGCAAGATAGCTTTGCAAGAAATAGAATATCTTGCAAGATAGCTTTGCAAGATTGGAGTTAAGCATGCCGGTTAATGCTTTGGTCCAAGAGAAGATTCTTGATTTTGAACATCAGGGGATCCCAGAAGTATTCAAACGCGATCTGGCGCTTCTCCCTATCCAAGAACCTAATAGAGGCAACCTTGCGCAGGTTGTGGTGGGAACACGCCGCTGCGGCAAAACGTATCGTTTGTTTCAGGAAATGCACGATATCGTAAATGCTGGCTACCGCAAGGAAAACATCCTTTATTTCAACTTCGAGGATGAACGTCTTAAGCCGTATAGAAAAGAGCTGCTTGCGGATGTAGTGGACACCTTTTATGCCCTGCATCCTACGGCGAAAGACCAGGGTGCCTTCTTGTTCTTCGACGAGATACAGGAGGTCCCTGATTGGGGCCTGTTCCTGCGCAGGCTCATCGACTCGAATAAAGCCACCATTTATGTAACGGGCTCTTCTTCGCGCATGCTTTCTGCGGAGCTGGCTTCTGAATTCAGGGGCAGATCCCTTTCCCGTGAGCTGTTCCCGATGAGCTTCTCTGAGTTTGTGCGATACAAGGGCGGCGTTCACTATCAGGCTGAAGATGGCTTTTCATCGAAGGACCAAGCGCTGCTTAGGAACCTTTTGAATGTCTACCTGGAGCGAGGTGGATACTTCGTTCCTCTTCGTCTTTCACCGGCAGATGGAGCGTTGCTGCTACAGGAGTATGCCTACAGAACGGTTGCTCTGGATGTTATCGAGCGCTACAACTTGCGAACACCGCAGGTGGCCACTGCGTTCCTTGCACGATGCCTAGCCTCTTCGGCGCGCGAGGTTTCTGTTAACAAGGTTGTGAATGAGTTTAAGAGTCGTGGTGTAAGTACATCCCGCGGAACCCTTTCAAGCTTGCTTTCGTACTATCAAGATTCGTACTTGATCTTTGTTGTGGATGAACTGAGTCGATCCATTTCCCAGAATTCAAGAAGTAGTTCCAAGGTATATGCGGTAGATCCTGGCATGATGGCATCCTTTTCGCGCTCTTCAGCAAACGAGCTAGGCCAACGGTTGGAAACTGCGGCATTTAACAAACTGCGTCGTGAGTCACCCGTTGCGCGGAAGGGCTCGTTAGCGCGATTGAGATTCGAGCAAGAAGGTAAGCAGCGCGAAGTGGACTTTGTAGCAGGGGATGCTTTGCTAGGGGATGTGTACAGCCTTGTTCAGGTGAGCGTTGGCATGGAATCTGATAAAACCCGCAAACGTGAGCTGTCTGCGCTGGAAGCGGGTATGAAGAAATACGGCATTAGCGAGTCGACCCTTGTGACGATGGACACTGAGGAGGTTCTTAAGACGGAATCGGGAACGATTCATGTGGAGCCAGCCTGGAAGTGGCTGCTTGGGTAAGCCTTGTGCTGCAGGGCTTTTTCACGCCTTCTTGCTTTCGGATGCGGTAGGGTTCGGCCGCTTTTCGCATATTATCAAAAGGCTTCGCTGGGGTTGACGGCGGCGTAGTTGCCCTAAGTCGAGGTTTCGTTACGTTCAGTGTGGTAGATAGCGTTTGAAATCGCCTAACAATTCAATGGGCAGTGAGCTTAAAACCCCCTTCTGACCTGCGGCGTTGATGAATGTAAAACACTATTGCGAAAAGCGCCGCGTATGACGGAAATGTGTACGAAAAATTACCCAAATCCTGGAAAATGTAACCATTTTTCGTTATGAACTTGTTCTGAACACGTTTCGAACCCGTTCATGCGCTTTGCGCTGCTCAGGGCGTGTTTCTGCGCTTGCATTCGAAAAACAGCGGCGTACTATGAAGCCACATTGAAACGGGGATGCGAAAGGCACACCGCTTCAGTTGAAGCAAGAAAACC